>SKHI01000011.1 GCA_007117065.1 Candidatus Woesearchaeota archaeon
AGAAAAATTTAAATAAAAAAAAATATTTTGATAAAGACGTTTATTCGGGACGCTTCACATCAATAGGAAGCTTTCCTTCACGAAGTTCTATTTTTGCAATTTCAATAGGATTATACCCTATTTTAGCAAGCTCTTCTTCTGAAAGAGACACATTCATAGGAGCGCCCTGAGAAAGTTGCAAAGCACGAGCACCAATAAGGCGCGCACGCTCAAAAACAGTGTACTTCATCATTTAAGCAAACCTCGCAATTCATCACCCTTCTTTTGTGCAAGAGAAATTATTTCTTCAATCTCCTCAACAGTAAAAGAAGCAGAGCCACCCTTTTGTAAAGCACAAGGAGTACCATCATCGAGTGTTCCCACAGTCAATCGAGCATCATAATATCGCTCTTCAACCTCAGTAGGATCAACGACAAGCATATCATCATACTTAAACACAGTCACCGCAATCGGAAGATGACTGAGAGGGACAGGATTTTCTGTAAGGTTCTCATAGTCAACACTACCATCCTCATGAACAGTAGGAATACGAGCATCCTGAAGAGCAGCCATAGCAGCAATTGTACCCAAGTCAATCATATTCCCATCATACGCAATAGGAACAATATCTACACTGACCATAAGAATTTTTTCTCCAGGAATGAGACAGAGTTTTTTTACATCAATAGACTTACTCTCACGAATGGTACGATCAATTACGCGAGCAGTCTCAATACTGTCGATTCCCGGTCTTCCACCCTCATGTTTGCGATGACTCATAGCAAGAAATTCTGCGTTGACCATAAGTGCACCTTCGTCAGGAGTATCAGGATACGGCGTTCCCACATCAATTTTTACTCCTGCAATAATTTCTGCATTCCCTGCACGCACGCGAGCGCTTCCATGTGCAGTACTACTAACCCCGCGGTCAATAGTGATATTTCTAAACTCAAGCAATTTTCTTCCATCTGTACGAATATTTTTTGCAAAAGCTTCTTCTAAGTGTGTTTTTAATGTTTCTTGACTCATTTTTTTTCCTCCGAAAGGATTTTTTTAAGAGCAGTTTTTGCTTCTTGAACACCAGTAATCTCTGATGAAAACTTTTTAAGAAGCGCATCTCTTTGTACTTTCGTAATAACTTCAATCTCTTCGCGACCCCTCTTTATTGCTTCAATAATAAGCTCTGGTTGAGTAAGACCATCCATCTGAAGAAGAGTAACCTCGCCAGTACTGGGAATAATCGCGATAGGAATATCAGCGACCTCACCATCAAAGTGTTCTTCTTCACCATCAAGGTCAATAACTACAGTTCCATCAAGATGACCAACAGCAACAGCAGAAACAAGGTCTTTCATAACAATACCTGCATCAGCTAGTGCAATCGCAGCGGCACAAATTCCTGCACAACGACTTCCAGCATCTGTCTGTGTAAACTCAATGTGTACATCAACAACACTATTTGGATAATCAGTAAGGTCAACTACTGGGCTAAGCGCATTCTGTGTAACCATGCTGATCTCTTGACTTCGTCGATTTGGACCAGGACGCCCACGGCTTCCTGGACCTGAGAAAGGAAGCATGTTATAGTGACAGCGAAGAATACCTGTTTTAGGGTTTTGCATAAAGCGAGGGTGTAGTTCCTGAGGCCCATACACTGCCGCGTATGCAGTACTGTTTCCAATAGTAAATACTGCGCTTCCGTCTGCTTGCGGAATCACTCCTGCCTGAGCAGAAATAGTTCTCGTCTCATTCCATTTACGTCCATCATGACGCGTAATTTCTTTTTTTGTCATTTATTCTACCTCATTACCTGTAAGGTCTTCTAAAAATTCCTTAATTGTTTCCGTAAGCCCTTGCAAATGGCTGTTTTGCTCAATAAGTCTAATGGAGCGAATAACGATGACTTCCATATCCGGCTCGCCCTTAATCCATATAACTCCGTTTTGACCTACAACGACATTACAGTCTGTTGCTTTCTTGAGCATGCGAACCATGCTTCCACGCGCACCTATGATGCGAGGAACTTTTTGGGAGTCCACTTCGATAATAGTCCCCCCTTCAAGCTTAAACAAACCAGGTCCACGCATACTTACGTCAACAAGGTTTTGGCTAGTCACTTGTG
The DNA here is from genome assembly GCA_007117065.1 of Candidatus Woesearchaeota archaeon. Taxonomy (GTDB): domain Archaea; phylum Nanobdellota; class Nanobdellia; order Woesearchaeales; family SKIA01; genus SKIA01. The sequence continues at coordinate 2,102 of SKHI01000011.1, forward strand.
TAATCTTACAACTAATCCAGTCATCAAGTGCGAAGTATCTTGTAAGATCCTCGCCACGCTTAATATACTCGTTGGTTGCCTCTTTCAAGCTTAATACTGAGTCTACCATGGTATGAAGATCAACTCTCCAACCACTAATCAAAACATCGCTAATACGCCCTACAACTGTGTCTCCTCGTTTAGGAAGATACCTTCCTGCAAGAGGAATGGTCTTGATAACCTTTCCATCAATCTGAACTAAGCCAATTCTATTTGCTCGTATCGTATCATTGTGTCTGTACGTTCCTTTACTCGGAAGATACTCTAAACCAGTGGCTAGTACCTGTCCGGGAACAACTATTTGTCGTTCTTGAATATGTAGTTTTGCTGTCATATACTTACCTTTACTATTTTTCTTCTTTAGTAATATCAAATTCTCCTTGCGTTTTACTTGCTAAGATATCAACGAAATCATTATATCTGCCCGCAGGGATTTCTAATTTCACGGCTAAAGAACCGTCTGAGAGCCATTGTTCCGAAACAACGGTTCCATATTGTCCAAATAACCCATATTGCTTACTTGCGTGAAGAGCAGATAATTGCACTTGCGCTATGTATGTAGCAATTTTTATCGGAATTATTGGACGAATAGCACGAACTGCCTCAGATACTTGAGACTCTGCGGAAGCAAACTCATTAATGCGAAACTTTGCTTCCTCTAAAGCGCGCCGAATACGTTCTTGAGGGTGAACTGTTTGTGTTGAAGGATTAATGGCAGTCATGTGAATAATGCTTACTATTCTGTTCTTCTTTTTCTCACGTAAACCTTCTCTGTATTCATGCGTCAGTTGTACTTCTCCTTGAGAAAAAATTATTTCTGCAATACTCAGCGGATCTGTTGTGTTAAAGAGCGATTGTAGTCGTTCTTCACTTGCAAAAACCCCTTTTTTTGCATCTGAAAAAATTTTTTGAGCACGCAGTACATCACGCAGAGTAAGAGACTCGTCTCCCTCCTTGTATTTTACTGCCTTGTCAGGATCAATAACGATTTCAAAGGTATCTCCTCCTTTACGAAGACGAGCAATGTTTAGTGATACACGCTCTTTATCGAAAGTAGGACCACCTCTCATTACGCAATATACCTCTTTATCTCTTCGGATGAAAGGCGAACCACAGACATATCAGTGCGTACATACGCACAGTCAATGCGGTCTGTGGTTAACGGGCTATCCAGCGACTGTTTGAGAGAAGAAATGGCAAGCTCTATACCTTCCTGTATTGAAAGAGAGTCTTTCCAAGACTTACGCAGTAACTCGGAAACCTCATCGCCTTTCTCCCCGATAGCAAGAGCACGATACTGATTATAAACTCCAACAGGGTCCACACTATATAATTTTATACCATCTTTATCAACACCAGCAATCAGAAGCGTAACACCAAACGGACGGTACCCACCACTTTGCGTCGTTAACTGCATTAAACCAGCTAAGTCCTTTACAATGCTAATAACATCAATAGAACTGTCAAACGTAACGTGGTGCTGTTGTGCACGCACCTGAGCACGCTCAACAAGAACGCGAGCGTCAGGAATAATGCCGCTTGCTGTGGCAATGATATGATCATCAACATCGAAAATTTTATCCACAGAATCACTTATAATAAGCTCATCAAGGACACGTTTATCTGTTACAAGAACAACTCCTTGCGTAGTGACTACACCAATAGCAGTACTTCCTTGTTTTACAGTTTTTTTTGCGTATTCAACTTGTAATAGTCTCCCATCAGGAGAAAACATTGTGATTGCCCTGTCATAACCCATCATTTGATGTTGTGATTGCATTTTTTTCTCTCGCCTATTTTTTTTGAACGGAAACAGCGTAGAGCTTACTTCGCGCCTGTTTCAAAGAGCCGGACACAAAAATACTTTTTACTCCCATCCAAGCAAGAGCTGCCAGAATATGGTCTGTATGTGTGTGTGTAACTCGGAGAATACTGTGGTGCGCGTCATTCTCTAGTGTTTGTAAACCCATATGAGCCAAACCATGCATACCAAAAAGATATCCGCTTACATCACGCGTGGTTGCTTCTTCAACGAATTCGCAAACAACGTAGCGTTTTTTTTCTTTGAGTGTCGGTTGAAATGGTTTTGCCATAAGAGAATTAACTTTTTTCTAACTCGTTTTTTTCTCCGTTCAAGAACACAGAATGATTCATACCTTAAAAAGGTTACGTTCAGTACAAAAGATCTGTTCTTGTTTCTCTAAAAAGGCAAACATATCTGCAGTTGTAGCCTCGTACGATATACGAATAAGAGGCTCAGTATTGCTTTTACGCACAGAAAACCACCAATCAGCACCAGAGATAAGAACACCGTCTAGTTCGGATACAGAGCCAGTATCAAATAGTGTTTGTGCACGCAACAAATCAGCGTCTGGGTCTTGTGAGCGGTAGTTGTGCTCGACAGAAGAGAAATATTTCTTGCGCAAAACAGAAACTAACTCATGCAAAGAAGAATCGCCAATAAAAGAAAGAACGAGGGTAAGCAAACCAAAAGGCGCCTCACAACCGTGCATTTGAGCTAAAAATACGTGACCACTCTTCTCAGCACCAATAGCGCTCTTTGTCTCCTGAACCGCCTTTTGAACATGTACATTACCTACTTTTGTCTGGACATAGTTATCCGCACCAACAGCATCTCGAAGCGCAAGAGTGCAATTGACCGTACCTACGGCAGAAGAAAGGCGTTGGGCTAATAAGGCACATAACAAATCAGGAGGAACTGCAATACCTTGCTCGTCTACAAAAATAATTCTATCCCCATCACCGTCGAGAAGGACGCCTATACAACCATTTATGGCACAGTACTCCTTGAGTACCTCCTGAGCAGACGCATCAAGAGGATTGGGAGAGTGCAGAGAAAAAGAACCGTCAATAGATGCATTATAGAGTACAGCAGGAATGCCTGACTGCTCCACAAATGTTTTGGCCTCTTCACAGGATGCGCCACCAGAGGGATTAATGAATACTTTCCTTGGAGAAAAAGAGCCAAGACGTATACAAGCAGCAATGTACTCGTGCACAAAAGACGAAGAAACACATGTTCCAGACTCTTCAGGAAGATTCTGTGAGAGAAGCGATTTTAGCTCATGCAAACCATTAACCTCTCCAAACGCTACTCCGCCACGAAGATAAAACTTTGCACCATTATACTCTGGAGGATTATGGCTTGCAGTAATCATAAGCCCCCCACAAAAATTTTTTTGGGCAACAAGCCACTTTAATTGACTCGTACTGGCAACACCAATATCTGTAATAGAACAACCCGCTCGAAGAAAGCCAGAAATGGCTGCTTGCGCAAACGAAGCACTTGAAGCGCGCCCATCACGCGCAACAATAACCGAAGACAAACCTTGATGCGAAGCAAACGCATATGCAAGACGAACATAGGTGTCAGGAAGTAATTCTTCATCAACAATACCGCGCACATCATAATTTTTAAAAATACGTTCAAACATATACAGTAATACGAAAAAGCCTTTTTAAAATCATTGCCTCTGGGAGAGGGATAAACCACATAATAAGCAAACCTTTATATATTCTCAATGAAGTGTTAAGTTTGAGGGATAATGGTAAAAAAGTTTTTTAGCAACCTAAGAAAACAATTCGAAGTTTCTTCACAAGACTTCTCAGAGTCAGATGAACAATATGTAGAGTTGAGCGCTACTGGAGCAAAAACAAATAAACATAACAAAATCGTTGTGCGATCATTTGTTTTAGAAGATTTTTCCGACGTAAAAACAATAGTTGATACGCTGAGAGAAGGATACACCATAGCACTCATAAACATCGCGCCTCTTAAAGAAAAAGATCTTGTAGACCTGAAGAGAGCTATTAGCAAACTCAAGAAAACAGTGAGTGCAGTAGAAGGAGATATCGCAGGGTTTGGAGACGATTACATCGTAGTAGCTCCATCATTTGCAGAAATCTACAGAGAGAAAAACAAAAAAGAAGAAGTTCTCGAAGAATAATTTTCACAACTATTTTAAACTAGAAGCACTCTGATAGCAACATGTCAGAAAATATTGAAGAAATACACGGCGAAACATGCCCCGTCTGTTTTCAAAAAACGCTCACATTACGAGAACAAGTAATGGATATACCATACTTTGGAATCACCCACTTATTTTCAATGGAATGCTCGGGTTGCGATTACTCAATGAGTGACTTAGAAGCAGAAGAAGAAAGAAAACCAATAAAACAAAGCTTCACCATAGAAACAGAAGCAGATTTGAATGCGCGTGTAGTAAAAAGTGCGTCAGCAACAATAAAGATACCCCGTATTGCAACCATCGAAAGCGGAGCAAATAGCGATGGATACGTAACAAATGTACAAGGAGTTCTTGAACGAGTAAAAAAAGTAATTGAAGAACTTACAGAGGACGACGATAAAGAAATTGCAAAAAAAGCAAAGAATCAACTCAAAAAAATACAACGCGTTCTGTGGGGAAGAGAGATCGTAACTATTACTATACAAGACCCAACAGGTAATAGCGCAATTATATCAGATAAAACACAATAAAAATAAATAATATTTATTTATAAAAAAAATAAAAGTATTAAAGAAAAATATTTACGAATTAATCGATAATCTCAATTTCGATATTTAATCCCTCAGGAATTTGTACACGCATAACCAAACGGAGAGCGCGCTCATCAACACCTAAGTCGATGAGACGCTTATGGATGCGCATTTCATAACGCTCCCATGTAGCGGTACCTTCACCATCAGGACTCTTTCTCGTAGTGAGCTGAAGTCTTTTTGTCGGAAGAGGAATAGGGCCGCGCATATCAACTCCCGTTTTTGTGCTAATATCTTTGATATACTCACAGACTTCGTTTACTTTACTAATATCAGCGCTGGCCAATTTAATTCTTGCTTTCGACATATCGTATTACTCCTTATTTCTTCACTAATGAGATAGCCATCCCAGCAGCCACGGTTTGACCAGAATCGCGAATAGCGAAACGTGCCATGTGTGGATTATCTTTTTGTGCTTCGATAACAAGTGGTTGAACTGGCCTACAAGTAACAATTGCTGCGTCCCCATTCTTTATGAAGTCAGGGTTTTCTTCAAGAGTTTCTCCTGTAGCAGGGTTTAACTTTTTCTTGATAGCAGTAATGGTACATGCTTTCTGATCGGTGTGGATGTGGAATACAGGAGTGTATCCTACAGTCATTACACTTGGGTGATTTAATACAACAATTTGTGCATCAAATTCTTGTGCTACTGAAGGAGGCGCGTCTTCTGGACCGATAACATCTCCTCTTGCAACATCTTTCTTTCCGAAACCACGAACGCTAATACCTACGTTGTCACCTGGTTCAGCTTCTTTTTGTTGGGAATGGTGCATTTCAATAGTCTTTACTTCTCCTTTTACACCGTTACCTTCACGTCCAGGCATAGCAATAACCTTCTGACCTACTTTCATAATACCAGTCTCGATTTTTCCAACTGGAACTACACCGATACCAGTAATGTTGTATACATCTTGTATAGGCATACGCATAGGGAGGTTAGTTGGCTTCTCAGGAGCTTGGAATTCGTTAATACCTTCAAGAAGTGTTTTCTTAGCGAACGGAATCTTATCTCCTTTCTTCGCAATATTGTCTCCTGGAAGACTTGCGATAGGAATGAATTGTACACGGTCCATTTTGTACCCAACGCTACGTAAAAGCTTGGTTACTTCTTCAACTACTTCGTTAAAGCGAGACTCTTTGTAGTCAACCATATCCATCTTGTTTACTGCAACAACGAGTTGGTCAACACCCAGAGTTCTGCTTAAGAATACGTGTTCTTTTGTCTGACTGTTTACACCGTCGTTTGCTGCTACAACGAGTACAGCAGCATCTGCTTGAGAAGCTCCTGTAATCATGTTCTTAACGAAATCTTTGTGCCCTGGAGCATCAATAATTGTGAAATCGTATTTATCAGTTTCAAAGCGCTTGTGAGCTAAATCGATAGTTACACCACGTTCTTGTTCTTCTTTAAGACCATCCATAACGTATGCAAATTCAAATCCTGCTTTTCCTAACTCTGCTGCTTTATCTTTTAACTTTCTTAATTGTTGTTCGCTGATATTTCCTGTATCAAACAGAAGTCTTCCTACTGAAGTAGACTTTCCGTGATCAACGTGACCAATGAACACCAAATTCATATGTGTTTTTTCTCTTGCCATTGTAATAACCCTCCGTTGGTATTGGTAGGTATTTTATGAGAAAGTATAACGATTTATAAACATTACGTCAAATGAGAGAAAAGAAAAAAAGAAAAAAAACTTATTCGTTTGGACTCAAACCCTTACGAGAGCGAATTTGCTGAATGATTTTTTGTTGTAACTCATCAGGAAGACGCTCAAAGGTTTGTTCAATAACACTACTTGAACCACGACCACCAGTAGCACTGCGTAAATCATTACTCATACCAAACATCTCACCTACAGGAATCTTTGCAGTTATTTGCTGCATAGCACCTTCAGCCTGCATGTCAAGGAGTTGACCGCGCTTATTACTAATGAGCTTACTAATCTCACCGACGTACTCTTCAGGCGCGTCAAAGAGAATAGTTTGTATTGGCTCAAATAACACAGGATTACACATTGCAATAGCAGCACGGATACCATCACGAACAGCAGGATATAGCTGAGCAGGCCCTCTGTGAATAGCGTCCTCGTGCAATTTTGCATCAGTCAAGGTGACAAGCATTCCAAAACCAGGCTCATTTGCTAAAGGACCTTTTTGCATAACATCTTCGAACATGTCACTTACCATTTCTTGAATCTCACCAATGTGAACAATACCTCTTGTTCCATCAACAAGCAAATTACCGTTGTAAATGTCACGTACTTGACGCGCATCTTTGGTCTCCATTCCTTCAGCAACAAGTGCTTCCCAGACATCTCTATCCTTAGACTTCACTCTTCCTTGAGGCACTCTCCCTTTCTTAATAGCCTCACGAATAAACTCGGGAAGAGGTTCTGCGCGGAAATAAAGCCTGTTGTGCTTATTAGGCGATTTACCCTCACCATCATCAGCACCTTTTTTTGTAATAGCCTCTCTATACACAACAACAGGAGGGCTGGTTGTGATTTGTACACCTTTTTCAGTAATAATACGATTCTCAATAATTTCTAGGTGCAACTCACCCATACCACTAATAAGATGCTCGCCTGTTTCTTGATTAATCTCAACACGAATACCTGGATCCTCCTTATTTACTTGAATAAGAACCTCTACAAGTTTAGGAAGATCTTGAGGACGTTTTGCTTCTATCGCTTTTGTAATAACAGGGTCAAAAATGTGCGTTATTTGCTCAAAGGGCGTTTGTGGACCTGTTGTACAGGACTCACCAGGGAACGCATCTTTCAGTCCAGCAACACCAATAATATTTCCCGCAGGAACATTATCAACAATTTCTCTTTTTGCACCATTATATACAAAAACTTGTTGAATTCTATTATCCATTTTCGCACGGTTTAAGTGCAAGGTATCGCCGCGCTTCATGGTACCGCTAAATAACCTGCCAGCACAAATCTCTCCAGCTTGTGGATCGATGACAATTTTTGTAATAACAAACGCAACAGGACCTTTTGGATCAGAAGAGAGGAGACTTTTACCAAAGGCTGATTCAAGGTCTCCATGCCAAATCTTAGGAATACGATACTGCGTCGCTTTAACAGGACTAGGAAGATGCTTTACAACAGCGTTTAATACTACTTCGTGGATAGGAGCTCTTTTCTGTAAAGCCTTCTTATCAGCCTCATCATCACTTCGATATGCAGAGATAATTTCATCAAACTTAATACCTTTCTCTTGCATGTAATCAATACTCATAGCCCAGTTGTGGAATGCGCTTCCGAAACAGACACTTCCGTCTTGAACGCTTGGTTGCCATTTAGAAGCGATTTCGTCACTACCCGCAATATCTTTAATCTTCTTATTTACATTCGCAATAATTTTAACAAAGCGCTCCTGCATTTGTTGCGGAGTAAGCTGTAATTCTTTAATCAGTCTATCAACCTTATTAATAAACAAGATTGGCTGTACACGCTCACGAAGAGCCTGTTTGAGAACTGTTTCTGTTTGCGGCATAATTCCTTCAACGGCACAGACAAGAACAATACACCCGTCAACAGCACGCATAGCACGAGTAACGTCTCCACCAAAATCTACGTGACCAGGAGTATCAATAAGATTGATGAGAAAGTCTGTACCCTTAATGCTGTGAACCATAGAAACAGCTGCACTGTCAATAGTGATTCCACGTGCAGCCTCGTCTTCGTGAAAGTCTAGTTGGCGCGCTTTACCAGCCAAATCCTCACTCATCATTCCCGCGCCACTCAGCAGATTATCAGAAAAAGTAGTTTTTCCGTGATCAATATGTGCACAAATCGCGATGTTTCGTATCTGGTCTGGTTTATCTGAAACGGACATTACCCGTTCACTCATTTTTGCCATTGTTATAATTCTCCTGTGAAAGTTAATTTCGTACGTATGAGGAGTAGGTAACGATTTTTAAGGTTTTGGGGTGCGCGAGCTCAAAAAAAATTGAGATATACCTATATAAGTAACGAATATTTGTGTGCTTGTATGACACACCAGATACGTAAAAACATCATCTTACACCTTATACACCACACGCGAGCGAGTTTTAATGAACTCTGGAATAACCAAGGAGAATCAAACGCGTTTGCGTATCACTTAAAGCGATTAGAGGAAGAGGGTGTCGTGCAGAAATACTCCGACGGATACGGACTCACTCCTGATGGGCAAAGCCTCATTACGGATATTGAGGGTGATACAGGTAATAAGACGCGTTTTCCTACCCCTACAGTTATTATCGTTGCTCAAGATGCGAAAGGACGCATACTTGCTCAGCAAAGAAAGAAAGAACCGTATCATGGGTACTGGGCGTTTCCTTCTGGGAAGATAAATTTTGGTTGGAATCCGGAAGAACGTGCAAAGAGAGATTTGTATGAAGAAACAGGGCTCACTGCAGGAAATATTGTTTTACGAGGTATAGAGCACGTAAAAACTATTGATGACGGCACGTTACTCCATCACCACACGCTTTACGTATACCAAGCGACTAATTGTACGGGAGAGCTCATTAAGGAAACGCATAAAGCAAAGCATGCGTGGATGAGTACGGAAGAATTCCAGTCCGGGCAGCGACTGCCTGGAGATTGGTTGTTTGAGTTCATACTTCCTAGCAAGAACTTCTTCATCATAGAAGGTGAGCGTTACATGAAAGAAGGCGTGTTTACGGGAGAAACAAAAGCAGTATCTGTGAAAGAATATGAGTTGTGCGAGGTCAAGAAAGATTGACTGGCAAGTATAAAAAGAAAAACATATTTCTCATTGCATGACACATGAGATACGAAGAAACATCATCCTCACACTCATACACAGACCACAAGCACAGTTTAATGAGCTCTCAAACGTGCAAAGCAATAAGTTATCCTACCATCTAAACAAATTAATTGATGAAGGAATTATACAGCGCACAGATAAGGGGTACGAACTCACTTCGGAAGGACGCACGCTCGCAACAAACATAGAAGGAGATACAGGTGCAAGTGTACGCTACCCAACACAAATAGTAATGATAGCAGCGCGAGATGAGAACGGGCGCATACTCGCACAACAAAGACTTAAAGAGCCCTATTATGGCTATTGGGGGTTGCCCGCAGGGAAATTAAATTTTGGTTGGAATCCAGAAGAACGAGCAAAGAGAGATTTATATGAAGAAACAGGGCTCACTGCAGGAAATATTCGCTTTTGCGCAATAGAATACATAAAAACGTATGAAGAAGATACCTTGCTTCACCACCACATCATGCATGTGTACGAAGCAACGAATTGCACAGGAGAACTTATTAAGGAAACGCACAAAGCAAAAAACAAGTGGATGAGTGTAGAAGAATATCGCTTGCAACAACGGTTTCCGGGAGACTGGATATTTAAATGGCTTTCGCAAAAAGACTTTTTTGTAGTCGAAGGAGAGCTGTATATGAAGGAAAAAGCGTTTGTAGGAGCAAAAACAGTTTCCATACAACAGCTCACGCAACATTAATAAACATATATTGATATGGTACCGTACGTGGTTGCAGAAAAAGTATCTGTTGATAATGCGAAGAAAGAAAAATTGTTTTATGTCGTCGCAAACGCAGTATGTATCGAAGGACTGACCAGCGTTGCTTATTGTAAAAGCGAAGCGATTATGAAACAGCACATCCAAACAAATACTGCGTATTCTGTCTGAGTATAGTAAAAACCCGCCATATCGAAAAATACAAGCAACTCAGAAACAACTATTCGCAGTGAATTCCAAATGTATCAATAAACTGTTTATAATCTAAATCCACAACTCCTTGTACAGATTTAGTTTGAGAAAAAGTCACTAAAAAGCCTTTTTTAATATTAAATTTCTTCATAGCATTTTGCAAGCTTAACAAAAAGGGTATACATATAATAAAACCTTTAGGAGGATCAGACCTTGAAATAGAATTAGAAACAGAAAGTCTAGAATCTGTGTACGCATTCATAGAACAAATAAAAACAAACTATCCTAAAATAATAAAAAAAATCGATATAGTTATGATAAAAAAAGAGCATAAGTTAGACTTTCTCCCAGGAGAATGGTAAAGGCTTTTCTAAAAGATATAGCAAAACACTGGACAACTGTGCTCAACGCGTATTTAAACATGTGTTCAATCAGAGCAATATGTTATTAGGACTACAACGCAAAAATCAAGAATTATTACGAGAAGCATTCATTGAAGAGAACAGTTTAATAATTGATGTAGCGCAATGTATAAATCCATACGCACTAGAAGAGTTCTACGAATCATTTGAGCGAGTATATGTCATTGAAGTAGAATTATTGTACAAATTCAAAAAAGTAATCGAACAATTAGAAACACTAATTCAAAAATATGCTCTTAAAAAAATAATCATAACTAATTATAAACACTTATTTGATTATAATAACAAAGTAGAAAAAGAGCATATTTTGACCCATATTTGGCTACGAATGAAAGAACTCTCAACACAAATACAAATAGTAGTGGGCATTAGCAGTGCAACACAAAAAAAATACGCACAAACATATTGCGATATCATACGCTAATGGGACACACAACACCCAGCCAAAGAACTGTAATAGAAAGCACACTCAAAGAATTTGAAACATATGGACGATCATTAAGAAAAGAAGAACAAGAAATATACAAAGAAATGCTTGAAAGAGTATATGCGCGAGTAGGAAACATAAGCTTTACTGGAAGCGTTCACGTATGGAAATTCATATTGCTCTCACTGATACTAGATATTGAATTAAAAAAGAAAACACATGATACTCATAGATGTATTTGTACACGAAAACAAGATAGTAACGTGGTATAAACAAGAAGAAGAAAACATTTTTCAAGAACACACATACAATCCCAGCGTATACATTAAGGCAACACCACAAACAGAAAAAATAGTACAGAAGTACTCAATAGAAAAAAAGACCTGTACATTACTAGATGGAACAAGAGACGTTTTTTATAAAATACAGGTGCCGAAAATATATGCCTTCAAACCATTTGTTAAACGATTAGAATATGAAATAAAACACCAAGAAGAAATCTACTATGGAGACATAAGTCCTGAATACAAATTTTTATACGAAAAACAGTTAGAAATACTCAATTATCAACACAAAGAACAAAGAAGACAAATAATTGATTACAGACACATAGCGTTCACAAAACTCTTTTTAGAAATACATATACATGAACAAAACATTTCAAGCATAACAGTTAACAAAAAAACAGTAACAGGAACTGAACAAGAAATACTTATTCTTTTTTCAAAAAAATTTGTACAGGTAGACCCTGATATTATCTTTCTAGAAAATGCATACGCTACCATTTCATTTCTTGCAAAAAAATTACGCGAATATGGCATTCCTGACATACTAAACAGATTCACACACGAACTGAATTATAAAGGCGGAAAAACATTTTTTAGCTATGGAAGAGCAGTATACAAAGATTTTAGCGTAAAACTAAAAGGAAGAATACTCATTAATACAACAACCACAATAGGATCATTAGATTTTATAGGCATACTTGAACTGTGTAAACTCAGCAACGGACTCGTACAAGATATCGTAAGTAAAAGCTATGGATCAATTTTTAGCACAGCAGTAAATAAAGAGATAGCACTAGAAAAGAAACTCATACCCTATAAAGAAAAACCCTTAGAAGAACCACTTTCACTAATCAATTTTACTAAAGGAGATAGAACAGCACACGTGTTTGATCCAATACTAGGAACAACAAAAAACGTATTAGAAATAGATTTTAGTAGCATGTTTCCCTGGATAATATATAATTATAATTTAAGTGCAGAAACAATAAAAAAAGGAAAAACCTATCAAAAAATACCTGAACTCCCCATATACTGCGACCTCTCAAAAAAAGGAATCACACCAAAAGCCATAAAACCCTTTCTAAGTAGAAGGATGGAGGCCAAAACAAATAAGGAAACCGAAATAACAAAAGCACTCAAAGGAGTGCTTGTAAGTAGCTACGGATACTTACGATTTAGAGAATTTAAACTCGGTACACCAGCCAGCTATATGGCAATTTGTAGCGTAGCAAGAAACATACTTATACAAGCAAAAGAAATAGCAGAACAACACGGATTTAGCCTGGTGCATGGAATAGTAGATAGCTTATATCTGCAAAAAAACAACTATACAACAAAAGAGGTAGAAAAATTAGTACATGCTATATACACACAGTTTGGGATACCTGTAGAATATGAGCTGTTCGACTCAATAACCTTTCTTCCTAGCGTTACAAACAATAAAAAACCAGTAGCAACAAAATATTATGCTAAATATAAACAACAAGAAAAATATAAACTACGAGGACTTATGTGCAGAAAAAAAAGCACCCCACCAATCATAAAAACATTTCAGAAAAAAATAATACTACTCTGTGAGCAAAAAAATTATTTCACCAAATGTACAACATTGTTAAGAAAATACGTATCTAACATGAAAAACAGCGAAAAAAAAGAGTTCATCATGTATCAAACAATAGGAAAAGAACACTATAAAACATACACGATAGGAAAAACACTCATAAAAAAATGTAAAGAAAAAAATATTTGCATACACCCAGGACAAACAATAGCATATTATTATGGCGGGAAAAAAATATGTCTTGCAGAAGAAGAAAACAACATACAGTACCAAAAATACACAGATATGCTCATAGACGCAGTCCATGAAGTAATCAATATATACGGGCATACAAAACAAGAAATAAGAAACGCCCTGCAATATAACACACTTACACAGTATTTCTCTTAAAAAAATATTCTTGCACACACATAGTAGCATAAACCTTATAAATACAATTTTTTTCAAAAAATACATGAAATATAATGTATTATTCGCACTGGTAGTTGTAGGAATCCTCTTTGTAGGATGTGCAGAACAGGAAGCAATGCAAGACACTCCTGTAGCAGAAACACAAGAAGTACCTCCAGCAGAAGAAACCATTGAAGAAACCATTATTGCAGAAGAAGCGACAGGTATTGAAACACAACCTGTTGAGGAAGAAACAATAATTGTTGCAGAAGAAGAGAACAATGGAATAAGCAGAGAAGAACTTGCAATACACAATACTGCTAACAGTTGCTGGGTCGCCTATCAAGGACGCGTCTACGACCTCACACAATGGCTCAGACAACACCCTGGAGGAGCACAAGCAATACTTCCTAACTGTGGAACAGCAGAACAATTCGAGGAAGCGTTTACTGCACGACACGGAACACGTGATGATGGACTATTAAGAAATGCGCCAATTGGAACATTTGCTGGATAAATACAGTTGGGTCTCCGCACCCATTGTACGCTACGCAATAGCACTGGTATACCTCTACTTTGGTATATCTCAGCTCATACATCCTGAGTCATTTACATTTTTTATTCCTCAGACGCTCAGTGCCCTAGTAGATCCAGTACTTCTTATTTATTTTAATGCAGGTTTTGAAATACTCTTTGCAAGCCTCCTCATACTTGGGAAGTACACCAGAATAAGCGCATTCTTGCTCTTCGTACACTTGTTTTTTATCACCCTCAGTCTCGGATTTACCCAAAATGGAGTACGAGACTTCGGCCTGACCATGGCAACTCTTGCTGTAGCTATACACGGTCCAGACGCCTGGTGTCTTGAGTACAGAAAAAAGTAAAACGTGCACAAATATGTTTTTTATTTTCGAAAAATCTCCGGATAAACGTCTAAAAACACATGATCACTAGCAACAGATAGGAGCGCTTGAGAGGTGCTGTGAGAAAAGGAGCTAATCGCAACAAATACTCCTTAAGAGATTAAGTACGTAACCGCAGTCACCAAATCCTCATCCCCGCTTAACAAAAAAACGTTGTCAACATGAGTTTTATGGTAATCAACAATTATATCTACTGCTATGCGCACATCAATTCCTTTCTCAACGTAGTGCTCTCCTCGCTTACGCAACTCTTTTGTGCACACCGTAAACGGAGTATTCTGTTCTAATGCATATAAAAAAGATTGTTGTCTCTCAGAAATATCTTCTGGAACACCAACATAGTACGTTGCTTAAAAAATGTTTGTTCTATAGCGAGAACACACAAAAGATAATATTTTCTTGTAGTCAATGTGATGCACATGCGCATGTTTCTCTGAATGAAACATGTTTGCACCGTCCACGTACAAACTTGACGATATACTAAGTTATTTAAAAAAAAAAAGAGTATATAAGACCTGTCACATGTCTCGTATAATTACCTTTGCAAAACATGGGTGCTCTGGGGAAAGAATGGACTGCTGCGCACGTTTATCAAAACTGTAGGCATTACGTAATAACGCAAACAAAGAACGCACTGAATCACCACGACGAAGATGACGTATCACTATCCGAAATGCTTTTTTGATAAAGGAACACCTCAGATATACAATGACATCTGCGTCATCAAAACTTTGTATAAAATCAAGAAGAAATGCGCCCTCCATAATCCAGGAACGCTGCTTTCTTGCTGTATTAAATAATTGCTTGCGCTGTGAGATACTGCGCACAGAATAATCAGAGTAAAACTTTATCTCATCAAGTTGAATAAGTGGAATAGTATGTGTATGAGCAAGTTGTTGAGCATAGGTCGTTTTTCCCGTTCCAGGTGCTCCGACAACACGAATTTTCATAAGAATAACAATAAAAAATATTTACTTAAAAGGTAGTGCTAATCACGCTTTTTCTTCTTCATCTCCTCTTCGAGCTTAAGCTCAGAGAGAAGCTCTTTGTATCGGTTACGAATAGTTACTTCGGTAACGCCAGCAACATCAGCTACTGCACGCTGAGTACGCTTCTCACCGTTAATCAACGCTGAGACGTAAAGCGCCGCCGCTGCTATTCCTGTTGGTCCACGACCAGAGGTGAGAGCAATGTGTCTTGCTTCTTCAATAATCTCTACTGCTTTACTTTGCGTCATAGCAGTGAGTTTTAGCTCTGACGCAAATCGCGGAATATAGTCAATAGGATTGCTTGGAAGAATTTTTATCTCCAATTCTCTAATTACGAAACGATATGTGCGACCGATTTCTTTTCTATCAATACTACTCGCCTCTGCCAGTTCATCTAACGTTCTTGGAACGTCGTGCTTTCTACAAGCAGCATAAACTGCTCCTGCTACAACAGACTCCATACTTCTTCCCCGTACAAGACCTTTCTGTACAGCCATAGTGTATACGCGAGAAGCCTCCTCCTCTACACTTTCAGGCAATTTTAAGAAACTACTAATACGTTTTAATTCACTTAAAGCAAGTTTTAGATTACGCTCAATTGCTGTACTGACGCGTTGCTGCCATTTCCTGAGACGGAAAAATTTATTCTTATTTTTTCCCCCTAATCGATACAGGTCAGCTGCTTGTCCTACATCTGTTCCTAGCCCTCTATCAAATTGTCGAAAGCTCATTGGTGCTCCGCTTCGGCGTTTGCTGGCTCCTGCGTCGCTTGAGAATTCCCTCCATTCTTGGTCGAAATCAACCATTTTATCATCTAATACGAATCCACAGTCGCGACAGATGATTTCCCCGCGATCCCTATTTACAGAGAGATTGAGACTTGCGCATTCTGGACATTTTCGTAAAAAACGAGTTGTTTGTGTAACGGTCATTAAACTATCCCCAACATAACTATTTTAACACAGTAATGTTTAAAAGGTGAAATCGACCATAGTATATAAACATTTCGTTTACTTTTTATATAGTGCGTCGTTTGTTTATAAATAAACCACATCAACACATTCACACCCTTTCATGAACAAAGAACAAAAACCTTAATAAAAAACAAAAGAGCAAAAACAAGTATGCGGACAGATAAACAAATAAAAAAGGAGTTCCTTATTCATGCAAGAAAGAATCCCGACGCGTACTATGCAACAGAAATACTCAACAAGCACGGATATACAAGAAAAGAATGCACTGCGTGTAATAAATATTTTTGGAGCATGCATGAACACACAGTTTGTGGAGACAGCAGTTGCCAAGGAAAAATAAGTATTTTCGAGAATAACCCATCACAAAAAAGACTTAGCTACGAACAGGTATGGAGCACGTTTAAACAACACATGCACGCGCGAGGATATGCTATTATTAGTCGATATCCAGTGGTGGCGCGGTGGAACCCTACAACAGACTTTACTATGGCAAGCATCGCTGCTTTTCAGCCATACACCGTAAGTGGTGAGGTTGAACCGCCAGCAAAAAAACTCGTCATTCCACAATTCTGTCTTCGATTTGGAGATATTGATAATGTAGGCATCACTGGAAGCCATTGTACGGGCTTTGTAATGATAGGGCAAAAACAATTCGTCCAGCCAGAAGAATGGAGTCAAAATGACGCATTCGAAGACTTATTCACGTACCTTACAGAAGAACTCGGGCTCCCAAAAGAAGAAATAACTCTGCATGAAGATGCATGGGCAGGCGGAGGAAACTATGGACCTTGTATGGAGTTTTTTAGCAGAGGAGTGGAATTATGTAACCAAGTATATATGCTCTATGAACAAACAACACAAGGCGCACAGGAACTCAAACTCAAAGTACTTGATATGGGCATGGGAATGGAACGTATAGCATGGTTTAGCCAGGGAGCACCAACAGTGTATGACGCAGCATTCCCACAAACACTTACACGCATACGAGAACGCATAGGTATGAAGTTTGATAGCGCGCTCTACGCACGATTCGCACCATACGGGACACTTCTCAACCTAGATGAAGTAGAAGATATTAGTGCTGCATGGAATGAGGTAGCACGAAAAACAGGAATACCAGTAACTGAACTACGAGAGAAGATACAACCCATGCGAGCAATATATAGTATAGCAGAACACGCACGCAGCCTCCTCTTTGCACTTACAGACGGAGCGCTACCCGGAAACGCAGGAGGATACTATAATTTACGCGTTATTTATCGAAGAGCACAACAATTTATAGACACCTACAACTGGAATATAAGCCTTGAAGAAGTAGCTGCCTGGCATGCAGAAGAACTAGAAGGGCTCTATCCAGAACTCAAAAAAACAATACGAGAAATACAAGAACTCCTTCGCATAGAACACCAAAAATACGAAGAAAACAATATACGAGGAGAAGAGATAATAAAAAAAGCACTTACAAAAGACATAACAATACAAAAACTCATAGAGCTATACGAAAGTAACGGAGTACCGCCTGAGCGCGTACAACAAGAAGCAAAAAAACAAGGAACACGGATAGACATACCAGAAAATTTCTACGCACTCATCCGAGCACAAGAACAACAAGAAACAACACAAAGTACAGAAAAAAAACATCTGCTACTTACATATACAAGCCAAACAGCACCACTCTATTATCTGAGCACGAATAACATTAAAAGTACCTCACACGTGCTTGAAATACATGAAAACGCCGTTGTCGTCGATAAAACAGTCTTTTATCCAACAGGAGGAGGACAAGAATGCGACCTAGGAACAATACAGGGACAACGCGTTATTGACGTATACAAACAAGGAAGCGTCATTATACACATACTAGAAGAAAGACCGACATTCGCAGTAGGAGATATAGTGGAACTCAGTGTGCAATTAGAGCGGCGCATACAACTCAGCCAACACCATACCGCAGCGCACATCATCAACGGAGCAACAAAAGAATTGCTTGGCTCACACGTCTGGCAAGCAGGAGCACATAAAGACGTTCATAAAGCAAGACTTGATATCACACACTATGAATCACTACATGACGAACAAATACAACGCATAGAAGAACGCGCCAAACAAATAATAAACGAAGATAAACCAGTGCTCGTACGTGAAATGAAAAAATCAGTCGCAGAACAAGAATATGGGTTTCGCATATATCAAGGAGGAGCAGTACCAGGAAACAAGATACGCATCGTAGAAATACCAGACTTTGACATAGAAGCATGTGGAGGAACACACATGCATAGCACAGGAGAAGTACAACTCATAAAAATACTGAAAACAACAAAAATACAGGACGGCATTGTGCGCATAGAATTCGTTGCTGGAACCGCAGCACATAACTATGTACAACAAAGAAATGACATACTAGAAGAATGTGCAAGCCTGCTTGGAGGAGAGGAAAAAGATGTACTCGCCCGAACAGAAGAGCTATTTACGAAATGGAAAAAAGTAAAAAAACTCCGTAAGAAAAAACAAGAAATACCACAAGAGCTCACTATACTCGAAGCAAGAGGAGAGAAAAAAGGAGACATACTACAACAAGCAGCAGAAGTAGTAAGTGTACAAGAAGAACACCTTCCAAAAACACTACGAAGATTCCTTAACGATTTAGAGAAAAGAAAGGAAGAATAGTTGACCAATACGCTTCTAAAGCCTCACTTGAACCATGACCAAATGTGTGCGACTGCAAAGAAGCCCCAAGTTCTTGAGAATATTTGAGCGATTGCGAGAAAGCGACAATCTCATCTTGAGGATCATGAAACACCAATACAGAACAAGAAATACTCTTCATGTATGAAGAAGGACGTAGGGAAGAATAAGAACACAGTACATCACGGATGGGAGTATCCGGTAATCGATACACATGACGAAACGCTCTGCGCGCAAACAACTCTTCTTCATCTAATACTGGTTGAGAAGACCAATCCCATACAGGAGCAAATAAGAGTAAACCATCAGGCGAGTAGTGCGCAGCAGAACCCAAAGCAATACTACCGCCAAAACTACTTCCTAAAAAAAACAGTTTTTTAACAGAAAAAAAACTTTTTTTGTTCGTATACAAATTATCTAAACAACCTTGTTTCATACAGGACACTACTGCTTGTTGATCAACAACAGGATCAGACGCTAAGAAAACACCCTCGCTCTGAAACAACCCTTGATAGGATACAACAAATACGTGAAAGCCTTGCTCATACAAAAAATACATTGAGCGAAAGGAAGGAGTTCCAGGCCAGCCAGGAAAAAGAATAATGGCATCTGCAGGAGATGGTTGTAGAAGATACTGAATAAACTGTTTGCCTGCATACGAAAATAATACATGTACCATATAACGTAGATTGAAGAAGCGTTTTTAAAAATAACGAAAAAAAAATATTCTGCTATATCCTATCAGCAATAGAAATGCTCTGCACCTCTTGGGGCTCTAACAATAGCACGCCTCTGAGTGTACGCGAAGGATGTTGTTGAGCAACCCAAGAGACTGCTTTGTCGAATACAGCGCCGGAATCATGATATTGTATAAGCCCCTTTATTTGATACCCATCAAGGCCATTCCATGCAACAAGAGAAACAAAAGGATTTTCTCGAACGTTTATACGTGTTTTTTGCATGAAGTAGTCAAAAAGCCACACCATAGTATCAATACAACGGATTGAGGATACAGGAACGGCATTTATACCACTTGGACCAGTTGTTGCCAGGACTTTACTTGACGCGTCATGCAACAAGATGTCAACAACAGCCGAAGAGAGCATCATGCTTCACATGCTTCACAGAGTTTCTTCTGATTAAGCTTTTGCGCAGCATTTGTACTATGTTGATAGTACAAGGATTTAATACCTAACTTCCATGCAGCGATATAAAATTGATTAATCTCTTTTATCGTTGTTTCAGGATGAATCATGATATTGAGTGACTGGCCTTGATCAACATAATCTTGACGAACAGCTGCTTGATGAATAATGCTCATCTGATCGATCTCCGGATAGGTCTTAAAGACTGCGCGCTCTTGTTCTGATAAGAAATCAAGATGTTGAACAGACCCATCGTGGTCACGAATACTCCTCCACACCTCAATAGTGTTCTTTCCTTTCTGCTCAAGAAGTTCAGTAAGGAATGGATTCTTAATCGTAGTCTTAATCTTTTGAATATCTTTGACGTAACAATTACTCCATACAGGCTCAATCCCTTGTGACACTTGGCCAAGAATAAATGCTGAGGAAGTTGTTGGAGCAATAGCGTTTAACGTAGTGTTTCTTCGCCCATACCCTTTGAGTAGCTCTGGCTCACCAAACAAACGAGCAAGTTCTTCAGATGCTTTGTAAGATCGTTCTTTAACAAGCTTGAAGATCTCTAGATTTAGTTTTGCAGCTTCCTTACTCTCGAAACTGATCATCTTTGACTGTAACAAGGAATGCCAACCAAGAACACCCATACCAAGAGCACGATGGCGCTTTGCAAAATTGTATGCCCGCTCCATAAACAAGAAAGTCTTGTTATCCTCTGGATCATCTGAATCTCTGAAACGCTCTAGCTTGGTAAGAAACTCGGTAATGATAGCGTCTAAGAAATACACCATCGTTTCAACTGCGTCAGTATCCTTCCATTCATGATAATGCAGAAGATTAATTGATGAAAGAACGCACGTAAAGGACTCCTGCTCATTACTGGGAAGCATTATCTCAGTACACATGTTACTTGCATGAATTGTTAATTGCTTGTCTTTATACACATCAACAGTGTTCCTATTGGCAGTATCTGTAAAGAAAATGTACGGATATCCTTTTTCCATACGCATTTGAATAACCTTCGCCCAAAGCTTACGCTTGTCCTCATCACCAGCTATCATCGCTTCCATCCAATCATCCTCAACGCAGACGCCATGAGTTAGTTTTTGTATGGGGTTTCCTTCACTTCCAATTTCCATGAACTCAGAAGCATCACCGTGGCTTATGGGCAAGTATGGAGAAAAATGCCCTCTTCGAGTAGAACCCTGACTGACTACATCAACAAGAGTTTCAAAGAGTCGCATGAAATGCGCCGCACCTGATGATTCTCCATTATTCTTGATAGGAGCACCTCTTTTTCGCAGTTTACCAAAGAAACCAGATGTACCCCCGCCTAACTTAGACATCATACCCGCCTCGGATTGTGCGAATAATATGGAGCCCATATTATCATCTAAACAAGAACCAAAACAACTAATCGGAAGACCGCGTTCTAAACCGAAGTTTGTCCAAACAGGAGACGCTAAAGAATAATATCCACGCGACATGTAGTCATAGAACTTGTCAGCAAACCCTTCAATTTGAAGAATTTTTTCTGCTGCTTGTGCAAGCTGACGTACTCGTTGTTCCGCGGTTTGCCCTTCAACTAAATATCCTCGTTCAAGAAACGTTCGACTGTGCTCTGTTAACCAAGAAAAATTGCTTTGTTTCATATTAAAATAAGTCCTCACTCGTTACGCTCTGCGCTTTCTTCGTATAATTAATAGATCTTTTTGCAAAGAAGTCTACGTGTTTTGTAGCAATTACTTCATCATCAAACCATTCTGTTTCAGCAAGAATTTTTTCATTTACCTCAAACACTGCAGGAATACCAATACTTGTTAAGGACCTGTTGAAGCGGTCTTTGATGAATTCATCAATAACAATTTTTGGAAGAAAGTCCAGCTCGCCCTCAGCAAAAATCCAGTCCACAATCTTTTTCTCACTCTCATATGCTTGTAAGCACATTTCTTGAATGCGTAACTCGTGCGCTTTATCAAACCATTGAGGGTTTTCTGCGCGTATTATATTTATGACATCAATACCAAAGTTGCCATGAATTTGCTCTTCCTTACTCGTTGCTTCAACAACATTTGATATACCTGGGAACTGGTTTCTGTACTTGTTAAAGGACATGATGATGAGGAACTGACTAAACAAGGATACATGCTCAATGAATAATGAAAAGAGCAGTAAGGACTGCGAATAATCTTTGTTCTCATCAGTATTTGCATAGCGTAAAGCAGCCTCAAGGTAGTCGACACGTTGCATAATAACAGGCTCTTGCTTTAAGTTCTCAAACTCATTGTTCAAACCAAGAAGTTCAAGAAGGTGTGCGTATGCATCATGATGGCGAACTTCACTCTCTGCAAATGTTGAACCTACAGAACCAATTTCTGGCTTGGGAAGCTTCTTGTACACATCCCCCCAGAACGTTTTTACTGCAACTTCTATCTGCGAAATTGCAAGCATCGTCTTTCGAATAGCATCGCGCTCAGAAGGAGAAAGACGAACCTTAAAGTCTTGAATATCCCCATCATACTTAAACTCTGTATGAATCCAATACGAATGCCGGATAGCATTCACATACTCTTGTAACTGCGGATATTCGTAGGGTTTGAGATTAATGCGCTTGGAGAAAATGTTGCTTTTTCGCTTACGCGCTTGCTCGTCACGATACAAAATGTATGCTTTCGCAGTTTTGTGAAAATCGCTTTGCATAAGTTGCTCCTCTACAACATTCTGAATTTCCTCAATACCAGGAACATAGTCAGAATCAGTGCCAGCAATTCTTTCCAGTTGGGCAACCACTCGATTAGACACCTCCTTTGCATCAGAAAGACTCCCTTGCTGTACCTCTTGCATAGCCTTGTAGATTGCTAATGCAATTTTTTCATCATTGAATGCTTTTATCGAACCATCTCGTTTCTTAACATACTGTAAACCCATACTATACAGGTAGAAAAAAACCCTTTATAATCTTTGTTATAATAAAACATACATAACACAATATGTGGCACTTCAATAGAATAATAACACTGTATATAGTGTTTTGTGCATATTTTTGTACATACGGAAAATAAAGGTAGCGCTGTACAACAGAAGAGCTACAACGCAGAAAAAACAGCTCTATACACCCCCATTAAAAAGGAGTGGAAGGCACACTATATAGCAGAAAAATAAGCATACAAAAAGTAAACAAAAGAAGAAGTTCCAACCACCCAGTGTACAAAAGGAGGAACTGGCGAAAGAATGCGAATAGTGAACAACAGAGTTCTCGTACAAAACTAAAAGCACAGAGTACACTAGCCACTGCAGAGACAGACCATTATATAAATAATAATAACCCCAGCAGAGGTTAAATACACCATGACAATTGTAAATGCCATACTCATGAAAGAACAACACGTTCTGGCAGTAAAAAGGAACACCCAACCCTACAAAGGAATGTATGCATTACCAGGAGGACACGTAGAAACAGGGGAGACCAAACACGAAGCACTCATTCGTGAAATAAAAGAGGAAATAAATAGCGAAATACGAATAGAGAAACATGTGGGAACAGTTACAGAAAGAAACATGATCGTTCATTTCTATACATGTAAAATCATTCAACAAGAACCATGTAAACCAAATGAGGAAATAGCAGATGTGAAGTGGATGAGCATACCAGAATTTATTGAAAACCTCAAGCAACATCACGTAGAAAGCTGGGAAGAACTAGAACACATACTACATGAGCAAAGCAGTCAAGTAAAGATTTGATGAAGAGACATATTAGTATTTATGCCCCTAAAAGTAAAAAAAGCAGATACTTCTCCTGTACGCGTAATTGCAATAGAGTAATTCAATAAAATAACTTATTCTATATGCTTATGAATAAACTCAAGGAACAACGCGTTTCCACCCATAGAAATAAAACTAGCCATAGGAATCTCCTCCTCACTAACACTTGAAAAAGCAGTCTCTATCTCTTGAAGATGCTTTACAAGAGTAAAGCCAATAACATAACAATACGTACTAAACGTAATTATTGTAATAAGATAAACTATGGTAAACTTATTTTTTATAAATATCTTTTCTATGGCCGACATCAATAACAAGAACTAATAGCTTATCATGTGCAAGATCAACAATACGCCTATAATTGCCAACTCTAAATTTATATGACGTATCACCAACCAACCTTTTCAAATAAGAAGCTGGTCGAATGCGCAGTTTATCTAAAGATAAAATTATTCTTTCTCTCTCTTGAGAGTCCATTTTATCAAGAAACTTTTCAACTCTTTTTGATAAAATTATTTCATACACGAAAAACACCCGTTAATTCTTTGTACAAAAAAAATGTTTACTTTTGGTTGCATATAAAAAAATTATTGTAAGCCATACTTTTTTTTTATATCTGATAGCGTTACAAACTTTCCTTCAGAAATCTCTTTTCTTGACAGAGCAATATCTTTTTTTGTTTGCTCAGATAGTTCTTTTGTATCTTCAATAATATTCCAAATGACTTCTTCATACGTCTCTCTAGTAAACAATTTCATCTTATTGAGTTCTTGTTGCAACTCAGAACTTATTTGAATAGTTGTGGAAGCCATAGCAGACCATAAATACCTATAATGTATAAATCTATTTATTGAGCACAGTCTTTTCAAAAAAACAAAAAAAACTCTGTTTTACGCTTTTGCATGCTTCCAGAGGAGTAAGAACTGCTTCTTATAATCTTGAGCTACTTGTGGGTTGTGTATGAGAAACACAATAAACGGCTCAGTCATTAGTTGCACCATAACTGTTTCTCCGAGTATTTCTACACTCGTAAATGTTGAAAGATTAAGATATCTCCTCTGGGAGCCATCTCTTGCATACGCCTTCTCCTCTCGTGCCGACTCGTCAATAAGTTTCTTTATGCGTAGCCCAAGTGCTTTTCTCTTTGCGTACACTGAGTAAAATAGTACGTCTAGTATCTTTTTTGCTTGTTTGGGATACGCGTGTATGGGCATAATTCCTTGAATAAACAATTCTTTACTCGTTTCTGCTTGAGAGAGAAAAATGTTGTATGCTGTTTTAAATCCTTCAACACCTGTGTACGTCTCGATGGTTGTTGTATGCGTGTGAGCAGCATATTGTTGTGTGAGCGAAGGGAGGTAAGACTCAAATTCATTTTGAATATCTTCTATTTGTTTTTGTTGCTGTGCTAAGAGTTCTCGTATTCGTTCTGGAGGCGCAGGAATAAATGTTTTTATTTTGTTTTGTACTACGATACTCAGAAGGCCTTTTTGCTCAAGACTAGAGAATACTTCATAAACTCTGCCAGAATTTAGTGATGCATGCTTTATGATCGCGCCAGCAGTGCTTTGTCCCAAAGCGAGCAAGGAAGAATATATTTTCGCTTCAGTTTCTGTCAAACCAACTTTACGGAGGAGTGCTTGCATGGTAGTACATATGAGAAAGAATTTATAAAATAAGAGGTTTGCCCCCCACTAATGAAGGGGTTTATTTTTTATTTGGCTAAACAATACTTTTCTGTAATGACAAAAAAAGTTAAGCTTACTCCTCGTATAAGTGATTACGTAGGGACAGCACTGTTTCCTATGTTTCAAGCATTCAAAGATGCGAATATACCATACGTTTCAAAAATAAAAATATGGACGAACATACTACTGATTGGATTGTATGCAATAGCAGGAGCAGACATACATAAAAGTGCTCCGTCGACAGAAAACGGAACAATATATCAAAACGAAAGACGCATTAGACCAATAGAGGACACGCTTGAACAAACACTTTCAAAATGGGGATTTGAAGAGTCAAGCCGGATAGTCCCTAAAGGAATAGCTATGAGCACCCCAGTGGGAGTCATAGATCTAATTATATCACCAGGAACAAGAACGCATTCAAGAAGAAGTAACGTGGCAGAGATAATCAATACAGAAAAAGAAAAACCCATATATGGACAACCAGTACCTCAATACACCAACTTGAGAGGATTATAAATGCGCTCTATTCGCGTCACAAACTCATCGCGAGTATCGCGAACTGTCTGTACATCCTCTGCAAAACGACGCATTTGAGCAGAAAGGTATTCATTCTGGGAGAAAGAACTGTCAATGCACGCAGAAAAAC
Organism: Candidatus Woesearchaeota archaeon; assembly: GCA_007117065.1. GTDB lineage: Archaea > Nanobdellota > Nanobdellia > Woesearchaeales > SKIA01 > SKIA01. The sequence continues at coordinate 28,323 of SKHI01000011.1, forward strand.
TCTGTAGCGTCTGAGTAGCAGCTAGTTCTGTACTAATAATGTACGCGCCGCGCCCAAGAGATTCCCTGCTCCTATATGCATCACTGTCTAAGAGCATCATCGTCTGAACCCCTGCACTCAATGCATACAAGGTTGCACCGATAAGAGCCGTCTTACGAAGCACGTACCCTGCTTTCCAAAGAGGAGTGCCTACGCGAGAAATCTTACGCTCCAACCGATCAATTTCTTTTTCTTCAGATATACTAAACATAAAAGAACTAACAAAAATATTCTTTAAGTGCGTATAGGAAAAAGAAACGAAAAAAAGTTACCAATCAGCAAGCGTTTTCTGATGCCTATTAATAAGCAGCCGTTTAGGAGGCTCTACCCGAGCCCAAGAAAAACCCCAATCGGAAAGCATAGCCTGGGCATTAGGAGTTATTTTTGGGCTTGCAAGAACACCAGTAACGTTATCAGTACCACGCAATTCCTTCATTTTCTCTACGTAACGACGCAGCTGGGTTACACACGCAAGACTAGCAGCATACCGTTTACACTCAACAATCACAAGAGTTCCTTGTTTATCATGACCGAACACATCGATAAACCCGTATTTTGTATGCTCTTCTCGACTCAACGGAGTAAAATCAGAGGATATCACCTGCGGGTTGTCACGAATATAATCCGACATATCAGCCTCAGTACCAGCTAAGAGTTGTTTGCGACCATCCTCTAATCGACGACTCATAGCATCATACACCGATGAGACCTCACACAACACAACATCGTTTGTTTGCGGATGAGCACCTTCAATAATAACACATCCTTCTTCACGAAATACAGAGATATGGGCACCTGGCTTAATATAATTTATTGGATTCCCGTTAACGGGTTGATGAATAAGCAAAGCATTATCTTGCTTTAAGACAATCATTCGATCACCCCAATCAAGCTCTGCTTCCGCACGCCCACTATAGCGTATGCGACAGTGAACAAATGCAACAAAAAATTCGTTGTGCGTAGATACAAAAGATACTAATGAAGCAAAACTTGATAGGTCCATAGTGTAACAAGAAAGAGCTCTTTTTTATACTTTTGTTTCTCAAAAAAGTATTCATATGAATACCACACAGTACTGGAGACTTACAGGGCTAAGTACAGCACACATTTTTGTAGTGAGCCTTATCCTGCCCATTCTTGCACCATATTTTTCTGAACTCGGCTATAGCGAGCAGTGGATTAGCTGGGTATTCGCACTTTTTCCTTTCACTATGATTCTTGCAAGCCTGTACGTAGGAGAGCTCTCAGATGCCATAGGAAGAAGTTGGGCGATACGAATAGCACTTCTCTTAAGTGCACTCGCATATGGACTATACTGGCAAGCAAGCACACCAGGAATCATCCTTGGACGCATTCTTGATGCAATAAGCTATACAGCAATAACCATCCTACTCATCGCAAAAATTCAAACAGTATTAGACACACCGACTCGGGCAAAATACACAGGAATATTTACGAGTTGCAAAGACTTCGCACACATAATAGCGCCTTTGGCAGGAGGATGGCTAGCAGAAAAATACTTTGGCGCAACATTTCTTGTAGCAATTCTTATCCTCTTCATACTCGTTTTTTTCTTACGAAACGCCACCCAACACCAAAAAAAACCTATTGATATCCACCCAATCAACAACCTCCTAGCATTCATTACGCATAAAAAACTCCGACCACTTACCATTCTTGGACCTGTAACAAACGCCGCCATACCCATCATCACAGTAGCCCTTCCATTAATCATTCTCCAAGAACTAGAAATGGGCTACGTTGCAATCGGAGCAGCTACCTCAGCATTCATGGCTGGACATATTCTTCAATTTCTTATCGGAACACTTATAGACAAATATGGCACAATTCCCTTCATGCTCCTTGGAGCAGCGAGTATGGGCTCACTCTTATTTCTTCTCCCATACAGCATACACTACTACCCGGGGCTTCTGCTCTTACTTTTTGGATTCGGAGTAGCAGCAGCCATGTGGAATACCGCAGCGCTCAGCTACATAGCAGAGGAAGGGATTAAAGAAAAAAAACAAGGAGCGATATGGGGCGCGTACGTCAGCTATGCAAAAATTGGAGACACAGTAGGATATCTCCTGCTTGGAATAATTGTTAGTATTGGCGGATTAGGAGGAGCGTTTTTTGTATTTGGAAGCATTCTTCTCCTAGGAACAGGAATAAGTAGCTACCTGTTCATTCAGGTAATGCGGATCGATGAGAAGAAATAGCAAGATACAATTTATGTATTGCTTGATGCACAGCATCCTCTTCATCGCCTGCAAAACGCCCCTGATGAAAATGCTCACGCAAAAAACGATAACCCGCACTCGCCTCTGACCAACGACCATTATCAATTGCTTCCTGAACAGCAGAAATAATCTGCCAGACAGAATTTGTCCGCTCCTGAGAAGAAACAGTTTGTTGCAACGAAGCGATTTCTGCACGCATAGACTCCTGAACAGCACGAATTTTTTCAGATACATCATGCAAGGACAGAGACTTCTTTAAAGAAGCAAGTTCTTTACGCATAGACTCCTGAACAGCACGAATGACAAAGACCTCTTCGCGCAACGTGTTGAGAAGCGAAGTATATGCGATATCATGAGAGGATTCTTGTTTTGGAATCTCTTTTGCAGGTAGAAAAGCTTCTTGTTCAGGACGAAGAATGCACAGAAGTTCTTGCGGGGAGCTTGCTAGAGATATTTGTTCTGCAAGTTCCTCATGCTTAAACACATCACGAACCCAAGAGGCAAAATCGTTTTTTTCAGAAGTAACGTGATGAGCAAATAATTCATCTGAGAAAGAAACGAGTGCATGAACAAGGTCATCAATTGAGTAAAGCGTACGCCCATCATGCAAAATAAAAGGCTTATCTGACGTCGTAAACGCGCGCGAATGCAGGCGCGACAACACCTCTGCAGAAAAAACCGGTTGAGGAGCAGATCTATATGATACCGAGTGACCTAAAAGAGACTCTTCTAACACTCGACGCGCATGCTCATCTATTGAATTGGACACCTAACTCCCCCCATACATACTATAAACAAGAGACAACCTATAAATATTTATCACCCCCTTAAAATGAATACACATATTTATGAGTGTAAACGACAGGTAACAAACGTATGTACGAAGAGCTAAAACACATAGGGGCCCAGGTAGACGCATTAGAAGAAACACACAATGAGGTTCTCGATACTGCTGAAGCCATAAACAGAGAAATAAACCTCTTTCACGAAGAAATACATATTCACGTCCAAGAACTGCATGAAGCCATACAACAACTGCGCACAGACATGCGCATACGCATAGAACATGCAAAAAAAGCAACCAACATTCTCTCCCTTCTCGCACAAAAAGACGAACTAGCACCTATAGCAGCACGTATTGAAAAACAACCATACGAATTCTATGCCCGAAGCGAGTGGTTTAAAAAGCAATTATCGCAGTAACGCACGAGCAGCAGCCAGGGCAATACGGAGCTGAGCATCTTTTGGAGGGCGGACAGTAAGGCGCTGAATAAGAAAACCAGGTTTAAGCAACCAAGAAAAATACTTTGGATGAGCAGACGCAAACAAAATAAGCTCATACGTTAACGAAGCAATAGGTATAAGATACGCAATACGTGTGAGTAACAAGAGCCAGAAAGGAAGATCAAGAGGAGTAACGCTATACACCGCAATAGCAACTAACAACACCAGAACAATAAACGAAGTACCGCACCGCGGATGAAACATACTCTGAGAACGAGCAGCAGCCAAAGACAACGTACCCGTACGCTCAAATGCGTTAATCACCTTATGCTCAGCACCATGAAGCATAAATAATCGATACATCTCAGGAATAAAAGAGATAAGCAACACATAACACACTAAAAGAATAATACGTACAAGACCATCGACAACGTTAAACAACACAACGTGATCCACAGAAACAAACGAGTGAGCGACATATAAGGGAAGTAAAAAGAAGAGGAGTATTGCACCAACTAAAGAGAAGAAAACAGTTCCTAAAAATAACCAGGACGGAAGTTCCACTTCATCATCAGCAAGTTTACTTGCTATAAACGTTGATTTAAGGCCTAAATGTAATAATGCAAACAAAATGAGTATCCCGCGAACAAAAGGAACAGACACAAGAGAAGACTGCAAAATACGCGAAGAACCACTTCGAAGAACAATACCCTGGCTCGTCCCTACAGCAAGAGCGTAACGATGACCAAACAATAAAAAAACTCCATCAAGAACTGCTTGACCACCAAGAAAAGAACGCTTCATATAACTGCATTACGCGTAATAGTATTTAAATATGAGGATGAAATAACCCCATCCATGGTTGAGCAAAAATTATTTGATACATACTATGCAATAACACAAGAGGCACTTGAGGTAGCAAGAAAAGCACCTATTCAAGAACAAGATAAGGCCGAGGAAGTCTTTGATATGGTAGAACGATACCTCTCAGACGCACAGTACTTCGCAAAGAACAACGACCGAACAAGAGGATTTGCAGCAATTAACTATGCGCATGGATGGCTTGACTGCGCTGCGCGGATGAAAATATTTCTCGTAGACGACAACAGACTCTTTACTGAAGACGGCTCATAACAGTAAGTCGCTTATGCGCAGAGTCAAGATATGACTTGGCCTGTTCATACGCCTGTGAAATATGCTCTCCCTCGCTACGCGAAAGAAGAGACAGAATTACCTCGCCACCAGAACGCGCAATTCGTTGTAATTCAGGCTGCGTAAACACGTTCGATTCTTTTTGTTTTAACAACAATAAACGATTTTCTAATTCTTTTATGAGATCAAGAAGAACTACAGGACGTTTTTCAGCGTCGAGCTGATTGTACAACTCCGCCTGCACCTTAATTTTTTCACGCATGCCAGCAGTCGCGCCCTTATATGAACTGTACACCCGACCAATACTTACATTAAGAATCTTTGCTTTTTTGATAAAATCAGAAAAAAGACCCTGAATATCTCGCTGTTCTTGCGAATATTCAATAACAGTATCTGTGGGAGAAGGAGTAAGAGAAATATATGTTTGTTGTACAAGAAGAGTGAACACACCCATAGCAAAGACATTAAGCATGAGGATAAAAAATATGTCTGCCTGAGGGAGAAGCTGAGTAAACAAGGCAATAAATACCGCAATAATACCAAATAATGCAACGTACAAATATTTTTGTTCTAAATGATCACTTGTGGCAAGAGCAAGAACACTGAGACCATAAACAAAACTAGGAGCAAAGGAGAGCAGAACAGCACCAAACGGAGCATTGGAAAGGATACCAATCACACCAAGAACAAAAAAAAGAAAGAGAAAAAAAAAACCAGTCATATGATGTACAAGAACTTGATGCGGATGATGCGCACGAAGAGGATGATTATCTGGGTGTTGCGGATGCTTAGGATCTAACTTGTGCGAAAGAGACATAAATCTTTTGGGCACATAATACTATTTAAATATAGCTATGCACATCACTTCTTAGTCCATACGCGGATACACAGAATCACTCATAAACACTTTATCCATTTTGGCAGCAACACCACGCGCCTCAAGAAGTTGTTCTGCATGAACACGAGCAGTACCTACCCCAACTAATTCGCCCTTGAGAGTGCATATTTGCACGCGATCTCCCTTTACAATATCCTCTGAAAACATACTGATACCAGGAGTTTTGAGGGTGGCGCCATGCGTCAAGCTATGAACGGCGCTGTCCAGAACAACAATAATGGGAAGGTGGGAGACAAGTTGCTCGGCTGGAACAAACAGAGACCTGAAAGCATCCTCTCGACCTTCCAAAGCTTCTTGGTAACAATCAGTGAGTTGCTGTAAAGAAACCGCTTCCGACTCGTCACGACCGGCAGCAACTGTTCTTCGTAATTCAGCCATGTGTGCACCAACACCCAAACGCGCACCAAAATCATGACAGAGTTTACGAATATATGTACCCGCCTGAACATCAGCAACAAAGAGAATATCTCTTCCCACTACATCGAGGAATTCAAAACGATGAATCGCTCGCTCGCGAACACGACGCGCAACGGCACTGCGCTTGGGAGGAAGCTGAGAAATAATACCTGTAAACTCTTTTGCCATCTGATGAATTTTATACTCCGGAACATCTTTGTGTATATGCATCACACCAACATATGTTTTTTTAGATACAAGACCATATTCCATAAGACGCGTAGCCTTACCAGTAGCAATAGGAAGAACCCCAGTAACATTTGGATCAAGCGTTCCTGAGTGACCACTTTTTTCAATACCTAAAATTTGTTGCACATACGCCGATACTTGATGGCTGGTAGGCCCCGCAGGCTTATCAATAACAACAAGACCAAAATCAATTAAGTCAGCTAAAGGACGTTCATCAGGATAACAACCATACTTTTGTGATGGAACAGATTCCTCGCGAACAATTAATTCATCCATGCAGAAGAGAAATACTGTATGGTTTTTAAGAGTGGCGGGAAAAAAACAACACGCCCCCTCACATACAGACTGCAATCAAAAGAACTGCGCCCGTTAAAAAAAGAAGGGAAGAGAACAGACAAAAAAACAAAAACCCATACGCATTTATAACACAAAGAAGATTGTTTACCTTGTGAAAACAATAGTAGTCCTGCCAACGTATAACGAAAAAGAAACTATACAAGAAGTGCTTAGAGGAATACTTACACATGACGTAGAAGTACTTGTAGTAGATGATTCCAGTCCCGATGGAACAGGAAAAATAGTCGCAGAATTACAGAAACAAAATGCCCGAATACACCTTCTTAGCGGCAGGAAGAAAGGATTGGGAGATGCGTACAGACGAGGATTTGCATACGCAACACAGCACCTCAACGCAGACATTCTCATGGAGATGGATGCAGATCTCAGCCATAATCCCAAGGACATCCCTCGACTCCTCAAGCCCATACTCCAACAAGAAGCAGATTTTGTTATCGGAAGCAGATACTGCCCAGGGGGATCAATAGAGGGCTGGGGAAGATATAGAAAAAGCGTAAGTTACTGCGGAAACCTTCTTGCACGAATAATAGGAGGAATTCGAGAGATAAAGGACACCACTGCAGGATTTAGAGCACTGCGCGCAGAAATAGTGCAGGATTGGGATGCGAGTGCCACCAAAGGATACAGCTTTCAAATAGGGCTCCTCCATCACGCACTTCAAAACAAATATCGCGTACAGGAAATACCTGTCCGATTCACAGACAGAAAAGTGGGCAAGAGCAAACTTGGAATGACTGACATATTAGAATTCTTTTTTGTAGCATTGCGTATAGGATTTCAGACGTACCGACGAATACTTATCTTTCTTCTGATAGGGTTTACAGGACTTTTGATAAACATTGGTGCACAAAGCATTTTTTTACGACTATTACATATACAATCCCTCATCGCACTCGCACTCGCAATAGAAGTAAGTATCCTTTGGAATTTTTTCTGGCACGATAACATGACGTTTGCTGATAGAAAACGAGGAAACATATTGTATCGAGGAGTAAAATATCATATCACAAGCATTCTTGGAGCTGGAATTAATTTTATCTTAGCAGCCACACTTATATTACACTTTGCATTCATCGATGAGCTTGCAAACCTTATTGGAATAGGAGTAGCAACAATATCAAATTTTCTTCTTAGCTATTACTGGGCTTGGAAAAAATGAAACCAACCTACCTGTCACGCACCTCACACATGGTGCACGCGAATCCTTACTGCCATGTGAGCTGATTGTGCAACTCATTTTTTTTGCACCAAATAATGAACTCCTGCAAAGACGAAAAGAAGGAGGATGCCAATACCAAAGAAGGAAAAAAGTTCAACAAAACGATTGGTGTACCGCTCAAGAGGAGAGGACGAAGCTGAGCGCAGAGGCATATCGTATAATGAGGGAATAGTTTGATTCTGAGTAGTAAACGTATCAAGAACAGGCTTATCCGCCACCTCAAAAGACAGAGACGCATTATCTTGAGTAATTTCGCGCAGAGAGGTGTTCTCTTGTACAGATAGAGCTTCGTTTTGCTCGAAAAGAACGTGAGAGGACGTGCTTTGAGTAGATGCTTGTCCTGAGAAACCACCGCCACCACCGCCACCACC
>SKHI01000031.1 GCA_007117065.1 Candidatus Woesearchaeota archaeon
ATATTTTAGAAATACTCAGCTCATCATATACTCAGAAATATGCTTAAAATATTTAAGTAAAAAATATATTTTTATAAATAAATATATTATATTGGTAAACCAATAATAATCTAAATAATATAATTAAAAGCTAATATATTTAAACGCACTCATAAATATTGGTTAGCCTATAATTAACTACTTTCACTCGCTTCTTGATACACAACAGGCGTAGAATCAAGCAGAGAAACTTTAATATCAGAAAAGCTTTCTTGTTGGGTCAAATCCACTCTACGCTCGTTTGTTAAGTGTAACAGCGGAATGAATGTCAGCACAATATCCTGTTTATGTTCGCTTGGGACGAGTTGAGAAAAAGATAGGCCATTTACAGGACAATGTTTTTCAGTAATTCTTTCAAGAAGTGCGTTCATCAGTGCTGATACATCCATTTTTTTTGCCGGAATAATAACTTCTGGACTGTATGATTCAACGCGATCTAGTGCTCGTTTTTCTCGTTTCACTTGTACATCGAGTGCCTGTTCGAGTGCTTCTACGAGGTCATAAACAGATAGTTTTCTTTGTCTTGGTTGTGGAGTACGGGGATAAATTTTTGGCGTCGATACTTCCTCCTCTTCATCTAGCAATACTTCGTGATCAAATGTAAAGAAATCATCAAAGTGATCTTCTGTTTGTGAAAACAATTCATCAAGGACATGTACATCTTCATCCATGAGCTGGTTTCCCTTAATCTTCAGTAAAATAGCACTTGCCAATACAATCTTTCCTCCGATACGAAAGTCTAATTCAGTGAGTGCACGAATGATTTCAAGAAATTTTTGTGTTAATAACGAGATATCTATGTCCCATGGATCCATTTGTTCACTTTTTACAAGGTCATAGATGATTTGTTGCCAGGAAATTTCGTCTTCGTTAAGAATTATTTCTAGAAGTTTTTCATTTGTTTGCGGGCCAAATATTGGGTGTGCTAGCTCCATATTAGTATACTCTTTACTATATTATAATTTAAATCTTCCTATTTTTCTGACCAACTAATGTTTGTTTCGTATTGTTCTTGTAACGCATACATTCTCTCCAAAATGTTTTGTTGCTTGCGCTCATAGAGCGTCGCATGGACGCGGCGCCCTATACTATGTCCTTGAGCAAGTAATGGAAAGCCCACTCCAGGAGTTACAGGGGACAAAATAAGTAGCGATCCAGTAACATAGCACATACCTCTGATCATGCGTGCTACAACATGTTGTTCTCGGTCTGAAAGGTGTCTAAACAGTTCCCTTTTCCAACGCACATACTCTTCTCTAGCCTCTGCTAATTCAGGGTGTACTGCTATCCTGGCATCAAACCTGCCTGCAGGTAATTCTACTGAATGCACGTCAAAAATCTTTTCTTTAATCACAAGTAGTTCATCATTTGCAGTAAACGTGCTTGTATCTCCATTATGGAATGATGCAGGTCGTAATAGTCCTCGTTCATCCAGCAGTTGGCATATATAAGCAGTTTTTGACACGTACTGTACGTTATCCATTGTTTGACTCGATAAGTACATATATAAATATCTTTGTTCTTCACCGCGTATGCCTGAGGAGTATCCTGCAGAAGTGACCCAGTTCCTTCAGAGGATACAGCACTGTTCACAGCAAGAAACTCTCAAACAAACCTACGACTTCATTCTTACCCGGTATCGCGGGTACCGAATACTTACCTATGTTCGTTTTTATGAAGCTTTTTTCACAAGCATTCAGTCCATTTGGGCGCGTTCAGGTTTTTTGCATTGTACTTCGCTCAATAAACTTCTTACTACATTTCTTCTTGCTTCTGGTAAGTTTACCAAGAAAGATATTCGTACTGAATGGATGCTTTTGTGGTTCTTCTCGCCCCATCAGTTTGTGTGGGTGCGAGTTGGCAATACAGAGATCCCTGTTGATTTATGGGGTGCTGCGTATAAGGTTCCTTTCGGACAAGCACCGAGTAGATGGTCATAATTCTTATATAGTTCTCTGCCTTTGACTCCCTGTGCGAGACTTTTTACAGCCAAAACAAGCCCTCAGGAGAACAAGCAAGTAGACGCCAGTCAGCATGCATTCCTTGTAGATATCCTAGAAAGAGATCACAACAATCAAGGTCCGTATCCTCTGTTTCCGCAACAACATGCTTCAATACTGCTCGAAGCATATGCTCTTGGCACAAAATTAAAGAGTTCACAGTTTATTCCACTCACAGATGAACAATATCGATTTCTTACCGCAAACACCCCTTATGAGATTCTAACTGTGCAATATCACAAAAAACATTTATGTATTGATACCATAAACAAAACTCCCCCTTCACCTAAAGCTGCAAAGACGGCGCATTACATTCATGACATGTTTTTTTTTGGACAGGCATACTCAGTGCTGGCCGGCAATGAGCGTCAAGAACATGCAAAGGTCGTTGAATGGCTATCATCCCTTAGAGGAGCAGGGTATGAAAAACAAGTAGCATCCATTGGCCGCAAACTTCACATTCTTTATCCGAAGCGCTTTGAATCCTTCTCGGACGTGTTCAGCAGAACATAGGTTATCCCTATAATTCCAAGCAGAAAGGGAATCCACATTCCAAGATACGCACTCGCCCCCGTCCATAACCATGTGCTCAGATAAAACGATATTTCTTGTCCGTGTGTTGTGTTGTTTCCTAAAAAAAGCATATATATTCCTGTGGCGATTATTCCGCTAAAGATCCAGCCGAGATAATTAGTGAATGGTATGCCGTAATACATTCCTGGTGTATGCCAGCTCCAAAATCCTATTGCTGCTGCCACTGGGTCGAGAAGAAGGTCGATATACACGAGTAGTGCTACTGTGGCGATAAACATATATTTTTGAGTCATCCTTTTTGCATAGTATACCGCTCCGAGGACGAGAGGTGTGAAGGCAAAAAATACTGTCCAGGGCGTTAATCCAAATAGTTTAAAACCGAGGGTTTCGTAATGAAATCCCCCGTAAGGAAAACCAGTGTATATGCCTACTGTTTCTATAAAGACTGCAAAGACTGAGAGCGCTCCGATAGCGTACACTGCTCTCCATTTGTAGGCGCGTATCAGTGCGTAGTATGCAGGCAGTGCCAGCAGTACTATAGCAATTTCTGAGCCAATACTATATGCCTGTGCGAATCGTATTGGAAAAATGCTTGTTATAGCCAACAAAAAGCCTAAGAGATGCCATTTGTGCTGCATACTGGGCCTGCCCGGACTCGAACCGGGGATTTCTCGCAAGTCAAGCGAGCGTCATAGCCACTAGACCACAAGCCCGATCAATGTAAGAAAGAATAATCTATTTTTAAAGCTACGGAAAAAAAGCGCTTTGTTTGCTCGCACAATCGTTTCTTAAAGCATCTTCTGAACACTACCTTTAAAAGCAACGATATATTTTAGCTTGTATGCATGTTAAAATTACTGATACTATGGGAAATGCGAACATTGGCTTGTTTGCATACAGCACCGACTCATGTACCCTTCTTGGGCCACAAGCAAGCTCTTTACAAGCTGATATAGAAGCAGTGCTGGGTACTCGCGTAATCCAGTGCTCATTTGCTGGCACAAGCCTCCTTGGCGTTTTTCTTACTGGAAACAGTTCAGTCTTATTGGTTCCAAGTATCTTGTTTGCGCATGAACAGGAAGTTCTTTCACAGCTTGGGCTGCGCATTATTGTTTTTGATACCTTGCATACTGCGTTGGGTAATACTATTGTTATGAATGATTCTGGTGTTGTTGTTGGGCCGATGTTTTCATCGGACGAAATAGCATTTTTAGCAAAAGAAACTGGTCTTCCTGTTGTTCAAACAGGGCTTGCTCAGACGGAGGTTGTTGGGAGTGGTGTCGTTCACACTCAGCGCGGAATGCTTGTTCATCGCGATTCTTCTTTAGAGGAGCAAGAAGTATTGTCTCAAACATTAGGTATTAACCGAGTTCTTCCTGGGACTGTTAATCTTGGAAGTCCTTTCGTTCGCGGAGGCATTATTGCTAATAATAAAGGGTTTCTTATCGGTTCTCAGAGCGGAGGTCCTGAGGTAACAAATGCTGATGAAGCCTTAGGCTTTTTAGGTGATGTGTAGTGGATGAAACAAAGGCGCGAGAATATTATATCAAAATAAAAACAATTCACGACCATATTGATCGATGTACTGAACAAATTTCTTCTCTTGATGAGCGTTTTCTTGAATTACAGTCTAGTCTTGATGACGTACAGCGCATTTCCGCACTTACTGCGCCAACAGAATCGCTTGTTCCTATAGCAAATGGTATTTTTGTTTCTGCTACCTTGCAGCCATCTCAAGAAGTGTTTGTGAATGTAGGCTCTGACGTTGTTGTAAAACGCAGTGTTACGCGAGCTACTGAGTTGTTGCTCTCCCAGCAAGAAAAACTTTCTTCATTTCGAGAAAAGCTTGTTCGTCAGCGCGAAGAGTTAGTTCAGGTTGTCTCTGATATTGAGCGCGAAGTTGAGGGTTTAGTGGACAATGTTTAAGTTTCTTAAAGAAAAGTTACAGAGTGCTGTTGATGCATTTAGTAAAAAAGAGGACGATCCACAGACCGAGTTAAAAGAGCCGCAAGAAATACCGCCTACTGATCAAGAATCTAAACAGGCGCCTCGTAACAAGTCCGAAACAGCTCCTATAGCAGAACCTGAGGGCATTGAAGAGGAAAGCTCTCCTGCCAAGACTTCTCCCAAAGAGGAGATCGTTAAAGAAGATACCGTTTCTAAAAAAGGATTCTTCTCTCGCTTATCCGAAAAGATTACTACTGTGCAACTTTCAGACGAAAAGTTTGAAGAGCTTTTCTGGGAGCTTGAGTTAGGCTTGCTAGAGAGTAATGTTGCAGTTGAAGTAATTGAACGTATTAAAGCTGATCTGCGCTCTGAGCTCACCTCAGGACGTACTGCACGTGGCAGTGTACGAGAGCGGATCTCTCGTCGTCTTGAAGAGACTGTACGTGACATTCTCTGCGTTCCTTCACTTGATTTGCTCGCTCTTACTGAACAGCACAAGCCCCTTGTTATCATGTTTGTAGGTGTGAATGGTGGTGGTAAGACCACTTCTCTTGCTAAAATAGGTAATTTCTTCTTACAACAGAATAAAACAGTGCTTTTTGCGGCAGGAGATACCTTTCGTGCAGCTGCTATTGACCAGCTCGCTCAACACGCTGATACCTTAGGCATTCCTTTAGTGCGTCAGCAATATGGCTCTGATGCTGCTGCTGTTGCTTTTGACGCTGTTAAGAGCGCTACTGCCAGAGGAATTGATGTCGTTCTCATTGATACTGCTGGCCGATTGCATAATAATAAGAATCTTATGGACGAGTTGCACAAGATTGTACGTGTAGCAAAGCCACACGTATCACTGTTCGTTGGTGAGGCCACGACAGGCAATGATTGTGTTGAGCAAGCTAAAGAGTTTGGTCGTATTGTTTCTTTTGATGGTGTCGTTCTCACCAAAGCTGATGTTGATGAGCAAGGAGGTGCTGCTCTGAGTGTGTCTTATATTACAAAAAAGCCGTTGGTATTCTTAGGTGTTGGCCAGGATTACTCTGATTTAGAAGTTTTTGATGTTGATGTCTTTGTCCGACGCTTGCTTGGAGAAAAGTAGATAGCCTGTATAGAATGAACAGTGAACAGTACTTTTAAGAGTATGAAGTTCTTTGTTATGATATGAATATTCTTATGGATTACCGCACCCAACGAAGTGCTTTTTTTCGTATTGTCTCTACAAAGCAGAATTTAAAGTGCCTTTTTGAGAGCGTTCCCAAAGATTTTGATACATTCTTATACGATGCGTTGTGTGATCCTTCTGAAGATCTTACTGCTATTCTCGAACAGCATATTAATACACAGGGAGTTGAATATTATGTTTCTGCCCATGCTGAGATGTACTTGTTTTTTAGTCAAGAGTTCTTTGATGTCGTTTTTATCTCTTTTAGCGGCACATCCCTCTTAGAAAGGACTTGTGAAAAAATAACGAAAGCCCTTGCCCACTAAAAATAACAGATGCTTTTCCACGCGATCACCCAAGGGGCGTACACAGCACGCGTCTATATACCATATGCCAGAATTATAAGCCTTGATGATTCTCTTATAGTTCTTTAGGATAAAGTTCAGGGTGCTTAAATGGTATGAGTGCGAGGATTACTGTGTTGATGTAGTATCCTGTTCTATCGAGTGCGTCTCCAGTTAGTATTCCTACTGCGCCGTTTTTTTGTTTTGAATTCTTTGCTTGAAAGACGATATCATCTGCTTCGCCTAATTCTTTTCCTTCTCGTATGAGTTGAGCGACTTTTTCTGGGAGATAAAATGTTGCTGACCGCGCTTTTCCGCGCCGCTCTGGTGTTGCGACTACAGCCCAGGCAAAGGATTGCATTCCTTCTTCTGTGTCCTCAATGCCTCCCTCAATTCCTACGTAATAGTCTGCATCGTATTCTCTTTGAGCGTTTTTTACTCTGTTTCTTGCTCCGTCTAATGTTTCTTTACTTGATTTTGGCTGATCCGGGACTTCTGAAGAAACGCTCACTCCGCTAAAAGTGCAGTGTTGGTTGGGAAAAAATCGGCTAAATGCTTCTGTAACGGCTTGTATCTTGACTGGGTTCTTTGAGGCAACGACTATATGCATAGTGGTTTTGAGAATATATTGAATTAAATAAGTTTCTTTTTTCGTTCGAGGGCTGTAGCGCGTCTGATTTACTCTTATTTTTTTGTCTACGCGCGCATATTACAATAATTCGTATCCATAAAATATTTCGTCTATTCCGTAGTGGAGTTTTTTGAGTACTCCTATTTTTTTGAATCCATAGGATTCATACATGTGTATTGAAACTGTGTTGTTTTTGTGTGTGGAACTCAGAGCTATAGTGTTTTTTGTTTGTTCCCGCTTTGCTTGTTGAATAAACTTGTCAAGGAGTAGCTTTGCATATCCCTTTCTTCTATAATCTGGGAGCACACAGATGTCTTCAAGATAGTTTGCGTAGTGCGAGTACTCGCGTGCGTAAGCAAAAAAACCAGCCTGAACATCAAGAAACAGAATGTAGAGTGTTTTGGTTTTTATATGCGCATTAAAATAGTTCTTTGCTTCTTGTGTTGTCTCAAAATACACTGTACTAAACTGGTTTACGAACTCTTTTTGATATTCTTTTGTGGCAAGTAAAATGATTGGTTTCATAAGGCATAGGACTCAATACTATTTATATCAGTTTTGTTGCGTGATAGTACCTATTCAGTCAAGCATATATCGCGGGTTCTCCGATCATAAAAGAGTGTTTGATCCGATCGACCAGCAACATATAAAATATAATTATTATATAGTAATAACATTTATATGTACAAGGTTACTCCGAGTTTGTATGGAACAAGGCCTTTTTGCTGGATTTTTTGCCTATAATGAATCAGGAACTTTCAGAAAGTATACAACTGTCTCCCAGAGAAAACTGTTGTAACAGCAATAAACAATTTTCCTACAAACACATACTATTTTAAGCTCCGAACGCAAGGCAAACGGGATGAACACAATGACAAACCAGTCAGGACCATTAAGGATCTTAGGGAATATACTACCATCAGACCATTTCAGTTACAGTATCAAGCTAAACACACCCCTGAAGGTGCGATCCTATACATACCACTGTCACCATTGATAGGGAAAGAACAAGCCATAGATAGTCTTGTCATTAAATTAGGGGAAAGTAAGATACAGATGACACAAACACCAGCACGTACTCAAATTGAATCCGTTTATTTCACAAAGGATAGACAAGCTATAGATAAGTTTCTTGACAATTTAGCCGAGCAAGGATTTGAAGTAGAAGAATACATGTAGTAAAACAGCAAAGATAAATACCATTTCATAGAGATAACAATTATAAATCGCCATTTATTTTATCTACTATGGATTCTGAATTATTAATCGCGCATGCACATAGAAATAATAGTAGTATGGTCGACACTCTCAACTATTTACCTCAAGACAGCCTAGTCCATGCGATAAATGATATACCTGCCACAGAGGCGTATTTTGCTAAACGAACTCATCCAAGAAGAGGTAATTTTAGCCAATATCGAAAAATCGAGACAATCTTGGATCTAAGAGGACAAGGCCAAGTAAAACCGCTATTCTTCGAATATAAAAGATCATCTATGCACCCTTACATTTTTTCAGACAGCGATTTCTTTATACCTGAATTATACATCTTAACAGGAGAATGGGAAGATATCTCTCAGCTCTCCTTACAAATAGGCTCGGTAGAAACAATATTGTACCAAGATAAAGACACCACTCATCTGCAAGCAGCGTTTACCAAAGATCAAGTATCTGATATCATCAGACCCTTCAAAAAACTTTATGTTAGAGGTTTCAGACCTTTATAATCCTTATCCCTTATAAGCATCCGTTAATTTTTTCAGGAGTGCTTTTTTTCCGCTCCAATCGAGTGCTTCTGCTAGGACTTCGGCTATATTGTCTACGGGTTTTATTGTGATGCGCTCCTTGTCTTGCTCATCGAGGATGATGTCTTTGAGATTGGTTCTTGGTACGATAACAGTTTCTACTCCTGCTTGTATCGCAGCTTCCACCTTGCTGGTCACTCCTCCTATGGGGAGTACTTCTCCGCGTATGGATAGGCTTCCTGTCATTGCGACGTTTTGTTTGATAGGTACTTCTTTGAGTGCGCTTATGATTGCTGTTGCTACTGCTATGCTTGCGCTGTCTCCTTCTACTCCTTCGTATGTTTGGAGGAATTGTACGAATATGTCGTGGTTTTCTTTGAGGTCTTCGTTGAAGTGTTGTTTGATAATTGCACTCACGTTCGTGATTGCTTCTTTTGCTATTTCTCCAAGTTTTCCTGTAGCCACTATTCTTGTCTCACGTCCTCCTTTGCTCACTGCTCCTTCTATTGGCAGCATTATTCCACTCATGGCGCTTCCTGCTCCCATGACTGCGAGTCCGTTTACACGCCCTATTATGCTTCCTGTTGTCATGATTACTTCATATTCTTTTTTTCGTTCTATGAAGATGTCAGCCATTTGGTGTTCTAGTGATCGTGCGAGGCGTATAGATTTCTTTATGTGTTCTATTTGCACAATTTCGGCTCGTTCTTCTTTTGCGACGTCTCCTGCGGCGCGCACTACTCCTCCGAGTTCTCTGAGTCTAAGTGTGAGGTGTCCTGCTCTGTTTGCTCGTTTGCGCGCTATGTTGATTATCTCTTCTACTGCTTCTTTTGTGAAGTGCGGTATTTTGTTATCTTTGCGGACTTCTTGTGCGATGAATTGTGCGAGTTTGTATCTGTTTTCTTCGGTGTCTTTCATGGTTTCTTCCATGAATACTTCATATCCATACCCACGTATTCTACTTCGTAGTGCTGGGTGCATATGCTTTATTGTGTCGTTGTTTCCTGCTGCTATGAGTACGAATTTACAGGGTACTGGTTCTGTTCGCACCATTGCTCCTGCGCTGCGCTCACTTCTTCCTGTAATGCTGAATTTTCCTTCTTGCAGTGCTGTAAGAAGTTCTTGTTGGCTGTCTGGCGCCAGCGTTGCTATTTCATCTATAAATAGTACTCCGAGGTGCGCTTTGTGTATCATTCCTGCGATTACCCGTTCATGCGCTGGTGTTCCTAATCCTCCGCTTTGGAATGGGTCGTGTAGTACGTCTCCAAGAAGTGCTCCTGCGTGTGCTCCTGTTGCGTCAAAGTAGGGGCTTCGTTCTTTTTGGTAGTTGTCTACAATTATTTTTGGGATGCTTTGTTTTATTCCTCCCATGCGTTTTCCTAGGTTAAGGAACAGTATTGCTGCTCCTAGGAATATCATTCCTCCTAAAAAGAATGCTGTGAACATGATTTCGCTTTCGTATCGGTGTAGTATCCACCAGGGCGCAATCATTGCTGCTATTGCGAGTATAATGATAATGATATTTTGGTTTTTGAACACCTCACTTTCTTGTGCTCGGGCGTTTCCGACGAGTTTTCTTGCTTCTCCTGAAGGAAATGTTCTAATGAGTGGTTTGTTTTCATCGTTTGGGTTTGGAAAGCTTACTGTGTCTACCAGTTTTTCTTTGGGTAACAGTTCTGCCATTGCTACTCCGAGCATACTTTTTCCTGTTCCCGGCTCCCCTATAAGAAATACGTGTCTGCGTTGTTCCGCTGCTTTTTTTATTATTTCTACAGCGTTTTCTTGTCCTATGACTTGATCTACTATTGCTTTTGGTGTTTCTATATCTTTTGTGGTTTCGTATTTCGTCATGTATAGCGGGTCAATGGGTCTTGTTTTAAATATTCTTCCATTGTGCAAAGGCAAGGTTGTGTACTGCCTCTATTGTCAGAAGTCTATTGTATTTTGCTACGCGCTCTCCTCTCGCTGGTGCACCTAGTTTTATCTCTCCGCATCCCAGTCCTGTTGCGATGTCTGCTATCCATGTGTCACTTGTTTCTCCGCTTCTGTGACTTACCATAACGGTCCAGCCATTATCTTTACTGAGTTTTGCTGCTTCGAGTGCTTCTGTCAGTGTTCCTATTTGATTTACTTTGAGAAGCAAGCTGTTACAGCTTTCTTGGTTTATTGCTTCTTGTATGCGTTGTGTGTTGGTTACTGTGAGGTCGTCGCCTACTATTTGTATGCGTACTTTTTTTCGTAGTTTAGCAAAGCTTGCATAATCTTCTTCGTCAAAGGGGTCTTCGAGACTTATGATCGGATAGGTATCTATGAGGTGTACGTAGTATTCTATGAGTTCTTCTGCAGTCATGTATTCTCCTGGTCGTATCTCATATCCTTTATCGCTGTAGAATTCACTTGCTGCCGCGTCTATTGCAAAGCTGAGTTTATGTCCTGCGTTGCTCATTGCTTCTATGAGTATGCTGAGTGCTTCTTCTATGTGCGTTATTGGTGGCGCAAATCCTCCTTCATCACCGAGTGCTGTGCTTGCTCCTCCGTAGCGTTTTTTGAGTATTGTTTTTAGTGCGTGATAGGTTTCTGTTACTTGTCTTGTTGCTTCTGCAAAGGTGTGCGCGTTTGTTGGTACGATCATGATTTCTTGTATCATTAAATCGTTGTCTGCGTGCTTACCGCCGTTTATTACGTTTGCAAATGGCATGGGAAGGAGTGGTTTGTTTCCGCTCAGTTCTGCTATGAGTTCGTATGGTTGTTTTCCTTCTCTATTTGCTTGTATACTCCCTGCTAGCAGGCTTACTGCGAGTGTCGCGTTTGCTCCTAAGAGTTTTTTTGTTTTGTCCGTATCAAGTATTTTTTTATCTGCGTCGGCTATTGTTATTGTTTCCCAGTCGAGCTCTTCACTGAGGTGTTGTGCGTTTTGTATTGCTTTGTATACGGTATTTCCTTCGTATTCTTCTTGATGGTCTCGTAGCTCTGGTGCTTCATGTGCTCCGGTGCTTGCTCCGCTTGGTACTGCTACGATGAGTTCTTTGTATTGTGCTTGTATGGTTGGGTTTCCTCTGCTATCAAGTATTTGGTTGTATATTGGTTTCATATTGTTCCTCGTATGTTTCCTGCGAGTGTGCGTTTGGTTGGTTCGTTTCCTCGGTAATAGGTTATTTCCATGTCTATGTTTGCGAGTCGAGGTATTGTTCCTTCTGCACACGTAAATGTGTATTCTATGCGTTCTTGTGCATGGAGAAGTTCTGTAGTTTGTTCTTGGAATCCACAAATGCTTGGGTCTGGTGTTACCGTAATGTTTTTCATATCTGCTCCTACGTTATTTCGTAGGGTGAAGCGTATTTCATCTTCTGTGATGAGCGGGTCTTCACAGATCATTCCTGTAATACTACAGCGTTGTTCTATTTCTGTCTCTAGCACTCCAAAGTATGCAAGCGCTCCTATAGCTGCGAGTACTACGAGTATCGCCCATCCGTATTTCATAAAAAACTCCGTTGTTGGTTGTGCATGTTGTCTCATAAACACCTATTCTTTTTGAATACGCGTTGTTTATAAAGGTTTTTAGTTCGTTTTTATCGTATGTGCGTTGCAAATGCGTACGTTTTTCCACCGATTCTGATTCTTATTTCCACATGATCGCGGTGAATAGTATATTCTACTTGTCCGTTTGCAGCTGTTCCTGGTCCATCTGGACGAGTCTCTATATCACGAACAAGGGCTACCTCTATAATTGCGATTTGCTTTGCAAGTTCTTCCATATCATCTACTCTACTATTTAGTGCAGCATCTTGGTATTCTCGTACCAGGCGCGTTATGTTATCTGATGCCCAATGAACAAATTGAACTCTACTTTGCGTATTTTTAAGACCAATAACTTTTTTTAGACTAAACTCGCCATTTTCACGTAAAGCATGATCGTGTTGTGTAGTCAATTTCTTGTCAGCTAAATTTTCTTTTAACATTCTGAGTTCGTTATAGAAATCGCGTGCTTTATCTCTAATTTCAAGAATGCCAGAATTCATAAGAAACTTACAGACATCCTCAATGTCTTTCAAAATACGATACGCCTCTGCTTCATCGACTGTTGTTAAAAACTGTTTCTCAAGTAGTTTCTCTAACTCTCTAATATCACGTTCAACCCTTGAGAGACCAAAATCTTTTAGGAAACGTATTTCTTCTTGAATCTCTCTTTCAGACTTATGTGATTGCTGTACTTCCTCTATTTTTTGTTGTATAAATGTACTTGTCGACTGAGCTTTTGCATCGTCTGCTGCATGCAATGCGAGGGCAGCAACTAATCCCATGGTTGTTTTTTTCAGCAATGGAGAAAATCTTGATAAACGCGCTAAAAGGCCAAACAGTTCCTCTCTTATTTTATCAGTCGCCATACTCTTTCCTACACCATTGACTATTTAAATGTTTATGCCCAGTC
>SKHI01000034.1 GCA_007117065.1 Candidatus Woesearchaeota archaeon
ATTTTTTTTTTTTTTTCAATATTAATACGATAAAAAAAAGGATAAAAAAAAGTATTTATTCTGAAATCTAACGGTACGACTTCTGTCTGCGTGCACGCGCACGGCCACGATTGTTCGGTTTTTTTGGTTCTTTACGCCGAACATCAGCAACCAGCAAGGTACGATCGTACTCACTAAATGTCTCTTCTAAAGAAGAATTAAATTCAACAAGAGCTTTTGCAATCGCAAGACGCGTAGCATCAGCTTGAGAAGCATACCCGCCACCACGTACAAGAACATCAATATCAACTTGAGAAGCAATATCGCCAGCAAGCAATAAAGGTTCTTGCATACGCAAAGCATACATAGGACTCGTAGCTACACCAATAGGCTGTTTATTTATACGAACATAGCCAGAGCCTTTGCGTAAAGATGCAGACGCTTTAGCACTTTTTCGCTTACCACTCGTCAAAATAGTCATATCTTTTTTCATACATTACCTCCTAACAAACTACAGAGCTCCTGTAAAGAAATATACTTCATGGTTAATGAGTTACTGATGTGAGCATCAGGAATACTTTGTGCTTGAACAGAATGTGGATTGCCAATAAAACAAGAGATTCTTTTCAAAGCCTCGCGACCACGAGGAGTCTTAAAGGGAAGCATGTTTCTGATTACTTTTCGAGCAAAACGGTCAGGCATACGAGGTTGAAATGGTCCCCAGTGAGGCCCTCCACGGTTATATTGTCTTTGGTACTTGGCAAGAATATTTTTTTTAGTACCTGTAATTACCGCTTTTTCTATGTTAATTACAGAAACTGTTTCTCCCAAAAGAGCATGTTTAGCAACAATGGTTGCTATACGACCTAATTTTAAATTTGTAGCATCAATAATCATCCGATAATCCTCCCAGATCCTTTAGGATTTTTCTTTAGGAATTCATCCAAACTCATACTGTCACACTGAGATGCGCGAAGCTTTTTCTTAGCAGATTCACTAAAGCTAAACGCAACGACAGTTGCTTTGTGTGTCATCTCTCCGCTTCCTAGAACTTTACCAGGAACAACAATAACCTCGCCTTCCTCAGACACGCGAGAAAGATGACTGAGATTGACTTCTCTTCGTCTCGTACCTGATTTTGCCAAGTCTTTAGCGACTCGCTCCCAAAAGGGAGTTTGTTGTTTTTTTGCCTCTTGAATGAGACTGATGCGTTGCGTATTCATTGTTTTTCTCCGTTTGTTTTGTTTTTTTACTGAGGGTGAAGGGGTTCGAACCCTCGCAGGCACTAAGCCACTAGGCCCTCAACCTAGCCCCTTTGACCACTCGGGCACACCCTCGTAAAGACCTACAGTGCTTGTACAAGCACCTCGAATTCGTCAAGTTGAGACTGGTATGCACGAATAGCTTCTTCAACTATTGTCATTGCAGGCAGTTGACCCCAAGATTCAACGATGAGGATGTAATCACCGTCAGTAAACGATACAGTAATACCGTCTACACCCAAATCCTTATCAGGGAAGTGTAAAGCTGCATCTTCGGTAAGGTGGAGCGCATTATTTTTTATTACGAACACCTTAGGATACAACTCAACTAGTTTCTCCTTTTCTTTAGGTTGATGAGTGATTGTGATGTGGGGATACTTCTTGTACCAGACGTGACCAGGACTCCATTTAGCATGTTCTTCGCCAATTCCCATTCGCGCAGTTGCCACGAATTCTAGTTCTTGACCCTCAATTAATTTAGTAATTGGAATGTCTGCATGAACAGGCACAATACGCTTATCCTTTGACTGTATATCGCCTGAAAATACTATTTGAGGAACCTTTGATTTGGTAGTGGTAAGAGTTAGTTGGACTTCAACACGAGGATCGCCAGTAGGTGCGTTCCACTCGGATTCTGGAAGAACATAACTATCCTTATCCGTTCTTAGTGGAATAAGACCTAATCTATGAGCGATCATTTCGTCATATAAGATGCCGCTGTTTTTCTTAAATTCAACAAAATCTATTGCCATCACAGGAACCTTTGTAGTGGCATAACGACGAATAGTGTTTATGAAAGCAGGCGAAACATTTTCAAACCGTAAAAATGCTTTTTCATCAGAAACATGCAATTTTGAAACTTTCATACTCTTCTTCCTCTCCGACCGCCTTTCTTCCTACATCTGTCATGTGGATGAGGAGTTACATCTTGAATAAGGCCTATTTTGAAACCCATTCTACTTAATGTACGAATAGCTGGTTGAGAACCAGGACCTGGACTTGCCGGACCGTTGTGACCGCCAGGAGCACGAATTTTTACATTTAAGCTAGTTATACCTGCTTCTTTTGCAATTTCACCAACTTTTTTTGCAAGACTCATAGCGCCTGTAGGACTACTTTTTAATCTATCTTGCTTCACAACTTGGCCACCACTAGCAAAAGCAATTGTTTCAGTTGCTGTAACATCAGTTATGTGTACAATAGTATTGTTATAACTTGAATAGATATGACAAATACCCCATCGTTCTTTTTCTTTACTCATTCTGCATCATCCTCACTAATCTCAACGAGTTCGATTTCAGGTTCAGAAGACTGTTTTGCTCTTCGTGCCTTTTCTTGTTTTTGTTTTTCAGTAAGTTCTGGTTGCTTTCGCTCAGGATGGTCCTCTTGAGCAAATGGACTGCTCGGATGGAAGCCAACCTTATCAGTAACAGTTACTAAGTAGCTAGGAGCATTCATAACAACGTCATTAACAATGATGTGTTCATGAGTGATTAACTGTCTTGCCTGTTTTGGGGTCCTTGCAAAACCTTTCTTTAAAACAACTGATTGTAATCGTTTTTGTAATATTACTTCAGACGTGTAACCCAATACTTCTTGTAAGGGAGTATCTTCTCTCACTAACCCATATTTGAGAAGCCTATTTTTCAATGCTACACGAAGAACCTCTGCTTGAGCATCGGGCATGGAAGGGAATTTCTTAATTTGATCTTTGATATTTTTTAGAAGTGTTTCAGCTTTCCACACCTCTTTTTTATTTGTGAGGCCATAACGACGAATGTACGAACGTTCTTCTTCTATGCGTTCTTTATTCCAAGGATGGATTGGCTTTGCATACTTTTTACGAATTTTTTTTATATCTCCCATTAGCGTTTCCCTTTATTCTTTCTAAAGTTACTCTTGGTTCTTTGACCGCGAGAAGGTAACTTGTTTGCGTGACGAATTCCTCGGTACGCACGAACTTTCTTGAGTCGTTTTACATCATCTTCTTGCACAATAAAAAGATCATTTACAGAAACATGCATGTCGGCACCCGTTTCATAATCTTTTCTTCTGTTGTACAACCAAGAAGGAATTCTTGATTCTTGTGGATTAAGTAACGCATGCTGGAGCTGTTGTAATTGTTCATCAGAAAGAGTTCCTGCTTTTGTTTGCGGATTCATCTTTGTAACTACACAGAGCGCATTAGCCATCATAAAACTAACCCCACGAATTTTACGTAGTGCTTGTAAAATGGTTTTTTCTCCATCTAGGTCTGTGTTTGCTACACGAACAATGTATCTGAAGTTATCTTCTTGTGCCATATGATATATACGCATAGAGTGCAGAAAAACAAACGCTGTTCGCCCTGTATTCGCTTGCACTCGGGCGCGATGAAAAGAGAGAACACCCAATCATTTAAAAAGGTTACTCTCTTTGCATGTGCCGGAGCAAGGATGCACGAACGCGCTCTGGATTACGAACATCGCGAACAACAAGCGCTTTACGTGCCGAGCGCTCATACGAATCATTTGCTGTGTGAAACACGATATCACCTACACCACACACCCTATCCCAGAGCGAACGCTCAATCTTAATGTCAGTAATGTTTGCATAATGAACACTGTGTACCCGCTCGACAAAAAATTTGTACCTACTTTCAACATACGTGGAATAAAAACGAAATTCCGTACACCAGACTCGAATAATATCTTTACTCATCTTAAGAAGAGATAGAAGAACAGTGCCAAGAATTCCATAGAACATAACGCGCGTTAATAATCCAAGAGAAAAAACAACCTCGACAAGAACATATAACACGAGAAGAAAAAGAAAAAACAGCCCGTTCCAAAAAACATGTTTAAGAAATAAAGGAAGAAGGGCGTTTATAGGACTGGATTTGATCTTCTTATATTCTTGCATACTCTTTAAATCACTTAGGCATTAATAAATGAGACGGGCGGAGGGAGGGAATTGAACCCTCAACTGGGGATCCACAATCCCCCGTGTTACCATTACACTACATCCGCCAATATATCAAAAAGAAAGAAAGAACTATTTAAAAACTTATTCGACAAAACTATTAGAGAGAACGCTTTAATTGCAGCGAACGATAGTCTTGTTTGCGAACAGGCGTTGTTTCAACAACACGAGCAGAAATAGGTTCTTGTGAAGAGTGAGAAGTATCTTTTCCCACATACCATAATGCATCTTTAACAGTAGTAGCAAGATCCTTTAACGCACCTGGATCAGCAGGCTTAGGATCCCAACGAAGCCCAAGACCATCATCTTGAAAACGAGCAACAACATCAGCAACAAGGGACGATCCATCAGATATTACTATATTTGTGCCATGCGCGCCGATAGAATCAAATAATGCAGAAGCAGAAAAGCTAGAAACCCAAAACAACTGCTCGCCCAAAATGCCTTTTGCTTGAGAAAAATCACGTACAGGATGTTCGGGACGAATATGAATATGACCCATACACGCACCCTCAGCCAATAAATCAGCCACAAGCAACCCATCTGTATAGACTCTGCTCATGTGCGTTCATTCACCTCCTCAGGCGTTGTACCTGAAAAAAATACGCGCAATTTCTCTTGTTGTAAAATAGCTTCTTTGAGCCGAGGCAGATCAGAATCTAGCAGCTCTTTTAGCTTCGGCTTCTCCTCGAGGTATGCGCGTAACTGTTCATCAGACAAATCAATAGCGCGAGGAATAGCATCCACAGAGGGTGCTTGAGGAGAAGAAGAAATATCTTCAAGGGATGGAGGCTGACGAGAAACTTGCTCTTGAAAAGACGAAGGAGGAGAAGGAGATGACGCTTGCGTAGCAGAAGATTCGACAGGAGAAGAAGGAGAACTCTCTTGTAGACGTAAAGACTCCGATAAAGCAAAAATGTCAACACCCTCAAATAAAGGCTGAAGAGAAGGATTGTCTTTGATTCCCTCCAATACCGCCTCGGGTTTTTGCATCAAGAGTTTTTTAAAATCTGGATTACTTGCGATAAGCTCGGCAAGACTGCCACTCTGTGCTCCAGAGGGAGGAGAAGGCGGCTGAGAAGTTGGTTCGGACTGTAAAGAACCACCTGCTACTGTAATGCGCTCACGCAACATTAAGGGAAGATTGTGTGAAACAACACGCAAAAGCTCTTGATAGGGCTTTTCATCTTGTTTCTGAGCGGGAAGAGCAAATTCAGGCAAAGGAGCATCCGAGGGAATGATATGAATCATAAGATGCGCAGACTGCTGACCAGCAGGTGCACCGCTTGCAACAAATACTGTGCAATGAGATGCGAGAACAGCCTTTTTTAGATGAATTACTATTTCAGGAACTATCTTGGCTAAATGAGAAAATAAGTCCGCAGAAGCCATAGGGAGAACAGGAATGTGCTCCTTAGGGAGAAGAAGAAGATGGCCACGCGTTAACGGATTAATATCGAGCAAAGCAAACACGAGCTCATCTTCATACACCTTATGAGCAGGGATTTCTCCCTTTAGTATTCTGCAAAAAGGACAATTCGCTTTTTGCTCTTCAAGAGCTTTTTTTTGATCCTCAGAAAGCTGCATACTAACAAAATACACCTACTCGTATTTATGCTTGATGCAAACACATAAAAAGAAAAGACAAGTAATGCCTGTATGGCACGAAAGAAAAAAAGTTCATGGATACCATTTGTCAGCATAGTAGGCGTATTAGCACTCATTGGAATATGGGTTTTTGTCACGACAGAACAATTCGATCTTGATGGAAGCACGTATGCATATACAGACGACCAATTCGTCAGAGAAACCCCTGTAGCGACCATAATCGAATTCGGAGACTTTCAATGCCCGGCGTGTGGCCAATTCGCTTCAGTGATGAAACAACTAAAAGAACAAACAGAGGCCGAAATCGTGTATAAACATTTCCCACTAGCACAATTCCCGTTCAGTCTTCAAGCAGCAGAGGCAAGCGAGTGCGCACGAAACCAGAACAGATTCTGGGCGTATCACGACATCCTCTTTGACAACCAACAACGCATAAGCCCAAGCTTTTTACGACAGGCAGCAGAAGCAATCGGCCTTGATATGAACGAGTGGAGAACGTGCGTGGACAATCGCGAGACACAAATTATTGTTGCTGAACACATGCAAGAAGCACAAGAAAGAGGCGTGAGTGGAACACCGACAGTGTTTATTAACGATGAAGAAGTCCCCTATAGAACAGTACAACAATTCATCACACACATACAAAATATGGAGTAAAACCGCATAAAATATTTTTTTCTTCGATACATTCATATACAAGTATTCCTTAGTATACTTAGGTGATTCATCAATGAATAATACAGAAAAAACAATATCTTTTGCGAGTACAAAAAATATAGATATAGCGCACGCAGATAGGTTAACCGAACTAGAAAAAAAAATAACCCATGATGAAACAAACGACTTTCTAGACCGAATACAGAGACATTTCGATGAAGCATACATACACCTAGACGTAAAACAAATTAAAGAGCAGCAGCACAAGCAACAAGGATTCAAGTGGAAAGCACTTTTAGTAACAAATAGAGGAAGATTTCACACAGAACAAATAGGCTTTGGTGTAAAACACTCACTTGCACAAACATTTAATGCATTAGAGGAACAAATAAACAACAAACTCAAAGACTAAGAAAAACCAAACAAGACAGATCCAACAGCCTTACCACGAGAAACAGCCAAAGGATCCACAGGATACCATTGTCCTGCGATGCGAACCCGAATATACGGATGAATATGAAGATTCACAACTGAATAGGATATTTTCATGTCCTCTGAGCGCAAAAACGGTGCTTTAGCAAGCAGCACATAGCAGAGGAGAAGTAAATGATTAGTATGAATGTGGCCTCGACGCGAAAATATTTTTTTTATATTTGTCTCAAAGGCAAAGAAAAAAGAAAAAACACTCTCCCTACGAGAGGGTTTATGTTGACTTAACACGTATGAAAGAACCGCATGAATATAATCTATTGGACGTGTGTGCTCCACAGCGCATCGTTGAGCAAAATCCTCTAATTGCTGGGGAAGCCGAGTAAACGAGATAGTATTTCTCATAAACGGAAATACATACAAGGGAAGAACAAAACACAGCAACACATAACTGATAAAAAAAAGCGTCCACATACAACAGTAGGAGAAGAGCTTATACTTAAATACAACGGAGAACATATAAAATAAAACAACATACAGTATACATGACTCGACTACGATTTGGAACAGGAGGAATACCACGACCAATAACTACAGGAATATTAGATGCGATACCGTGGTTAGAACAAAATAATCTACACTGCATGGAACTAGAATTTGTACATAGCACGTGGCTTAAAGAAGAAGCGGCAGAAGAATTAAAAAAGCAAGCAAAAAAAGCCGATGTAACTCTTACAGCGCACGGAAGTTACTATATTAATCTTAATGCAGCAGAAGAAAAAAAACGAGAAGCAAGTCGAAACAGAGTTATTGGAGCAGCACATCGAACCTGGCAAGCAGGAGGAGAGAGCGTAACGTTTCACCCAGCATTTTATCTTAAACAAGATCCAGAAAAAGTGTATGCACAAGTAAAAGAACAAATGAAACTTATCTTACAAGAGCTACACAATGAAGGCGTAGACATCACTATCAGTCCAGAAACTACAGGCAAACCAACACAGATGGGAACCTACGAAGAACTCTGCAAGCTAGCAAGTGAACTCGAAGGAATGAGTATTTGTGTAGACTTTGCACACCTTCATGCACGTACAAACGGTGCATACAATACATATGAAGAGTACAGCAAAGTACTTGAGACTGTAGAGAACTACTTGGGAAAAGAACGATTACGAAACATGCACATACATCTTTCAGGAATAGAATACGGGCCAAAAGGAGAAAAAAATCACCTTACCTGCGTTGAGAGCGATATGAACTGGGATGCATTATTCAAAGCATTTAAGGACTACTCAGTGGGTGGGTGCGTCATAAGCGAAAGCCCGATAATCGAAGAAGACGCCCTCTGGATGAAAAAAAAATATGAAGGAATTTAATCTACAACACACCCTTACAAGCGGACAAATATTTCGATATGTGTTTACCGAAAACGGCGCATACGTAGCACACATGAATGAGGCGTTCTTTATCAATGAACAAGGCGTAAGTAATCATCCAAACAAAAAATGGTTTGATCATTTTATACGAGCAGACCAAGAAGAATTAGAACATGAACACTCGTACGTACAAGAAGCATTAGAACACACAAAAGGTCTACGCATACTCAGACAGCACCCATGGGAATGCTTACTCGCATTTGTTATCAGTCAAAATAATAATCAGAAACGCATAGAACAAAACATGCAATCCCTAAGCAGACTCAGCGGAGAAGAAATAACTCATGGACTATATCGGATGCCGCTACCAAAAGAGCTTCCACCAGAGGAAGAATTACGAAAAATAGGCCTTGGATACAGAGCGCGCGCTATAAGCGAGCTAAAAAACATAGATCTTGAATGGTTGTACGGGCTTGCAGATAAAAGCTATGAACAAGCAAAGAAAGAACTGCAACAATTACGTGGAATAGGACCAAAAGTGGCCGACTGCATACTCTTATTTAGTCTTGGATTTGATGAAGCATGTCCAGAGGATGTATGGATAAAACGCATCTTTACAGAACATAATATTACCCGAGAAGAACTCGGAGCAAAAGCAGGACTCTATCAACAAGCACTCTTTCATTATTCAAGAACAAAAAAATAATATTATTGAGATAAATACTCTCGATGAGATTCCCAAGAAGAAAAATTTCTCCGGGGAGGTTCCGGTAGTGGCAGATACAAATGGGAAAATCGTACTTGTAAAAATCCCAATTTTGGACCAAAATCGGAAGAACGAAAATACTCCCAACCAGCAGGTCCATAACCAAAAAAATCTATTTTAGAATTTTTACAAGGGACAACTAAAGCAGACAAATCCTTATTTCGAACATCGACTCTCGAAAAATCAGATAAAACAACTGGCTGAGAATTATAAAAGCCCATCCGACCTACTTTCTGAACGGACACATTGGAAAAAATCGGCCTTTTAATATCTAAAGCATATTTTTCATGCAAACTCGACAGCGCCCTAAGATCAAGCAAATAACCAAAATTAAAACATTTAAACTTAATTATATCAGCAGGACTGCACAGATCCAGTAGGGGAGTAGTAGGAAGAGACGGTATGATGGAAGGCATAGCAGAGCAAATCAGAAAAAATATATAAAGTTACTCCTTACTAGGAAAAACTTTTACCGCAACCACACCCTTCAGAAGAATTTGGATTATCAACCTTAAATCCACTCCCATCAAGACCGTCAATATAATCTAAAATACTGCCCTGAAGAAACGCAGCACTATCAGGATCAATACGTACAGGAAGGGTATCGGTAAGAATAACAATGTCATCATCTAGCGGAGTAGTATCAAAATCTAAATCATACTTAAACCCGCTACACCCACCAGCAACAACCTTGATGCGTAAAAACATATCCGAAGATTGCGTTTCTTCGCGAGAAGCAAACTCGCCAATCTTTTCAACCGCACGATGAGTAATAACTAACGTCTCAGTGCTCTTTGATACCTCTTTTTGTGCAATTGCTTCATTCATTTCCTGAACAAGAAGCTCAACCTCTTCCTCATCCATTTGACCATGACCCATAGCTCCCTGTCGAATAGACTCAAAAGCAGAGACGTGACACCCCACACAATGTAAACCATAACTCAACATTATCTCAGCAGCCACAGGATAACGCATAACAACGTCATTAATCATCATATCAGCGGTCACGAATTGAGGAGTCTTAGTTTCAGGCATATAAAGAGGAAGAACAGAGGATTTTTAAAAATTGTGGAATAAAGAATAGTATGAAGGAGTTTTTAGTTTATCTGCTTGATCAACTCTCAGAACTACCCATACAAGAGAAAAAAATGTTTGGAGGATATGGGCTCTGGCTAGAAGGAGTATTTTTTGGGCTCATACACGACGACGAATTATATTTATACACTACAGAAGAAACAAGAAAAAAATACTGTACAGAACCATTTAAACCAAACAATACGCAAACACTGCACAACTATTACCACGTACCAGCAACAGTTTTAGAAGATGAAGAAAAATTATTAGATTGGGTGCAAGAAGCACAAAAAGAAAAAATTATACATTCTTCTCGTACAACCCAGAAACAAAAGCCCAATTAACTATGTTCCAAAACGCATCAACATAGTCTGGACGCCTATTCATAAACCGCAAATAGTAACTATGTTCCCAGACATCAAGACCAAGAATAGGAATAAGCCCAGTCATTAAAGGACTATCTTGATTCGGAGTTGCTATGACCTCAAGACCTCCTTCATGATTAATTACAAGCCACGCCCATCCGCTACCAAAGTGTGTTTTTGCAGCGTCAGAAAACTCTAGTTTAAATTCATCAAACGAACCAAAAGATTCTTCAATTGCTTCAAGAAGAGAACCAGAAGGACTTCCGCCTCCTTGAGGACTCAAGCACTGCCAAAACAAATTATGATTGACAACCCCACCACCATTGTTGGCAATCGCATCAACAACACTTTCAGGTATAACATTAATATGCATCAATAATTCCTCAACAGAATACTCACTAAATTTCTTACCATGAAGAAGATAACCTCGTTCATCAGCAAGAGCGACAGCAGCAGAAAGTTTCTGAGCATACCCCTTATGATGTTTTTCATAATGTAACTCCACAGTTTGCGCATCAAAATGCGGTTCAAGAGCGGCGTAATCGTACGGTAAAGAAACTACTTCATATGTCATACAAGACTAAATGCATACCTACATAAAAACCTTTTGGAGCAAAAGAATAAGAATAAGCAGAGATAAAAGAGTTATATGCGACAAAAAGAACGCGCACAAGAAGTACTGAAACGACTACGCACACAGTATCCTTCATTTATAACAGCACTTGACTGGGAGAAACCATGGCACCTTCTTGTAGCAGTTATGCTCAGCGCACAAACAACAGATGAAAACGTAAATAAAGTAACAAAAAAACTTTTTCAAAAATATTCGCACGCCAAAGACATAGCAAGAGCAACGATTAAAGAACTAGAAAAAGACATATACAGCACCGGATACTACAAAGCAAAAGCAAAAAATCTCAAAGCGCTCAGTACTGAACTAGCACAAAGAAATGAACGCGTACCGGACGATATGGAAGAACTCATAACATTACCAGGAGTGGGAAGAAAAACTGCAAACGTCGTACTCCACGTATTATATGGAAAAACAGAAGGAATAGTAATGGATACTCATATTGCACGAGTAACACAACGAATAGGATTTACTAAAGAAAAAAATCCTCCTCTTGCTGAGAAAAAAATGATGCGCGTACTTCCCAAAACAGACTGGAAAGAGTGGGGCGACCTACTCATACAACACGGAAGAAAAATATGTGACGCAAGAAAACCACTTTGCGAACAATGCGTTCTTAACGACATCTGCCCAACAGGAAAGAAAATAATACCTTTATAAGAAACTATTCTGTTAAACAAAGTATGAGATTAAAAAACAAAATTATACTTATTACAGGAGGGAGTAAGGGAATAGGGCGAGCAAGCACAGAACTCCTCGCAAAACAAGGAGCCACAATACTCTTTACCTACAGTTCTTCAAAACAAGAAGCAGAAGAAACAGTAAAAGAACTTACAGAACAAGGGCTGCGCGTAAGCACCATACAATGCGACGTAAGAAAAGAAGAAGAGATACAAGCATTATTTACGCACATACAAGAAACATACGGAAGAATAGACGTGCTCGTAAACAACGCAGGAGTCCTCATACCCGGGCCGTTTGAACAAACCACAAAAGAAGCGTGGGACAATACCATAGACACTAACTTACGAGGAGTGTATGCCTGCACAAAAGAAGCCGCTACTATGATGAAAAAGAAAGGAAAAGGAAAAATAATCAATATAACATCTATCTCAGGAGTTGTAGGAAGCATAGCAAGCGCAATATACGCAGCCTCAAAAGCAGGCGTAGACGCAATAACAAAAACACTCGCTGTAGACCTTGGACGACACGGAATAACTGTTAATTCAATAGCCCCCGGACCAGTACAAACAAATATGTTTATGGAAAGCTTCGGACAAGAAGGAGTAAACAAGCTCGCAAAAGAAACACCTCTAAACAGAATAGCCCAACCAGAAGACATAGCAAAAGTAGTGCTGTTTTTTGCCTCAGAAGAAAGCGACTTCGTAAACGGACAAGTACTCATAGTAGACGGCGGAAGAATAAGAAAGTGAAAACGTATTCGTTACAAGAAGGAATACCTGTTATCTGGGAAGAAAGAAATAAGATACAGTTTACCACAGATGCAAACGAATTTATCCCACAAGACACAGACGAACTCTTCTGTAGACTTGCAACAATAGCAAAGACAAACGAGTTTACAATAATCATACACCAGACACTAGACGGAAAGA
>SKHI01000033.1 GCA_007117065.1 Candidatus Woesearchaeota archaeon
ATCCACAGTATTCTTTTTTTTACTATTTACTTTCTCTTGAAGAAATAGTTTTATTACAACAAAAAATTCTTTCTTCTCAGAAAGAAGATAAAATAATATTTTCATATTCTCAAGACATAAAAACTATTCTAGAAAAAGCAGGTATTCCTCATACTGTATCACAACATGAATTTATTATTTGTAATAAAGAGGTCTCACAAATATTATTATTTACATTTGCAAAAAAGGTCGAACAAGTAATTGATATTGGTTCTTTTCTTAAAGAGTCTTCAGGGGTATGTATACGCGATAAAGCAGGGATTTTTATTGGTGGTCGTTTGGGAAGGCCTGAGAAAGCAAAGATGAGAAAGCTTACAGGAAGTCCACATGTTCTCTTTCCTGTAGGTGAAGAGGGTGGTCGTCTACGTAGTTTTAATGAGGCTTTTGAGAAAGGAAAAATAACTGCCTTATTTGAGAATCGTTCTTGTATGTCTTGTAACACTTCCTGTGTTTTAGCTCGTTGTCCAAAATGTGGTTCTGAAACGAGAAAAGAATTTTTTTGTAAGGAGTGTGGTCGAACGCACCATGCTGATTGTCCTCGAAAAGGAATACACTCTCGGGCATCTAAACAAACAATTTCTACAAAACAATATGTTGATGATTGTATGAACATTCTTGATTGGACTGTGTATCCTGATTTGATTAAGGGTGTTCGCGGCGTTATGGGTGATGAAAAAGTTTCTGAACATCTTGTAAAAGGTTTTTTGCGTGCGCATCACGATATTTGTGTTAATAAAGATGGCACTG
Source organism: Candidatus Woesearchaeota archaeon (assembly GCA_007117065.1). Classification (GTDB taxonomy): domain Archaea; phylum Nanobdellota; class Nanobdellia; order Woesearchaeales; family SKIA01; genus SKIA01. The sequence goes on from SKHI01000033.1 coordinate 787, forward strand.
TTCGTTATGACGCTTCTGAAGTTCCAGTAACACATTTTCGTCCTCGAGAATTAGGGCTCTCGGTTGAAAAAACTTTGTGGTTAGGGTATGAGACAGACATTCATAGCAACCCTATTACTTCTGTAGATCAAGTAATTGAACTATTCGCTCAAGATGTTATTCTTCCTGCTTGTCCTGAAGCTGTGGAGGAACGTGCAGATACTGTTTTATTACGAACTGCTCAATTTGTTGATGATTTATTAGTAAAACTATATGGGCTAGAACCATTTTATAATGCTACTTCTGCTGAAGACTTAATCGGTCATTATGTCATCGCTCTGGCTCCTCATACCTCTGCAGGAACTATTGGTCGAATTATTGGTTTTTCTCAAACACAAGGATTATTTTATCATCCATACTTACATTGTGCAACTCGAAGGGATTGTTTTACTCAAGAAACAGTTATTCCACTAAAAAAAGAAGGTGTATGGAGCTTAAGACCTCTCGGAGAGGTTGTTGAGTCATTACAACCAACAACAATAGTTGATTCTCATGGAACACGAGAATCGTCAGGAAAAGGATATACTACTTTAGGCATGGTAAATGGAGCGGTTACAGAAGTGCCTGTTAATACCTTTACAAAACACACAGAAATGCCTATTATTCGTTTACAGACAAGCTTTGGTAGAGAAGTTCGGTCTACAGAGAATCATAAGCACATCATTATTCGTGACGGAAAGGAACAAGTACTCCCTGCTCACAAATTACGCGTAGGTGACGTAGTAAAAATTCCTTATTCTGTTTGTATTCAAGAGGAAAATATTGATACTATTAATTTAATCGATGAACTTTCTCAAGAGGATTGGGTTGTGGTTCAAGGACTAAAAGCAAAAGTTGCTTCTCTTCGTAAAGAACTTATTCTTCTTGGCGTTTCAAATAAGCAAGCAGATAATTATTCTTTTAGAGATAGTGTACCAATACTTTTTGCAAGAAAAATTATTCAGAAATACTCTCTTTCTAAAAACAGCTTATTTGTCTCTGCAAAAAGAGATTCTGTTCGTATACCTGCAATAATTCCTCTTTCTGATGATTTTCTTTCTTGTTTAGGATTATATGTTGCTAAAGGCTATGCAAGACAACCCCAATCAGGTAAAGCACCATATCAAATATGTATCGCCACTTCTAAACAAGAAATTCGTGATTTTGTAAAAAAAACGTTTTCTTGTATAGGTCTTAAACCTTCAGAACATAAGACTGACAGAGTGATTTTTTCTAGTAGAATACTATATTATGTATGTACTAAAATACTCTCGATGGGCTCCTCTGCATATGAAAAAAGACTTCCTCATCGACTTCTTTCACTTCCTAAGAATCGTCTAGGAAAAATTCTGGGAGGTTATTTAGAGGGTGATGGTTCTGTTTCTTGCTCTGATTTACGTATAACTTTTGACGCGGTCAGCACAGGGTTGCAGCAAGATTTAATTTTTGCGTTAAGCAGATATGGTATTTTTGTGAAGTTTAGTACTTCAACAAGAAAGCCAGGCACTTCTTTACAAGAGTTTTGTATGCGTAAAGGAAGAGAGGTTCCTTCTTTTACGTGTACTAAAGGAGTTATACAGAGCAAATTTTTCCACCTTCTTTCTGAAGATGTAGAGTTTATTTCTGAAGATAAGCGAGAAACACAAGTATTCCTAATAAAAAATAGGTCTCATAAATACGTACGTGCTTCTTTTGATGAACAATTTTTCTTTGATGAAATTATTTCTCTTGAACATCAAGAACCAGAAATTTCTTATTGTTTAAATGTTCCTGGGAATGTCGTTGTGGCAAATGGGTTGCTTTCTCGCCAGTGTGATGGTGATGAAGGTTGTGTTTTCCTTGCTATGGATGCATTTTTAAATTTTTCACAGAAATACCTTCCCAGCTCTCGGGGTGGAACAATGGATGCTCCTCTTGTTCTTACCACTACGATTGTTCCTGCTGAAGTTGATGACATGGTTTTTCAAATGGATATTGTCTGGGAGTATCCATTAGAGTTTTATGAAGCTGCTTGTGCGTATAAAATGCCTTGGGAAGTTTCTTTGCGGACTGTTAATTCTGTATTAAATTCTCCTGATGAATTTATTGGTCTTGGTTTTACTCATGATACAGCTGATATTAATGCAGGAAACCATGTTTCTGCGTATAAAATTCTTCCCACTATGCAGGATAAGTTGTTATCCCAAATGGATTTAGCAGAAAAAGTTATTGCCGTTGATGAGCGTGATGTTGCAAAGCTCGTAATTAATAAACATTTTATTCGTGATTTGAAAGGTAATTTGCGTAAGTTTTCTCAGCAAGAATTTCGCTGTGTAAAATGTAATGAAAAATATCGTCGAACACCTATTAAAGGTTCGTGTACTGTTCAAGGTTGCAGCGGTAAAATATTATTTACTATTTCTGAAGGATCTGTTATTAAATATTTAGAGCCTGCTGAAAGTCTTGTAAAAAAATACGATCTTGACCTCTATTTGAAACAGTCTATTGACTTAACGAGAAGAAGAATAGAAGAAGTCTTTGGTAAAGATCCTGA
>SKHI01000018.1 GCA_007117065.1 Candidatus Woesearchaeota archaeon
CTCCATCAATTGCCTCTATTCCTCCTGTACATCCTGAGTATATTCCAGTGGAACTGAGTTCTGACATTCCTAGAAGTGATGCAACTACTGAGGTTAGATCAGGCAATTGTATCGAATGGCTTGGATTTGTGGATAGTGCGATTCCCTTAATTTCTGATATTTTAACTCCTGATTGTTCTAGTGCTTTGTGCGCCGCAACAGCAAGTAATATGGGGCCATTTTCTTTGTCTGAACAATGGTATCTTGTATGAATGCCTGTTGATCTCTTTATCTGGTTTTCGGTGTATGTTTTTTCTTCTCCAGTTGGTAAACGAAATATTTTTCCTATAAAGGACTCATTCGGTATTTTTTTTGATCCAAGTGTGCTTCCCATCCCAAGAATGTATGTGTGTGGTTGCATACTGTGTGTATCGCTGCACAACTTATATTTGTTTTGTTTTTGTAGTGGTAACGAAATTTTTTTTCGAAGCGTTCAAAAACACTCCCTCACTCCAGGTTGGTATGACGTATCCTGCACTCAAAGGAAAATTCATTCTTGCTCCCATGAGTGGGGTTTCTGACGTGGCTTTTCGTGTTTTGTGTAAACGTCATGGTGCAGCGATGACCTATACAGAATTCTGTAGTGCCGACGGTATCGTGCAAGGAAATGCGGTAACAAGAAAACTTTTCTTTCTTTCTGACGAAGAAAATCCAGTTGGGGTGCAATTATTTGGCAGTAACCCTGAAACTGTGCGCAAAGCTGCTCAAGAGGTAGAGGGCAAAGCGAGTGTCATCGATTTTAATCTTGGTTGTCCTGCATGGCATGTAGTACAAAACAATTGTGGTTCTGCTCTCATGAAAGACCCAGATGCTATTGAAGAGTTAGTGCGCACAGTAAGTGCTGCGCTGTCCACGCCGTTTACGGTAAAAATACGTCTTGGTTTTACTGAGCATACAAAGAATTTTATTCAAGTAGCACAACGATGTGTCGCAGCAGGAGCGGTCGCAGTCGCGCTACATGCGCGCACGAGCAGGCAAGGATATAGTGGCTCTGCTGATTGGAGTGCGATAAAAGCACTCAAACAAGCCCTTCCCGATACAATTATTATTGGAAATGGTGATGTATTCAGTCCTGAAGACGCTGTCCGCATGCTTCAAGAAACTGGTTGCGACTATGTAATGATTGGTCGAGGAGCTCGTAATAATCCATTCATTTTTACCCAAGCAAACGAGCTTTTGACTACAGGTGCATACACTCCTATTCCTGCTGAAAAAAAGTTCTTCTTATTTGAAGAATACATTAGTCTTGCACAAGAATACGGTCTTGATTATGCGCGCATAAAAAGTCATGCAATGAGTTTAACAAAGGGCATACCGGGTGCTAAGGAGCTACGTGAACAACTCGTCCGCACAACTTCATTAATTGAATGCCAGCGTCTTGTAGATATTTTCCGAACAGAAAACGGGTATGTGTGAGCGTATGTTTCTTATATCAGGACAGTGTTTTATTCTTTATGGACTCTGAAGAACAAGAGCTTATGCGTGTCTTTTTGCGCACGTGGAGTACTATTGAGTTAACACCAACAGCTCGTCTTGCCTTGCGCGAGGATGTATTTAACAAGAAAGCGTATTGGGCTGCTCTTGGCCTTGACACGTCCCTTCTTGACGCTGCTCTTGATGCTCCGCATCGTTCTTGGTTTGCACAAAAACTTCAAGAAATCTGATACGCGCCTTTTTTTATGATATATGTCCCGTCCAGGAGTTGTACACTTGGTTTGCGCAGGATTCCGTCTGCGTGTTGTGTGCTTGTGTATGGTGCTCCTGTTTGCTTGGGGTATCCGTGCCCGTGCGCGATATGCACTCCCGGGTACTTTTCATCATGCATTACGTGCCCCAAGAATGTTTTAATCCCTGTATTTGTTCCCATCCCAAATTCTCCTATTCGTGCAGCGTTTTCATCGACTTGTATGGCTTTGCGTGCTATTCTGAGGAGTTCAGGGTCTGCGCAGCGTATCTCTTGTATGACTCCTTCTCGAACAATCCAGTAAATAGGTGTACCTTTGAGTTGTTCAAGAAGTTCCTCTTTTTGTGGGTGGCTTGCAAGTGGCGCGTATGCTCCATCAATTACTATTGTTCCATCAACACTCGCAGGATACGTGTATACTTCTGCTGGCAAGAGATTACGTGTTTTTGCGCGCTGTATGACTCCTGTGCTTGCTAGCCAGGAATACTTGTTCGTATCAAAGCGTATCAATGCGTGTGTGCCTGCAGGGCTGCTGAGAAGTACTTGTTTTTGCTGTTGCATTTTCTCATACACGTGTTCAGTGCGGTCAATGATTTCTCGTATATCTCCAGTAAACGCGCTTGCGAGCACTTCTTGCGTGGCGTCTAGAAGGTTTCCTACTCTTCCTCCACGCTCTTCTATATAGGTGTTTAGCTCGTCTCTAAACGCTCGTTCATCTCCGTATTGTTTTGTGATTGCATAGATGAGTACATCAATTTCTGCAAGTTCCTTTTTGAGTTCTTCAGGCAGTGTTATAAGTGGTCTTTGGTCTGCATCTAACCAAAGTATGTTTCCATCTTCTTGCTCAGCGAGTGCGTTAATGAGTTCTCGTGTTGTCTCATCTCCGAGATATGCGATGCGCTCGTCCGGTTTTTTTTGTATGATCTGGTGAATTTTTTGCGCGTATTGGTTCATACATGCTATAATGAGAACGTTCTTATATATGCGTTTCTTCTTTCTGTTATGTATTGCGGGATTGATGAGGCGGGAAGAGGTCCTCTTATCGGGCCTCTTGTCATGGCTGCAGTTCTTGCATGCGATGCTGATATTCCTGCTGGTGTGCGTGATTCAAAACTGCTCTCAAAAGCTCGACGAGAGGAGTTGTACGAGCAGCTTCTTCTCCTTCCTCACGTCATTCACATTGTCTCAGCTCAAGAAGTAGATGAGGCAGTGTTTCAGAATGATTTAAACTGGTTAGAGGCCCGTCACACAGCACAGATAATCAATAAACTTGCTCCGAAAAGAGCTGTTCTTGACTGTCCTTCACGCAACATTCCTGTGTATCAGTCCTTTGTTGCTCAGAGATGTCCAGGCGTTGAGGTGCATGCACAATTTAAAGCAGACGTTGACTTCCCTGTCGTTGCTGCTGCAAGTATTCTTGCCAAGGTTGTTCGTGACCGTGTAATTGATGATTTACAAAAACAAGCAGGTTTTGATTTTGGAAGTGGTTATTTGACTGATCCAAAGACACAGGAGTTTCTCACCCATCACTTCGATAAATATTTTATTGGTTTTCGCAAGAGTTGGAAGCCGTATAATAAACGTGTTGCACAAGACGAGCAGAACACGTTGTTTTGATTGTTTAGGGTTGGTTTGCTTCTGGGAGGATAACTGACGAACTCTATGCGAAAATTTTTTTTTAGCACATTTTTGAGAGGAAATGCTTTTAAGCTCTTCTCTCTCTAACAACTCATGGAAATAACTCTTATTACTGTTCTTTGTTCGGATGCTGCTCAAGCAAAGCATATTGCTCAACGCCTCATTGATAATCGTCTTGTTGCATGCGCAAATTATGCTTCTACAACAAGCATGTACGTCTGGGATGATTCTCTTCAAGAGCATGACGAAGTCGTTCTTACCCTCAAAACGCTCTCCTCTCACGCATCAGTTGTTGTTCAAGAGATTCAAACAATGCATTCCTACACGACACCATACATCGCTTCCTCTCTTGTGCAGGTCAGTGATGCCTATGCTGCATGGATGCGTACTCAAGTAAAAAACCCGTTATGATTCCTTGCAGAGCAATAACGCTTATAAACAAATGGCTGCGTTGTAGTATGTTGGAGAGTATTTCGTGACGCAAAAACAGCAACACACTAAAATTGTTCGTATGGAGATGAAAGGTTTCAAATCCTTTGCAAACAAAGTAACTATTGATTTTACAAATGATTTTAACTGTATTCTTGGACCCAACGGTTCTGGAAAGAGTAATGTATTAGATGCGCTTTGTTTTGTTCTGGGAAAAGCAGGGAGTAAAAGCTTACGTGCAGAAAAGACTGCAAATCTTATCTATAATGGTGGGAAGACAAAAAGTCCTGCCAAGCAAGGTGAGGTGCATATATGGTTTGATAATGCTTCGCGTATATTTCCCACAGATACTGCCGAAATTAAGATCAGTCGTATCGTAAAAAAAACGGGTACGAGTGCGTATCTTATTAATGATGAAACAAGTACTCGCTCAGCAATTAGCGATATGCTTGCACATGCCAGAATTGATGCTGATGGATATAACATTATTTTACAAGGTGATATTGTCCGTCTTGTCGAAATGAGTCCTGTTGAGCGACGCGGTATCATCGAAGAAATTAGTGGGATTAGTATTTATGAGGAAAAAAAAGATCGTGCTTCTCGTGAACTCGAACGCGTTGAGGTACAGTTACGAGAGGCTGATATTATTCTTGCAGAACGAAAGACGCATTTAGAAGAGTTGCGTAAAGAGCGTGACCAAGCACAGAAATTTAAGGATTTAGAGGATAAGATGCGTCGAAACAAAAAAACCTTGCTTGTTCGTAAGCAGGATGCCAAACTCCTCTCTGTTCAAGATCTTTCAAAAAAGATTTCTGAGAGCGAAGAGCAAGTCTCTGCTATTCAGGAAAAAATATCTTCTCTTAAACAAGCTATTCTTGAGAAACGAAAAGAAATCGATGCTATTAGTCGAGAGGTAGAGGAGAAAGGAGAAAAGGAGCAAGTTGCTCTCATGAAAACTGTTGAGCAATTACGCATAGACCTCGCTCTTAAATCTCAGAGAAAAGAAACTGTGCGTCAAGAGATAGGACGCATTCAACTTAGAAAAAAGGAATTAGAGGTAAGCAGAAAAGAGGCTGATCAAAAAATTTCTGAGCTGCGAGATAAAATAACCTCTGCGGATAAGCGTATAGCGGCGCGTCAACGTGAACTTGATGAATTAGAGAAAAAAATTGTTGCCTTTCAGAAAAAAAATGATCTTGCAAGTGCTTCTGACATTGATGCGCGCATCAAAGGAATTGAGGAACAAGCAGAAAAGTTACAGGAAGAAATGCAGTCTATGCGTGAGGAACAACAAGAACTTATGCGCAAAAAAGATCGTTTAGAGTTCCAGTTACATACGATTGATGAAAAAGTTGCAAAAGTTTTAGAAGCGCAAAAAGAGAATAAAGAACAAGTAAAATTACTCCAAACACAACAAAAACAACTTACTACAATAAACGCTCGTCTCTCAACCGTTCTTGACCGAGCAAGCGCTCTTGTGCCTGAGTTACAGACTGCTCAAGGCAAGCTGCACACCCATACTGAGCAATTAAACAAATTACAAGTTCGCTACGAGCGCATTCAAGAGCGCGCTGCGGGGAGCAGAGCGGTAAAGGAAGTCTTACAGCTTCGACGAGACAATCCTCGGATATTGGGAACTGTTGCACAGCTTGGGCGCGTCTCCGACCAGTTTAGTCTTGCTTTAGAGGTGGCTGCAGGTGGTCGTTTGCAAAGCGTTGTTGTAGAAGATGACGTCGCTGCGCAAGAGTGTATTGCGTTTCTTAAGGCACAGCGTTTGGGCGTAGCCACGTTTTTTCCGCTTAATAAAATTCGTTCTCGCCCCATTCCTTCTGAATTACGTTCCCTTTCCGGTCCGGGAATTCATGGCTTTGCTGTTGACCTTGTGTCTTTTGACAAAAAATATGATTCTGTATTCTCCTTTGTATTCGCAAGCACTCTTGTTGTAGAAGATATTGCTGTAGCAAGAAGGATTGGTATTGGGCGAACACGGATGGTCACTGTTCAAGGAGACCTCATCGAAGCGTCTGGTGCGATGAGTGGCGGGTTTCGTCAGCAACAACAAACGGGGGGCGGTTTTGTTGAAGAAGGGCTTTCACAACAATTATCTACTGCTGAAAAACACGTGGCTGATTATCAGTCTCTTGTTGCGCGGCTTACTTCTGAGAAGACTGAATTACATGCGGAAATTGAGCAGCTTCGTGAACAAAGACATTCCCTAGAGGACTCCGTGAAAGCACTTGAGCGTGAACTACATCTTGATACAGCTGATCTAGATGCGAGTAAGGGTGATAAAGTCCGTCTTAAAGAGGAGATTGCAGCACTTGATAACGCCTTAGATGAGGCAATCATTGCTGTTCGGGAAAAAGGAAAGATGCTTGCATCCCTAAAAATGGAAAAACAGACGTTACGAGAGAAAGTGGATTCCTTACGCAGTCCACAAGCTATTGCTGAGCTAAATGCGTTTGAGCAGCAAAAACGTCTCCTGACTACCGATATTGCCCAAATAACGACTGAAAAGAAAGGTTTTGAAGGAAATATTACCTCTATTTATCTTCCTGAACAAGAAAACATTTTACGTATTCTACAACAGCAAGATGAAGAAATAGCTGAGTTTTCTTCTGAGGAGAAAACTCTGTCTGAGGCTCTTTCTTCAATGCAAAAAGATCTTGTAGAAAAAGAGAAGAAAGAGGCTGAATTTAGAAAACAGTTTAAGAGCTTGTTTGATTTACGCCAGAAAAAAGAGGCTGAGAAGTCCTCACTAGAAGAAAAGACTATTCGTGAAGAAGATCGTATTCGTCGTCATGAGCACGAACTCTCAGCGTACAAAATTCAAATCGCAAGTGTAAAAGCTGAACTTGCTGGTATTGAAGAGGAGCTGACAGATTATTCTTCTGTTGAAGTGTATTCTTCTAAGAAGGATGAGGATATTTCTCGTGAAATTCGTGAATATGATCGTATTGTCTCTCAATTTGGTGCTGTGAACATGAAGGCTCTTGAGATTTATGACCGTGTCGAGCAAGAATATACTTCTTTACGTGAGAAAAAAGAAGTGTTGCGTAGTGAGCGCGAAGACGTACTCTTAATGATTAATGAGATTGATACCAAGAAACGGGAGTTATTCCTCAAAACGTTTTCAAGCATTGAAGATCATTTCAAACGTATATTCTCAGCACTCTCTACCAAAGGTGATGCGTTCTTAGAGTTAGAAAATCCTGAAGATCCGTTATCTGCCGGCCTTACCATTCGTGTGCGCTTATCAGGAACGAAGTTTATGGATATTCGCTCTCTTTCCGGCGGGGAGAAAACGATGACTGCTCTTGCATTCCTTTATGCTGTTCAAGAGCATGAGCCAGCAAGCTTTTATGTTCTTGACGAAGTAGATGCTGCTCTTGATAAAAAGAATAGTGAGCGTCTCGCAAAGTTATTGCGTGAGTACAGTAAAAAAGCACAGTACATTATTATTAGCCACAACGATACTATTATTAGTGAGGCTGATGCGTTGTACGGTGTTTCTATGGATCAGCACGGAATGAGCCAAGTAACTAGCTTGAAGATATGACTCCTAAAAAAGAGTAACTAATTTAAACAGTTTCTGTTTCACTGTTGTTCATGCAATATACTGGCCTAGGAGCTGAACTTGGATATTCAGTTGAACCTATTGATTCACTTTCTGGTATTTTGTCCACTCCTACCGCTGTAAACAATCCATTAGCTTCACAGAACAAAAGCAGTATCACAGTGCATAAGAAGCGAGAGTTGATAGATCCTTCTACAGGATTTGTAGCTTTGCTCCATCAAATCGATGTTCCGGTACAAACTTCCAATGGAATTACAGAATATTCTTTCTTTTTTGATGGAGGTCATGCAATTAAATTTCGTGAGATAAAACTATCGTTTAATAATTATTTAATTACAAGGCGTCCTTCTAGTTTATATGTCTCAAAAGATCACCGTATTGTGAATCAACTAAACTTTGATCGTTGGGTGCCAAAAGATTTACGCTATCAACTTTCGGGAACGTCTTATCTTAATAAGATTATTGTACCTACAGGAATTCATCTTGCCCTTGGTCGTTGGACGCCTAACGATAAGTTATAAGTCTACTGGGTGCGTACAAAGTATAGTTATTCGCGAGCAAGTTTTGTAAATATTTCTTTGAGTCGGGCGTTTGTTTTCTTCCAGCTAAAACGTTTAGTAATTGTTTTTCTTGCGTGTAAACCAATGTTTTTTCGTAAACGTTTGTCGTTGTAGAGGGTTTGTAAGTGTTTGGCGAGTACAAAATCGTTTTTTTGCGGGAAAAAGAAGCCATTTTCTCCTTCTGTGATATAGTCTTGCACAAATCCTACTGGGGTGCTAATAACGGGAAGTCCTGTACTCATTGCTTCCATTACTGACAAACAGCTTGTTTCGGTAGTGCTACTGAGTACGTATACGTCCATTGCTTGCAAATATGGGGCGACGTCTTCTTTAAATCCGGTAACAAGCACCTCCTCTCGTTTCTCTAGGCTTTCGCGTATTTCTTCAAGACCATCTCCGACGATAAGTATTTTTGCTTGTACTCCTTGTTCTCGCATGAACCGTATACAGCCACGCAGGAGTGTTTTGAGATCTTTCTCTCGTGCAAGCCTTCCGTGATATCCTATGACGAATGTGTCTTCTGGTATTCCCAAGCGTTTTTTTGCTTCTTTTTTACTTTTTGGCGGTACAAACACTTCCTCATCAACACCAAGATGTACTACTTCTCTTTTGTTGTCTATTTTGTTCCAGATATATTGCTCGCTTGTGTGTTCTGCTGGTACGATGAGTAAATCGATTTTTTTATAGAGGTAGCGATCAAACTTTTTAATCATGTCAGGAAGTATTCTTTGCAGTATTGGTCTTTTTGTTGCATTTGGTACTGCCTCCCATTCGATAATATGTGTGTAGAGTACTGTTTTTTTACGTAAGTATTTTGCAAAGAGTAATGCGAGGCCTCCTATGAATCCTATTGTTTGTACAAAGATGATATCGTGCTGTTTTACGAGTTGATAAATCTTTCTTGGGCGAAATTTTGCTGGTCGTACATCTCCAAAGCGCCAGTTTCGTAACGGTATTTTAGTCACTGGTACATTGTCGGTACTTGGTCCATAATCGGGAGCGAGTATGTGCACAGGAAATTCTTTATTCAGCTCACTAACTGTCTCTCGTAAAAATCTGTTTATTCCGTCATATCGTGGAGGATAGGTGTCTGTTGCGATGAGTATTTTCATGGTGCTTTTACAAACACCTCTGCGAATCGTGTATTATTTTGATACCCGTGTATGAGTCCGCGAAGCACTACTGTGGGTATGAGTTGGTAGGTGCTTAGTTTTTGGCTTTTGTACGCTTGTATTGCTTCCCACTTTTTACTTAACGTATCTGTTATGTCTACAATGAGCTGTGGCTGATCTCTGTTTGTAACATGTATCGGATTCCACACAGTGTACATCCATATAGGTTGTTTATAGCCTATTTTTTTTGCACTGTCTATAACAAAGCGGGCTACTGCCTTGTGGTCTGCGTGCACGTCATCTACTGCTGGGGTAAATATTTCTTCTGGTTGTTCTTGTTTGATAATATTTATGAATGTTTCTTGTGTATTCTTTTCTACTACTTCTGTACTGATAAAAAGGTCTCTTAGTCGTAGAAAGATAGTTTTTTCTATTCCGATGATCTTATTTACTGTGCGCGCTTCTTCTTCGCGCGTTTTCTGTATTTCTTCTTTTTTTTGCCAGGGATGGCTTCCTTCTCCGAGTGTGAAAAGTACAAGTACCACGCGTTTTCCTTCGGAAGCGTATTTTGCAATAGTTCCTCCCATTCCGATTACTTCATCATCTGGGTGTGGGGCGCATACAAGTATGGTCATGTACGGACAGTGCATATCCCAGTATAAAAATGAATGTGCTTATTTTGAGGTTAGCTATGTGTTGTTCCGATGATTTTTTCTTTTTGGTTATTGGTTGGTTTGAGAATATTTGTTTTCTGTGAGAAATTGAATCATCTTGTTCTCTGCTGTAGTGAGTGCTTGGTGAAATGTTTGTGGTTGTATGCCTGCTTGTTCTGCGAGTTGTTTTATGGTCGCTTTTCTTGGTGTTGAGTAATACCCTTGTTGTACGGCGAGTTGTATTGCTTCTTTTTGTTTTGGTGCGAGTTTTGGTGCGAGTTTTGGGAGGAATATTTCTGCAACATCGAGTTTTTTTATGTATGTTATGGTGTTTTCGAAGACGCTTATGTTTATGATGTTCATGAGTTCTTCTTTGTCCCACGAGGCTATTTTCCAGTCTTCGTACCCATCACTTCTTTGTATTATGGGTTCTACGTATATTATTTTGTTATTGAAGACGTGTTTGTATTCTTCTTGTTTTATTACCTTGTTTTTTGTCAGGATGTTATTTCCTTGTATGATGAGTTCTTGTGTTTCTGTATATGCTTTCATTTCTTTGATGAATTGTTTGATGTTTTCTTGTGTTCCTTGTAATGCGTGCAGTTCTGTGTAGATGAAGTGTTTTTCTTCCTCCCAGTAGTTGAGCACATATACGAGGTCTGTTACGTGGTATTTGACGCACAGCGGTCTTATTAAGCAATTTTTATGCCAGTTTTTGAATTTTGCAACCCACATAGTACCATTATTTGTTTGTATTTTTATAAATTTTTTGTATATGTGCTGATATATCTGGTTAAAAAATTAAATATTGGAAGTTACTTTACAGTACTAAATTAATCATGGGGGTTTTTGAAAATGAGCAATCTTATGAAGAAGAAAAGTAGTATAAATGGAATTGGGGTCTTCACCGATCGATTTATTCAAAAGGACTCTGTTTTTTATGAAGTTCCGATGGGTATAGTTCATACTGCTCCCAGGCCAAAATGGGCTCATATTGGAGAAAATAGGTGGGTTTGTGATGAAAAAGTCTTAAATTATATCAACCATTCCTGTAGTTCTAATACTGTACTAGATATTTCAGGCATACCAAAATTGATTGCCAAAAGAAATATCTATCCTGGCGAAGAGATTACTGTCAATTATAATGAGACTGAAGCTCACCAATGTAAGATAAATTGTACTTGTGCTTCTCTAAATTGTAATGGTTTTTTCTTTATTCAACATGCCTCATCGATGTTGTTTTTAGGAGACTCATATACAGAGGGTACAGGAGTACGGTATGACAAAACGTATCCTTATCTGCTCAGTAAAAAACTGGGAACTGTATCAATGGATGTTCTTGCTAAACATGGTTGGAGTTCAACTGATTTAATAAATAATTTACGTGAAATCGAACATAAAAACTATGATTATACATATTTACTTATAGGAGTTAATGATTTTTGCGACAGCATACCAAATCAAGATATTCTTAAAAATATGGGTTTACTCTATGAATCAATAAAACGTCTTAGCAAACAAATAGTTATCTTGACGATACCCGATTTCACACGGGCGCCAAATGCTATAAAATATGGCGATCTTGAACTCAATCAAACTAATCTTACTGATTTAAACGTACGCATAACCTCTACATTCTCTCAGAAATGTGCTATAATTGATATTTTCAGTGTAACAAAAACACTAACACAGAATGATTTTTACACCAAAGACGGGATTCATCCTTCTGAAAAACAATACGAATTATGGGTTGATAGAATACTTGAGGAGGTGTAATATGAGGTCAAAAATTGGAATACTAGGAGGAATAGGTCCAGAATCTTCTGCTCGTTTTTACGAGCAATTAATACAACTTGTTCAATCTAAAGGTATTAAATCGAATACGCAATATCCACATACTATTTTGGAGAGCATTCCTGCTCCAGAACTTCTTTTAAAAAATCCTGATTTGTCTATGTACAAAGCGGCACTAGGTAATCTTGAACGAGCAGGCGCAGATTTTATTGTAATAGTTTGTAATACTGCATATGTATTTATTGACCAATTTGAAAGAGAAGTACATATTCCAATTATTAATTTGAATAAAGAAGTTAGAAACGCTCTGAATAAAATCAACCGAAAAAAAATAACTGTTTTTGGCTCTCAAAAAACTATTGATAGATTGTTTCATTTTAATAATATAGTAATTGAGCCAATAGGTGAAGATGAATCGCTCATTATTGACAAAATAATTCTTCAGTATAATTCTGGAAAAAATAAAAGAGAATTAGAAGAGCGTCTTGTTGGTATAATACGCGATTATCCTCAAAAAAATGTATTAATTGCATGTACAGAACTTTCCACAATAGTAAAAAACGCAGGTCTAAAATATCTTGATACATTTGATATTTTACTAAATGCGACTTTTCAAAAATGGAACTCTCTAACTCTCTAGATCAGTTTTCCTGATGTGTTACGATTACTCAGAAGACAAGATATGTCAAAACGAGACTCGAGGAGCTGTGCTATGCTCTTCACATTCGGTTATTTAACAGCAGGTCAAAGAGAAATGCCTCTGCTCTTCATGTGTCCAAATTGTATAACTGGTGCTTTTCCTTCATCTTCTCTTCTGTGAGCAACCCAAGCATAAAAGCGACAGAATCTATGCCAATAATCAGCTCTAGTTTCTTCACTCAAAGAACTGTTGTTTAATATGTTCATTAGTTCCAAAACAGTATTTTCATCAAGGGAAAGAATTGTTTTTCCTATACGTTTAATCTTTATTAAGAATATTTTACAAGCGTAATAATATTTTTCTGTACTTCCTTTAGATGGTTTTTCAACAGTAGAATAATACTTTATGAATTGAAGAATCAATTGTATACCTTCTTCATTTATGCTATGTCTTATCTTTTCAAATCGTTTTTCTATTTCTGTGAGCATAGGTATACTGAATCCTTATTCATTTAAAGAAGCTGTAATACAGTAAACCATACTAAAAAGGGCTGCACTCGGCGGGAATCGAACCCGCAGCTCCGGCTTGGAAGGCCAGGGTGTTACCATTACACCACGAGTGCTTACAAAGGTGTTAACAACTTCCTATTTATAAACATGCTTGGTTTTATATACTCTTCTCTCTTTCCTATTACATGAAATTTGGAATTATTGTTGTTTTCGTATTACTTGCTTTTAGTGCTTGTGCTTCTGAGCATCATTTGCTAAGTGTTCATGATCTTCTTCTGAGCACTGAAGAGGTCGCTCTTCTGCAGTTGAGTGTGGATCAAGAGTGCGTTATTGAAGAATATCAAACAAGTGAAACATCTCCTCTGGCGCAGTCTAGTTTCTGCTCCTTTGTCTCTCAGAATGACTCTGTTCATCTTATCATTGACATAAAAAAATATACGAATGAGCAAGATGTCCTTGGTTCTTTTCAATACCAGTCTTCTCGACATCGAAGTCCGCAAGGAATACTTGCTCAGAACACTCATGGCTCTTACAGTACGTTTGTTATGAATGTTGAAGAAGACTATATGGGGCACCTGAATGATCCTGAAATGTACTATTATCATCTCTGGATTGCCAAAGACCTGTTTCTTATCCATATCACTTCTCGAGGAACTGTTTCTGATGAATCGCTTCTTCTCGCAGTAGCTGACAAGCTTCTTCTTCGTTTTGCGTAAGATAGCTTTTTTAAAGAAGTAATTCTTTCCCCATAGTATGGTTTTAGATAAGCTAGGTGAGAACCTTCGTTCTGCTCTTGCTAAGATTACTGGTTCTTCGTATGTAGACGAGGCAACTATTCAAGAGATAGTAAAGGAAATCCAACGCGCGCTCCTTCAGAGTGACGTGAATGTGAAGCTTGTCTTTGCTCTCTCAAGCTCTATTAAAGAAAAAGCAAAAGAGCCTACTCCGCCTGGCATTACAAAAAAAGAACAAATAATAAATATTGTATATGAAGAACTTGCATTATTCTTGGGTGGAAGTCGTCAAGGCATCACTCTTTCAAAAAAACCTTTTGTATTCATGCTTACAGGACTGTTTGGTAATGGAAAGACTACTTCTGCAGGAAAACTTGCGAAATATTATCAGGTTAGAGGAAAAAAAGTTGCTCTCATTGGTACTGATACCTGGCGTCCGGCCGCTTTTGAACAATTAAAACAGTTAGGAGGACAAATTGGTGTTCCGGTATATGGAGACCCATCACAAAAAGATCCAGTGAAGATTTATACGCAGTTTAAAGACAAGCTAGCACCATACGATGTGGTAATCGTTGATACTGCTGGTCGAGATGCTCTGAGTGATGAGCTTGTTGAAGAAATATCTGCTATTGATGCGGTAGTGCAGGCTGATGAAAAATTACTTGTTATTGCTGCTGATGTGGGTCAGTCTGCTCAAAAACAAGCACAAATGTTTCATGACACTGTTGGGGTTTCCGGTGTTATTCTGACAAAATTAGACGGAACCGCAAAAGGAGGAGGTGCTATGAGTGCGTGCGCGGTCACCGGTGCGCCCATCGTGTTTATCGGTATTGGTGAAAAAATTGATGCGTTTGAAGAGTTTAAGCCAAAAAACTTTGTTGGTCGATTACTGGGAATGGGTGATTTAGAAGCGCTTCTTGAGAAGGCTAAACTTGCTATTTCAGAACAAGACGCACAAGACCTCCAAAAAAAATTGTTGAAAGGAGACTTCACCCTCATTGACTTGTATCAGCAAATGGAGGCTATGAAAAAAATGGGTCCTCTGAGTAAAGTATTAGATATGATTCCAGGAATGGGCAGTGCCATTCCTAAAGAAGCTCTTGAGTCACAGCAAGAAAGTCTTTCGCGCTGGAAACACATACTTAATAGTATGACAAAAAGGGAGCTTGAAGAACCTGAAATAATTGGTGTATCTCGCATAACTCGAATCGCGCATGGTTCGGCTCAATCTGAACACGAAATTCGCACTTTACTCAAGCAATACAAAAAAAGTAAGAAACTGATGAAAATGTTGAAAGGAAAGTCTGATGAAAAGCATATGAAAAAGTTAATGCAAAAAATGGGCGGTCAAATAAAATTTTAATTATGTTTTAAGAAGGGGCAATAATCTGTGTAAAAATATCTCCCAGTCTTCAGTATGAATGCTTGCTCCGCAAGCTACATCATGTCCTCCTCCATATCCATCAAGCCCGCTGAGCGCTTGCTGTACTGCATCTGGAAGGACTTTTTCTTTACTTCGTAGACTGATATTCGTTCTTCGCTCATCCCCTCGTGCAATAATTATTATCTCTGCCTCGCTAGTCGCAAGTAGTTCGTTTGCTATGTCTGCTACAAAGCTTTGTTGTTCATGCTTGAAATAGTGTACGAGTATTCCTTCTTCTATTCGTGCCTGGCTTGCTTGTTGGAGTTGTTTCTCATATGTTTCTATCAGTTTCTTTGTATGTTTATATACTGTTTTTGCCTCAAAAGTAGTGGGTTGAAGCAATTCTTGTGGGTCCCGTATTCTTGCAAGTGCATGTACTGTTTGTCTAATATCTTTACTTGTTCCTTTCATGCTAAAATTAAGTATGCGTATGATTTTTCCTATGGGGGCATGATACAGTGCATCAGTTATCTGCACTGTTTGTGGTGCTAAATCGCTCTGATTTTGTTGCAGCTCTGCAAGAAGGCAGCTATGCCAATCACTAATACAGCCTGCTGCTGCGAGCCAGAGTGGTCCGCCGATTTCTTTGTATATCCAGTAGCTTGTTGGCTCATCTCTTCCTTCTTTACAATGATTAATGTATGTTACTGTACTTCTTTGCGGATCTTCTCCGCTATGATGGTCTATCCAGATGATGGGTGTTTTTGTTCCTTCAAAAAATGCATCGCTCACTGCTGGTTTGTCAAGGATGAGTATAATAGACGGCTTGTATGTTTGCTCATAGCGAAGAAATTCTTCTCCTAGTTCTGGTCCGCGAGCAGCGCGTATACCAATTGCTTCGGGAAAAGCGTGTTTTACAAGCAAAAAACTTGCGAGTCCGTCAGCATCGTCGTCATAATAAACAAGTATCCCGTTTGCTGATGAAAGTGTTTCTCTGAGATGCATATATGCGTAAATAGTTATGAGTTTTTAAGGACTTCTGCTTTTTCTTTTGCTAACTCTTCTACAACTGCGTGCGTGATTACTTTGCCCTGTTGTTCAAGTTCTTCAACATATTCATGATACTCCTTAAATCCTGGAAAAATGCACTCGCAAGCGAAGTCTGCTCCGTTATGAATGCTAAATAAGGTATTTACGTAGGTGCTATTTGTCAATTTTTTTTGTGTTTCTTCTCGTTTTTTTGTCTTGATAAAAATCCATGCTTGTATGGGCATGTGTAATTCTCTCCAATTTGCGAGTGTTATGAGGCGCACATTTTTTTGTTTGAGTGCTTTTATTCGATCATGCAGTGTACTTATTGGGGTAGCAAGTTTTTTTGAGAGCTCGCTGAGTGTCTCTCTGCTGTTGTTGCGCAGGAGGGTAATTAGTTCTTTCTCGGACTTTCGTAGCATGGTGTCACCTCGTATAGATGGTCGGTTTTTTTGTGAAAACAAGGCTCTGCTATATAGAATTGTCCTGTTTGTGCCTCTAAGAGTCGCTGTTCAAGTGTTTCTTGTTGGTTACGCAGCTGATATTGTATGCTTGCATACCCTCCTATTATTCCTGCAACTCCTACTCCGAGTACAAGCAGTCCTGTTGTCGCTATTCTTCTCAGTGTTTTTTTTGTGTTCTGCAGTCGCTGGGTTGCTTCTTCGAATAATTCATTGTTTTGATAGATCATTTTTTTCCTCTGTTATAACATATTCTGGATACTTTTCTCTGAGTGTCTCATAGCTTTGTTCTGTTCGTATTCGTACAATAGGGTGTTTGAATTGTTGTTGTACGTATATGCTCGTATCAGCAATTATTTTTTCAAGTTCCTCTTGTTTGGTTGCGAGGACGAGGTAGTCTTTCATAGGGCATAATCAGGCCTGATAAGTCCTGCTCCGTATTCTTTTTTATCTCCAAGTGTCTCTGCGGTTCTCGTAAGTTTGTTAATTGCCTCAGCTCCATAGGCGGTATGCAAAAGTGCGATACTTCCACTCACATGCGGGCAAGCCATGCTTGTTCCTTGTAGTGTCGCGGTTTTTCCTCCTGGTGCAGTGCTTGTGATTGCTGTTCCTGGTGCACTAAAGGATAGTCTATTATTCTTGGTGCTAAATGTTGCTCGTCGTTTATGTTTATCCGTGGCTCCGACACTGATGACTCCAGGATAGCTTGCAGGATAGATGTATTCTTCTACTCCGCTGTTTCCAGCAGCTGCTACAAGAGTAATGCCGTGTTTTGTAAGCTCACGTATAATTGCTTCTTCTACTGGGCTATAGGTTTTGCTTCCCAGACTTGCATTCAGGAGAGGAATGTTTTCTGTTATCGCCCATTCACAGGCGTGTATAAAGTCACTTTCACGTCCCATACCTTGTTTATTGAGTATTTTTAACGCATATAGTGTTGCTTGTGGTGCGACTCCATACTCTCTGCTTGCTATTGTTCCTGCAACATGAGTTCCATGGCCATTATCATCCAGGGGGTTGTTTGTTTGGTGTATGAAGTCGTAGCCTTTTTGTTCTCCAAAACAATGTGCTAATCTTTCGTGTGTATAATCTATTCCCGTATCTATTACTCCGATACGCACACCTTCTCCTTGCGTTTTATTCCATATATGTTGTGCTCCAATTTGTTGAATATTCCATACTGTGCTTGCTTGTGCGGGTACACGTCTTGTTTCATACGTTTTTTCTGGTATGAGGGTAACGTCCCGGCAGAGTTCTTGATAGGCGTATCTATCAAGGTGTATGGTTGCATATGGTACGTGTTTAAACGGTATCGCCTGTGCGTGTTTTATTCTTTGGTCTTGAACAAAGAAGGTATGTGTTGTCTGTTTCTCTTCGAGAATATCTTGTAATTGTTCCACCAATTCTTCAAGGCCCTTGCGTATGATCAGGGGAGTGGGGTGGTAGAGGCTTCTTTGTGCTCGTTCATAAAGGAGTCTTGTCTGCATTCGTATCGTCTGCTCCTCTATGGGATTGTGTTTTGCTAAAGAATACAATATGCGTCCAAGCTCCTCTACATCTGCACGAATACTGTCTTGGTCTATCCCAGGTATGCGCTTGTGTGCAAGAATTTCTTTTGCTCGCTGTTTTAGACTCATATGTTCTTTTATGCGTGTTGCTTTAAAGTGCGTTGTGCGTTAATAATTGAAAGATTTACAGTGCACACAGAATATTTTTAAAAAAACTAGCGGGGGAAGGATTTGAACCTCCGACCTCGGGGTTATGAGCCCCGCGGGCACTCCTGGCTGCCCTACCCCGCTATACTAGCACAGAATACGAGTTTATTTATAAACGTTAGGGATGCGAGTTTTGGGAATTATTTTTTGAGGGCATCTTCAAGTTTTTGAGCGAGCTCAGTAGCATACGTAATTGGCACATATGGATCATTATCTGAGTGATATACAAAGAAGTATGTGCACTTTTTTTTAATGGCTTTCCACTGTATGTCTCGTTGTACAAATGTTTTGTTTAAATCATCAAATGTCTTTTCTCCAAGAAGTCCTGTGAATCCGGAAACAAGAAACACTGTACGAATACTTTTGCTGCGTTTAATACTGTCTAAGAGAAAAGCGACTCCTAAGCTGTGCCCGATTAAGATGCTATCTTCATCAATAAGTGTCTCATATTGATAAAAATGCGCTCTCCATGTTTCTATTGATTGGTTCTGTGGTGTTGGGAATCGTGGTACGGCTACTTGGTGCCCGAGCTGTTCTAACTCTTCTTTCATCCAAGGAAACCAATTTTCTTCTGGGCTTCCAAATGTTCCATGGATAAGAATTATTTTCATATGATCAGGAATGTTAGATCCTCTATAAAAATTCTGTATCTAACTGAGAAGAAGGTATGTGCAGATTACCAAACGTATTTTGGTTTATTATGGGATGTTGCTACGTGATACTGTACTGCTCGATTTATTTCTTTATTCGTATCTAAGACTCTCAACAGCGTTTTGTTTGGCTGCTGCTTTTGCAGGGAAGTACCCGCTTGCCATTCCTACGAGTACTGCAAAGAGTATTCCTCCTAGTATGAGCCACCAACTAATATAGGCGTTTACGTACGGACTATTTAGTGCGATGCTTGCTATGTACTCGATGAGTTTTGCCACTCCTAATCCTACGGCTACTCCGAACACTCCTCCTATGAATCCGAGTATCCCGCTTTCTATCAGAAATATGTTTTTTATGTCTTTTTGCGTTGCTCCTATTGCTTTGAGGATTCCTATCTCTTTTGTTCGCTCGAGTACTGCGGTGTACATCGCGTTCATAATGTTTATTCCTCCTACGAGCAAGCTTATCCCTGCTATTCCTACGAGTACTACGCGTATGATGATGAGTATTATGTTAAAGCTGTTAAGGAGGTCTTCTGGTGTTTGTACGGTGAAGTCTTCTTCTCCTTCACGCACCCCTCGTTCTCGTCGCAGCGCGTGCTTCACGTCTTCAGCTACTGTTGCTGGGTTGGCGTTTGGTTGCGTGCGTGCGATGATCATGTCTGCGGAGTCGCCAGTATCAAGAAGTTCTCTTGCCGCGCGCAACGGCACAGTAACTGCTCTATCATCAGCAGGGTTTCCTAGTGGCTCAAAGATACCTACTGCGCTGAATCGTTGCCCGTTAACAAATACTCTGTCCCCTACGCGCACAGGATTTTGAAATACTGCTCTTCGCGCGTAGTCGCTTCCTAGTATCGCAACGTTATTATCTTGTGAACGTAACTCTCTTCCTTCTTGTAAATCAATAATAAAGAACTCTCTTGTGAGATCATACCCTTCTTCGGTGTCTATTCCGTAGAGGAAATAAAACCCCACGGTGTCACCTACACGTACCTCTACCGAGCGCACTATCATGTACGTCGCCTCTTGTATACCAATCACCCCTGCTACTGTACGCACATCTCTTGTAGTAAGTGGATTACTTATCTGCCCTCCTGCTGAACCAAACGTGTTCGCACTTGATTGAATAATTATCTTATCGCTTCCTAGTGCAGTGAACTGCTCATCAATCGCGGCTTCTAATCCTTGCCCAAGACTAAGAAGACTAATAACTGCCGCTATTCCGATAAATATTCCTATTATGGTAAGTATCGATCGTTTCCCTTGTCGACGTATGCTCTGGTACGCGATGCGTGCGAGTTCGTTCATCGTAATGCCTCCGTAGCAGGTAGTTCTGCTGCGCGCTTAGCAGGAAACACTCCTGATGCCATTCCTGTAACGAAACTAAACGTAAGTGCGCTAAGTATAAGCCATAACGGTGTGCTTGCTTGCAGTACGTTTGGTCCAAGCGCTTGTGCTGCGATGAGCTCAACGAGTTGTGCAAGACCTATTCCTAAGAGTACTCCTATTATCCCTCCTACGAGACCAAGCAACCCGCTTTCTATTAAGAATATTGTTTGAATCTGCTTTTTCGTCGCGCCTATCGATTTCATCACGCCAATCTCTCGCGTACGCTCAACAACCGCAGTATACATCGTATTCATAATTCCTATCCCTCCTACGAGAAGGCTTATCGCAGCTATTCCTGCGAGTACTGCGGTGACTATACCAAGAATATCTTGGAATGTACGCAACACATCCTCGCTTGTTTCTACAGTAAAGTCTTCTTCTCGTTCACGAACTCCTCTGCTTCTGCGTAGATCACGAGTAATTTCTTCTTGTACAAACGACACATCTTCCGCTCGCTCTGTCATAGCCACAATGAAACTGTACTCGTTTGTAAGATTCAAAATTCTTCGTACATCCTGCTCGTTCATAATAATTGATGAATCGCTTTGCGGGGTTCCTGTACGCTCAAGAATACCTACCACGGTGAATCGATGCCCGTTTATAGTAAGCTGACGCCCTACTTCTACAGGTATTCCGAAACGACTTTCTTCTGCAAAATTACTTCCTATATGTATGCGTCCACGATCATCAGGACTTAACAATCTTCCTTGCGCAGGTACAGGATTTAAGAACTGCTCTACGACTGCTCGTTGCGCTCTATCTTCAGGAAGCGATGCGAGAAATTGCGTCCTGCTACGCCTATTATACTCCACGGTCACTGGGCGAAGTATTCTTCCTGCAGCGCCACTTACTCCAGTAGCTCGCTCTACAACGCGCCGATCATCCTCGGTAAGCGTGACAGCGCTTCCTAATCCTGGGGGGCCAAACCCTGCTCCTTGTGGCTGTATCGTTATCCTGTTCGCTCCTAGAGTCGAGAACTGATCAGTAATAGCGTCCTCTAGTCCTTGTCCAAGACTAATAAGACTCACTACTGCTGCTATTCCAATCAGTATTCCTAGGATGGTAAGCCAGCTGCGCAAACGCCTCTTTTTGAGGTTGCGCAGGGCGTACGTGAACAGGTCTGCGAGCATTTATTTCTTCTTTCCTTGTTTTTTCTTGTATCGATAAAACGCGAACCCTGCAATGAGTAGTACGAGTACTATCCATAACCCTGCGCTGCTGCTTTGTTGTTGTGCAGGCACAGTCACGCGTAATGTCGTTTGTACTTCATGCTCGTTATTAAACGCGTCTAAGAATTGGTAACTAAACGGTACTTGTATCTCTTCTGCACTTGTCTGTAAACGTATCCGCAGCGTTTCCCAATCATCAGTATCAATGTTTCCTAAGTATGCTCGCTTGTCTTGTGCGCGTAACGTATAACTTGCTTGTTCTTCAATGATTGCTTGCGCGAACTTTATCTCACTAAGCCCCTTGTTAACTACACGAATGCTTAATTCTAATTCTTCACCTTGCCACTGCACGTTATCAACATATGCTTCTGTACGTATAGGCGTGTGTACCTCTATACCTATAGTATCACTAATGGTTTGTCGCACACCATTCTCATCTAAGAAGCTCATGGTAAACGGTACTTGATACGTGTTCGCACTTGCTTGCGGTGCTGTTGCGAGCATGAATGTAGTTTGGGTGCTTTGTCGAGCGCTAAGAGCGCCTATAGTGTTCCTGCTCGTTCCTTGTGCTGGACTAAAAGGAGTTCCTGTAAGCTCTAATTGAACAGTTGCTTCTCGTACGCGGCTACTCGCACTATTTTGTACGGTAAGAGTGATTGTTTGCTCTGTACCAGGCACTGCTACTGCTGGCGTGCGCTCAATATGTACTATGTGCAATCCTGATTCTTGCGTAGTAGTAGGTATGCGCATAGTGCGTTCCTGCCACTCACCATTATCTGATCGTACGCGTACGCGTAACAGTGCTTCTCCTACAGGTGCTTCTGCAAGTATGCGCGCGTTCATAGTCACAAGCGCACTGCTTCTAGGAGTTATTGATCCGATGCGCGTGTTTGTTTCTCCTTCTGGGATGATACTCGCACTAGGAATGAGTTCTACCTCTACGTTTCTCATCGTAGTATCTTGGTTATTGTTATGTACACTTAGATAAAGTGTAAGTACATCTCCTGGCTGTGCAGGGGCGGGGTCGTATCGTTGAAGCGTCGCGTCTGGGACTGCACTTACCACTGTAAGGGTAAGGAGCAGTGCTACGAGTAATGTTGTGTGTTTCATGTGACTATTTCTCCATCGCGTAATATCTCTACGCGATCTGCGTACTTTGCTGTTTCTTCATCATGCGTTACCATGATGATAGTGGTTCCTTGTTTGTGTAATTTGTTAAGGAATGTCATGACGATCTCGCCTGTTGCGGTATCGAGGTTTCCTGTCGGTTCGTCGGCAAGAATTATTTCTGGCTCTGCAGCGAGCGCACGAGCGATAGCTACTCGTTGTTGCTGTCCTCCACTAAGCTCGCCTGGTATGTGATCCATTCGCTCTCCTAACTCTACCATCTCAAGAAGCTCCTCTGCTTTCTTATTTCTTTTCTCTTCATCTATCTCTTGGAACACGAGAGGCAATGTAACGTTCTCTTTTGCGGTAAGAGTTGGTATAAGATTAAATTTTTGAAAAATAAACCCAATAGTTCTTCCACGTACACGAGCAAGTTCGTCCTCGCCGTACTGAGTAATGTTTTTTCCATCCAAATAAATAGTTCCTCTTGTAGGAATGTCAAGTGCACCTATAAGATTCATAGCAGTACTTTTTCCACTACCACTACTTCCCATGATAGCAACAAACTCTCCTTTACGTATCTGAATATTTATCCCTTTGAGTGCATGGACTTCGTTTTCTCCCATAGTGTACGTCTTCCACACATCTTTTAACTCTATTATTATCGGCTTTTTTTGTTTCATAACGCTCGTAACTCCTTATTAGCTTGCTTGAGTATGCTATTAATAACTGTTTTTTTCTTTTGCATCTTATCTTCTTTCCAAAGTCGATAGAGCTCTTTTTTCATACGCTCTGACTCTTTTTGTATCGCAATAAACGGATTACTGCCTTCTTTTAATTCTTCAAGATACGCAATAGGAACGCTCATGTCTTCTTCAACTATAGTAGAAAGTATCTTCATTCGCTCTATTATCCCTTGTATAAGCTCTTTATGTTCGTTATGTGTTTGCTGAGAATATTTCTTTCCTGCCGCGGTAAGTGTGTATACTGTGCTGTTCTTCTGTTCTTTTCCCACAATATGTTTTTCTGTGCGTAACTGCTCAAGAGCAGGATACATACTTCCCCAACTAGGCTTCCAACCAGTTCTTTCTTCAATATGCTTTACAAGAGAGTACCCTGTGTGCGGTTGCTCTTGCAATGCTTGGTAAATAAGGAGTTTTAGTCGTTTCGCCATCGATATATCTTATCCGATATATTTTTACTAATATAAAAAGGTTGTTATACTCTGCGCAACACATCCATTGTTATCTCATCAGCGCTTGTTAACACCATGGTTGCTTGTGAAAAATCTTGTTTTTTTGTGTGTTCGTTAGGTATGGCAATGCATTTCATTCCTGCTCGCGTAGCAGACAGAACACCTATTTCTGAATCTTCGATGACGATACATTCTTGCGGTGGAAGAGATAATTTCTTTGCCATTTTTTGGTATGGCTCAGGAGAAGGTTTTTTTTGAGAACACTCTTCATCAGTAATTATCGCTTGCACATATTCTGTTAGGTTGAGATCATGTATGAGTTTATGAGTTCCTTTCGAACTTGCAGAAGTGCATATACCTATAATTACTCCTTGCTCTGCAAGTGATTTGAGAAGAGTTACTGCAGGATTAATTATTTTTCTTTCTTCTCTGCGCGCCTCATATTCTTGTTGTTGAAGAAGAAAATATTTTTTTCTATCAAAAGAATACTTTTTTTCAAATTCGGGGATGTAATCGCTATAATGACGCGCTACTACTGATGCTACTTCTTCTTTGGTTAATATTATCCCTAGCTGAGCAAATGCTTCTTTTACAGAGATTTTATGTATGTTCTCAGAATCAATGAGTACTCCGTCGCGATCAAAAATAACTGCTTTCATTTTCTATTACTAAAAATAAACACATATATAAACTGCTATGAACATAATTTTCCTTATGTACTCGGTAGTCGTTGATTACATTAACAGCATCTTTCCCGAGAAAAACATCGCTCACTTTGAGCGCGCAGCGTACTGGGTAGAAGTACTCGCAAACCCTGCTTCACAAGCACTTCGCATCGCTGCGTACGGACACGATATCGAACGCGCGTTACGTGACGAAGAAGGAAAGCGCATAATTGCGCGCGGATGGCTTGACGAAACATACTTACACTGCCACCAAATGCGTGGAGCCGAGCTACTAGCAGCGTTTCTATCCCATCACGGAGCTGACAAAGAACTTATTGATGAAGTAAAACACCTCGTATCCGCACACGAAGTAGGTGGCGACGAACAACAAACAATCCTTATGAACGCGGATAGCCTTAGCTTCCTAGAAACAAACGCGTATCAATTCATATCGGAAAAACTCACAATAAAAAACAGCGATGAAGTACGTAAAAAACTCTCTTGGATGTACGAACGAATACAAGGAGCACAAGCAAAAGCGATCGCTACACCACTCTATGAAAAAGTACTTGCGCGACTTAATACGAAGATAAAGGAGTTATCATGAACGTACTTATTACAGGAGGAGCACAAGGCCTAGGCTACGAACTATCAAAACAATTCGATACAGTCCACGTACTAGATGTCGCGCTTCCTAAAAAACCTCTTGCCCACGTAACATACCACCAAATAGATATTACTAACGATACGAGCGTACGAGAAGTACTCGAAGAAATAGGCGCTCTTGACATACTCATACATAACGCAGCAGTGATGCTACGCGGAACGATGCGTTGTTCACCAGAAGAATTTGATCGCGTATGGAATATTAATGTGCGCGCAGCATGGATGCTAACAAGACACGCTTCACTATCATCAAATGCTGTTTTGGTCATGATTAACAGCCGCCACGGATTACAAGCAGTAGTTGATCCGGGAATGTATTCATTTACGAAACAATGCTTATCGGTGCTAGCAAGCCACGTACGCGCGCTAGGATATTGCGTGAAAGAAGCATTTCTAGGACCTTTCGACGGCGGAGTAAGTCGTACAGGATACGATGCCGACGCATACGCACAAAGAGACGTGTTATCTGTAGTTGATGCCTCTCTTCTCGTGCACAAACTAATTATTTCTCCAGCACAAAAATTGGTATTTGATAATGAGAAAAAAAAGTATTTTTTTGAATAAAAATTTATTTAAAGAACTTTATTGCTAGTGGGTAATCCCATAGCGTTCCTTCACTTGCCTTTATAGCAGCCATGATGATAAACACGATGTTTAGGAGCCCTATTATTGGTAATAAGACTATCCCGATAAACACAAATATGAGTACAAATGCTATTATTGAGTAAATAATAGCGCTTATCTGCTAGTTAAGTGCTTGTTTACTGTGTGCTTTTGCTTGTTCATCTGCTGTTATAAACAAAACAATCAGTGGTCCTATAAATCCGCTAATGAGTCCTAGCAAGTGCGTGATGACTGCTAATGTATTGTCTTTAGCCATGTTGCTTATTTGCATTCGTTTGTTTATAATGTTTTGCGTATTTGCGCTAATTTTTCGACTATATCTGCTGGTTCTTGTGTTCTTCCTACAAAATGTATTGTGTGCAGTCCTAGTTGTCGTGCAGGAAGTATGTCATAGTCTTTGTTATCGCCTATCATAACGCACTCGTGCGGCTGAACACCCATCTGCTTAAGTACTGTTTTGAAGGCTTCTATTTGCGGCTTAGTATAGCCTATTTCGTAACTAAAATTCTTAGTGGTAAATAAATTAAATACTTCTTGGTTTTTTTGTATGAATGTTTGTATTTGTAATCCGCAATTACTCAGTATATGTAATGTATATCCTTCTGCGTGTAGTTTTGTTAGTAGCGCGGGTATCTTTGTAAAGAACGCTGTTGTTTGTTCCAGTGCATAAAAACTTGTTATGAGTTCTTGCTCGTTAAGGTTTTTTTGTTGTGCGTAACGCGCAAGAAATGCTTCTTCTTTTACTGGTTGCTTCATCCACGTACCCTCCCCGTACTCCATAAGCTCGCTTCTTGACGTGATAAGTGCTGCTTCATCAGTGTCGATGAGCGTTCCGTACAAGTCGAAGATAAGGTTCACAGATGTAGATATATGCGATGCTCTTTAAGTATTTCTACTACGTCGAATCGTTGTATTGCTTCTCCAAATAACTCCGTAATATTATTTCGTAGCTGTTCTAATGAGTTTTCGTACACTACTTCTAGATGTAAATCGTAGTGACCTAAGTGCTCCATGATAAATACTACTTCTTTTTGTTGTATTGCGTGCATGCGGAGCGCTTCTTTTTTATCATATTTTCGTAAGCTTATCATGATGTGTGCATATTTTAGCCCTAGTGCTTCGTGGTTGATACGTAGTTTTATGTCTGTAAATGTCTTTTTTTCTATGAGTTCTTTAGTTTTCTTTCGTATTGTTTCTATGCTTTTATCTGTTCCTTGCGCTATTTCTGTGTAGGTGCTTCGCGCGTTTTGTGCGAGCTTATTAATTATGTGTGTTTCTAATTCATCGTATTGTCTGTGTATACTTCCAAATGTGTCTGTATGCGTGGTTACATAGGCGTTATCATGTACGTATCGTTCGTTAATGCTTGTTGCATGGGTTGCTTTAATGATCATTTTCTCTGAGAAATATGTTCCGTAGTGTGTAAGAATTTCTTGGATACATGTTGTTGCTTCATAATCTGGCCCGTATATACTAATTATATAATCCCAAGCTCCTTGTGTATGTGCTATCCATCCTGCTTGTGGCATTTGTATGATGTGCTGTATGAATTCTTTTGTTTTTGCTCCTAACGAGCGATCTTTTATGAGTAGTTTGTATGCTGAAGCGTGTGCTGGTATGCGCATGAGTGCCCAGTATCCTGTGATGACGTCGTGTTCTTCAAGGCGTTTTATGCGATAATGTATACGTTCTTTTGACGTGATGCATTTTTTTGCGAGTGAAGAAACTGTTTCTTGAGGGTTTTTATCCAGTAATTGCAGTAATTTCCAATCTAATTTAGATAATTTTAACTTTTTCATATTTAGTGGTGTAAATATTTGTTATATTAAAAACTTATGCTAAATAGTTTTAAGTATATTTAGTACTATGTTAAAGTGATGGCAATGAACGATTTATTTGATAAAACAACTCTTGCAATCCTTAATGGTGCGGTATTTCCCACTCTTCTGCGTGAAAACAAAGATGGTACGCGAACATGGTCGATAGCATCATCGCAGCGATGGTATCGCACAAATGGATACTTAGATTTAATCCAAACACCAAGTGTATATGCAAAATTAATGTTAGAACCAGAAAATAAGTTACTTACAGGATTAAATAATATATTAAAAACTACTTCCGCCCCTACATCAGTAGTGGATATTGGTCCAGGAGATGGAAAAAAGATTTCTCTGTTGTACGATGATATTAATACACATACATACATTCCAATTGATGTGGCTGCCAAACAATTAGCAATCAGTACAAAAAAAATGAAACAAAAATTTACGCACATACATCCTATACATGCAGAATTTAAAGAAGGATTCGCACAAGTAACTGATGTACGTCCAGAAGGCCAGCGTTTACTTTGGTATTTGGGTTCTACTTTTTCAAACAGAGAGGCGTTTGAATACGATCTTGTAAACACAATACATGAACATATGGGTGAGGGTGATTGGCTGTATCTTTCTACACAGCAAATGAATCCAAATACTTGTGAATTAATAACTGCACAGTATGCTTTACCATGGTGTATTGCTGTGTCTAATGAATTGGCTGCAGAACAAGAAATACGAACAACTCCCTTTGCGCCTCGATACGACCCTATACGCGAATCAATTGATGTAGTTGCTACAATAACTGCTGTGCCTAAAGAATACTCGCATGCTATGTTTCCAGGTGATGAAATAATGCCATTTGTATCTGCAAAACCAAGGAATCTGCGCGAATACGTTACTCGAAACTATCCTCTCCTTACAAATGCAATTGAGTTAAGCGTTTCATATGCACAAAGAATGGCTGATGGTGTGGATGCTGGTTTTGAAGCAGTGGTGCTTAAGAAGTAGTTGTTCGTATTGGTGCAAAGTACTCATCGAGCATATATATTGTGTCAAAGATAATTGACTTATGCTCGTAATGCAGAGTAGATATTTATTTGAGGGGGTGGTATTTTTTCCCACCTTATATGTTGATTTTTCGGTTTTCTGTTAGAAACACATATAAACTAATTATACATTATACATTATATGCGTATTGTTACTAAACCAAAAAAGTGGGGGAACAGCTTTGGAATTATTATTCCACGAGAAATCGTTAACGACCAGAACATCACTTTAGAAACAGAAATCCATGTAGATATACAAAAACCAAAACCACTCAAAAACCTCTACGGAGAGTTATCTGGCTGGGACGTGGATGTACAAGCAGTGCGTGATAACAACCGCCAGCAAGAACGAGATGCGCAAAAGAAAAAATGGGACGAGAATACTTCTTAGACACATACGCACTCATAGAGATTCTTCGAGGAAACGCTCTATACAAACAACTCCTTAACGAAACATGTCATACAACAATGATGAACCTTTTAGAGCTACACTACATCCTTCTAAAAGATTTCTCTGCAGAAAAATCCGATGAAATAATAACTACGTATAAACCACTATGCATACCTGTAACGCTTGCAGATATTCAGTTAGCTTCTCGATATCGTAAGAAACGATCAAAAAATCAGCTTAGCTACATTGACTGCCTTGGATACTCAACCGCACAAAACAATACATTCGTATTCGTTACAGGGGATAAGGAATTTGCAGGCGAATCTGGCGTGAAGTTTATGAAATAATTTATTCAGCGTTCCTTGTAAAACAAATAACTCATATTTTCTCTGCCAACAATTCTTTATGCGTTTTACGCACTCCTTTATTCAGTACTGGTTTAAGAAACTGCGCTGTGTACGTGTTTTTCTTTGCTATCTCTTCTGGAGTCCCTTCTGCAAGGATGCGCCCACCATTACTGCCTCCTTCTGGTCCTAAGTCAATAATCCAATCAGCACTCTTTATCACATCCAAGTTATGCTCGATTACTAAGATAGTATTTTCTTTTTCTACGAGTCGCTGCAATACTTTCAACAACTTTCTTATGTCAGCAAAGTGAAGTCCTGTGGTTGGCTCATCCAGGATATAAATAGTGTTTCCGCGCGTTTTCTTAGCGAGTTCTTTAGTAAGCTTTATTCGCTGCGCCTCTCCACCACTGAGCGTAGTGCTTGCTTGTCCGAGTTTGATATAATCGAGGCCTACTTCTTGGAGCATGCGTAGTTTTCTCCGAATGGAAGGGTGTTTTTCGAAGAATTCTTGTGCTTCCTCTATGGTCATGTCAAGTATTTGCGAAATGTTTTTTCCTTTGTATTGTACCATGAGTGTTTCTTTGTTGTATCTTGTTCCTTTGCATTCTTCGCACTCTACGTACACATCTGGTAAGAAGCTCATCTCTATTTTTATGGTGCCGTCTCCCTTGCATGTCTCACAGCGGCCTCCCTTTACGTTAAAACTAAACCTTCCTTGGTCGTATCCACGCATTTTTGCTTCTTTCGTATTTGCAAAGAGTGCGCGTATATCATCAAAGACTTTTGTGTAGGTGGCCGGATTGCTTCTTGGGGTTCTTCCTATCGGGCTTTGGTCTATTTCAATGATGTGTCGTATTCCTTCTGGGATGGTTATTTTTTTATGCGCTCCTGGTCGTTCTTTTCCTTTTGAGAGTTCTTTTCGTAATGCTTTTTGTACTGTGTGCGTGATAAGCGTGCTCTTTCCGCTTCCACTTACTCCAGTAACACAAGTAAATACTTTTGTGGGTATGCGGACAGTAACGTTTTTGAGATTATTTGCGCTACATCCAGTCAACACTATTTCTTCTCCTTTTTTTCTTCTTGTCGTTGGCACTGCTATTGTTTTTGTGTGGTTTAGGTATGCTCCTGTAACTGAATTACTTTTTGCAACCTCTTGTGGGCTTCCTTGTGCTACTATTGTTCCTCCATGCCTTCCAGCTCCTTCTCCAAGATCTATTACGTAGTCTGCTTGGCGTATGGTATCTTCATCGTGCTCTACAACAATGACGGTGTTTCCCAGATCGCGCAGGCCTTTGAGTGTGTCAATGAGTTTTTGGTTATCGCGTTGGTGCAGACCAATACTTGGTTCATCCAGAACATACATTACTCCCATGAGGTTACTTCCTATCTGTGTTGCTAAGCGTATTCTCTGTGCTTCTCCTCCACTAAGTGTTCCTGCTGACCGACTCAATGTTAGGTATTCTAATCCTACGTTGATGAGAAAACTGAGTCGTTCGAGTATTTCTTTTTTTATAGGCGCAACGATACTTTCTTTATTTTTTGGTGTTTGTAGTGTGGTGAAGAAATCGTGTACTTCTTGCACGCTCATGTCGGTAAGTTCTATGATGTTTTTTTCTCCTACTGTTATGCGTAGTATTTCGTCTTTGAGTCTTTTTCCTTGACAGCTTGGACAATCTTCTTCTGTCATGTACTCTTCTAGTTTTCCTCGCCGGTATTCACTATCAGTCTGATGATAGAGTCTCTCAAGCATGGGAAGAACGCCCTCCCAGCCCGCTCCTCCGCAGAGTACGAAATCTTGTTGTGCTTTTGTGAGTGTGTTAAATGGCTCGTACAAATTTATTCTTCTGTTTGCTTCTTGGAGTTGTCCAAGCCTCCAGCCGTCTACGCGTTTACTCCATGCAGCTATTGCTCCATCTACGAGTGCGAGTGTTTCATCAGGTATCACGAGTTCTTTGGTAAACTGCTTAAGGTGTCCGATTCCATGACAGCGCTCGCACGCACCAAACGGGCTGTTAAAACTAAACAGTCTTGGCTCAAGTTTATCATAATTAATACTGCTTCCTTCCGGAGCATTGTATTCTGTGTACGCTGTCTCTTCATCCCCTTGCAATACAATAAGCATCCCTTCTCCCTTTATGAGTGCTTTTTCTATTGCTTCTGTTAATCGTTGAGTACTTGCTGTATCAACGCGGTCTTGAACTGCTTCTATGGCGTGTTTTACGTATCGTTCAAGTCGCACTTCCTCATCTGTTCGATGTATGGTGCCATCTACGCGAACTCGCACGTATCCTTGTGCTCCTAGATCTTTTATGAGTTGTTCATACGTTCCTTTTCTTCCCCTGATTATGGGTGCAAGAAGCGTGATTACTCCTTTATGTTTTTCTTGTATGCGTGTTGTTATTTCTTCTGGGCTTCGTCGTTTAATTAATTCTCCTTCCGGAGTATGTGCTACTCCCATGCGCGCATAGAGGAGGCGAAGGTAATCGTATATTTCCGTAACTGTTCCTACCGTACTGCGAGGGTTTTTACTTGTGCTTTTTTGCTCTATGCTTATTGCGGGGCTTAGTCCTTCAATGCTGTCTACATCTGGCTTGTGCATTATGCCAAGAAATTGTCTTGCGTATGCGGAGAGGCTTTCAACATATCTTCTCTGTCCTTCGGCATAGAGTGTATCAAAAGCAAGTGTGCTTTTTCCACTGCCCGATAGTCCTGTAATGACAGTGAGTTTATCTCTCGGGATGGTTACGGTGATGTTTTTGAGGTTATGTTCCCGTGCTCCGCGAATAACAATGTCTTTCATTACTCTTGTGAGTTAGTCTTTCTTTTTAGAAGTTTGTGTTTCTCTGTCCAGTGATTTCTCCTCTACACAAAGACTGTTTCATCGAGCAATGAATGATTGCTTTCTTACTGATACGATGAACGTATCTTGTGTATATTTTCTGTACTCAGACTACTTTTTTCTTTACGAGATAAATCGTTGTTGTATATCCTGCGTTACTTGTTAGTTGTAGGGAGTGTATTTTTAGGCCGTAGATGTCTGCACATTCTTTTGGTGCAATCACCAAACTATTTTTTTTATACGCATTATTTTTCATGTTATTTGCTGCTTGTGCAGTATCTATTTCTGTACAGAACGTGATGTCTGAGAATTTGCTTCGTAAGTACGTTTCATGCTCGTTGAGTGCTTGAGGGTGGGAGTGGATATATACTGTTTTATTATTGTCAATATCTTGTTTTTGGAGCAATACGTGGTTTATTGTTATGCAATATGTATCGACGAGCTCATAATCGTACGTTTGTATTGCTTGTTGGGTTTCTTCTACAAGCCCTTTTCTTGATGAGCTCCATGCAAAGGTTCCGTACTGTATCTCGTCGTTCTGGAGTGCTTTTAATACGTTTTCTGTCGTGTAGAGATAGCGTATGCTGGCTTTTTTCCACCCATATGTATCCGTAAAAATCTACATGCCGTCTCGTTTGAGCTCCCTCGTCCTCCTTGAATCCCAATACAGATATCCATATGCTTTTTCTTGTGCGCGTTGATATAAAAACTTGTGTAACGTTTTTTGATATCGACAATATTATGGCTCTTTTACAGATATATTTTTAAACAATTTATGTTTCTCCTCGCAAATGAATAATGAACTATATGTTCGCTTACAAGAGTGCCTTTACGGACATTCTGTTGATACACGAAATCTTGTTGCTTTGCTAAAAATTGCGACTGTGCCTGAAGAGTACCTTGATATTCGTAGTAAAATCTTGCGTCACATAAGCAATAACAGGCCTGATACAACCACGATTTTTGCACGACTTATTTCTGAAGCCGCCCTTGCAAATATCAGTACAGAGATAATGGGCGTGCACAAGGATGATACTATCTTGTCTGTAGGGAGCAATGTAGTGTCTCCGGCACGAAATCCGTTTAGTTCGCAATATTTATCCTCGTTTTCTTTTACTGATGGTGCCTTAGCAAGCATATATTATGATGGGAGTATACGATACGTTACTGGTACAGTTGGCTTGAAAACACAAGATTCAATGATTCCGTTGACCTTTTCTCCAAGTATCTAACTAAATCTTTTTTAATGCGCTTGTGAAAATAATACTATGGAAACAGTTATTATTACCGGTGCAAGCAGTGGGCTGGGCTTAGAGACAGGTCTTTTATTACAATAAAAAGGCTTTCGAGTGGTGAATCTTTCAAAAAGCAGCTCTCCATTTATTGATATTGTCACTGATTTATCCTCTGAGAAGAGTGTTGAGCAAGCTATACAGGTTATCAAACAGGAACACTCAGCATTTCGTGCTCTTATTCTTAATGCAGGTATCATGCCTCTTGCTCGTGTGGGTGAAATAACTTTTTGTGTTGATACGTTATTTCGTGTAAATATTCTTTCATCCATTCAGTTAGTTAATGCGCTCTTTGGTGAGATACGGGACACTGCCGATGTTGTTTTTGTAAGCTCAACTGCTGGTTTGAAAGGGGCTTCTGAGCACCCTGTTTATTGTAGCTCAAAACATGCTATTCAGGGATTTACTCGTTCTTTACGAATTGAGCTTGCTGACTCTTCTTCCCGAGTAATTACGTTTAGTCCTGGGGGCTTTAATTCTAACTTACGCGGTGGTGTTGTCAAAGAAGGGTACATGTCTGCTAAGGAGCTTGCTAAAGTGCTTGTAAGCTCTCTTCTTCTTCCTTCCAGTATGGAAGTGTCTGATATTGTTGTAAATAGAAATTAGTTACTTCTTTATCCTCGCTTCTAGCTGCTTTATTTTTTCTCGCAGTGCGATAGCGACTTCGAATTCTAAGTTCTCGGCGGCTTGCTTCATTTCTGCTCGTACTTGCTCAATCATCTCACTTATTTTAGCTTCCGGAATGTGTTTTATGTCTTTAATAACTGTTTTAGCTTCTGGGATTGCTTTCTGTATTGTTTTTGGAGTTATGTTATGAGTGCTGTTGTACGCTACCTGTGCCTTTCTTCGTGCATGGGTAGTTGTTATTGCTTCTCGCATGCTTCTTGTCTGTGTGTTGGCGTACATGATTACTCTTCCGTTTTGATTTCTTGCTGCGCGCCCGATGATTTGTAAAAGGCTTCGTGTATTTCGTAAAAATCCTTCCTTATCTGCATCAAGAATAATTACGAGTCCTACCTCGGGTAAGTCTATTCCTTCTCTGAGCAAGTTTATTCCTACAAGTACATCAAATTCTTTTGCTCTGAGTTGCCGTAACAGTTCTGTTCGCTCGAGAGTATCGATTTCGCTATGTAGATACCGTACTTGTATTTCATATCTTGCCAGATAGTTTGTCAAGTCCTCAGCCATTTTCTTTGTAAGTGTAGTGATGAGTACGCGCTCGTTTTGTTCTTCTGCTCGTTTACATTCTGTGATGATATCATCTATTTGTCCTTCTTTTTTTCGTACAGCTACTTCTGGGTCGAGTAATCCTGTTGGGCGAATGATGACTTCTGTTATTGTGCTTACTTGTGCTTCATAGTCTCCCGGTGTTGCTGATATAAACAGTGTACTTGCTGGCATGCGTTCTTCGAATTCTTTCCATTTGAGTGGTCTGTTATCATACGCACTAGGTAGTCTGAAGCCATAGTCGACTAAGGAGTC
>SKHI01000032.1 GCA_007117065.1 Candidatus Woesearchaeota archaeon
TAACTATTTGGATTTAGAGGAAGGATGCGTAACAGAATACTTCCGGGAATTAAATACTAATGAACGGCTAACACGAGAACAACTCCTTCAAGTAAAAGAAAGATATTGCAAGGTACACAGACAATTGTCGCACTGACGAAGAGTAGTGTACAGAAATTATCATTTCACATGATATCTGCGAGGGCGTCTTGGATCAGTGTGCTTTCTTGTGACATTGGAAATGTCATTTCGTACACAATACGTATCAATAGTTCTCGTTAAGTCCTCATGCCATCGGTCCTGATTCTGCGAGGTAGTTATGCTGAGCGTTATGAAATTAACGCCTCTACCAGTCTCAATATACAGAGAGCCATCCAATCTGACTTTCTCAACCCACGTTCG
This sequence comes from Candidatus Woesearchaeota archaeon, assembly GCA_007117065.1. Classification (GTDB taxonomy): domain Archaea; phylum Nanobdellota; class Nanobdellia; order Woesearchaeales; family SKIA01; genus SKIA01. Next base: position 382 of record SKHI01000032.1, read on the forward strand.
ACCAGAGAGGCATTCAATGCACGAATTAAGTACAGCTTCCTGCCCTGTGCGTAATGCATATCCAGCTTGTAGCACATGTTCTAATACCTGACGCATGAGTTCATACTGTTTTTCTCCCTGTATACCGCGAATCGTATATACAGTATTGATTGTTTCAGCTTCTTTCATAAAAAAGCTACTGCACAGTAGTATAAAAAGTATTGTTTTTTTGTCTCCAGTAGTGAGAAATGGGTATTCAAAAGAAGTATCTGTGAGAGTCAACATCTGTAAAGAATTCATCATATAAATTAACCACTACTTGACTGAGCATACATGTTCAGGGGTAAAAATGTACAGACTCAGCGCCCATTGAATAAACCACATCTTGAATGTTTCCTGAGCTCGATAGTATAACGCGTTTTATATTACAATCTTTTGACGGAGCAATAACGCGGCGCTGTAAGGCAGTTGCAATGTGTTGTGCTATTGGCACAACTCCATTTTTTTGATTGCCAGTAGAGCAAGAAGCGAGAACAACCAAGCAATCTTCAGAGAGAAACTCTTTGATTGAAAGAAATAATTCGGAGGTAACCAGATGAGAATCAAGATTTAAGTTAAAAAGATCTATTATTGATGTAGAACCATGAGCAGCGATGAATAAATAATCAATTCTCTGTTTAGATCCTGAAAGCTTAATAATTTGTCTAAATTTCTGTAACGGGCGCGAGGTACGATTTAATAATTTAGAAGAAAATGCCCGTAATCTCTCGTAAAAGATATTACCTCTTTCACCATAATAGCTGAGTTCAATACTAAATTGCTCCGCAGGGAATTGTTCAAGGAGATCATACATATCGGCGAAAGTACCATTATGGTCGGAACCCGATAAAATGAATAGCACTTTTTTTCTGCTTGATAAAACCGGGCCAGTTCCATCTAATAAAAGCATATCCCGCAATTGCCCAAACGTTAGTGGTTTTGTAAAACTTGATAAAGGCGTAACTTTTAATAGTTGGATAAAAAAAGATAAAGAAATAATATTGCGCGACAAAGGCTCAGTAATATTTTTGTACACATTCCCAATATCAGATATTTCATAAGATAGTTTATCTAGTGAATGTCCTATAAGAGCCAATAACTCAATCTCTTTTGGATTATGTATCCGGCGAATGGCGCATCGAGAAAGCAAATTTGGTAATGAAGGATTGGAAATAATATATGATAAAGGAAAAGAGCCCAGATAGTTACTTTCATCTTTATCGAAATAAATGTTATTATCTATATAAGATCGCAACGCGAGCATGGTGTTTGGAGATAAATATCGTTTTTTAGATACAAATTTCGATAGGATTACGAATAGGCCGTGACTTAACTCAATAGGACTTGCAGATGTAAAATTATTAATTCGAGGGTAGAACAGTCGAATAAAAGATTTCAAAAATTGATGTAAACTCGGTTGTAAAAGTTCCTCAAATGGCACATAATCACTATTAACCTCTTGTAGAATCGATCGTAAAGCAAGCATATTTGCTGTGAATATCTTACGCACATACGAATCAGTTAATTTGAATAAAACAGCTATAAATGTAGAAAATGGAATGTTACGATAATAACCATCACACATCTGAGACACAAATGAATATAGTTTTGGATTCTTTTCCTTAAACACAAGCAATGCTCGTAAGTTACGAATGAGTTCAGGAGATGAAGTAAACGTAACAAATGATAGTTCTTTTTTAAGTAAAACTATGGATTGCTCTAAATAACTCTTAGATTCATTTATTAGCTTATAAAAAAGGTCGGTTAGAGCCCGTACAAGCGATTCGTACAGAGATACAATCTCCTGTATGGAAGATTGTTGCTTATTTTTTATATGTCGAAAAAAGCTCTTTGTGATTAAATTTTTATTTTCAAGGATAGCTTCCTGTTTGAGACGGACTTTTATTTCAAAAAAGAGATTTTTAGCGAGGATAATTTTTTCACTCAACTCTTTAGCAGTGCGAGTCCCCTGTTCTCCGAAGAAATTTTTTCTTAGATCTCGGATGAATTGTTTGTCTAAAAAAAGAGGAGGGGTCTTTGAAAGTCCTTCAACTGATATCTCATGAATATGAAGTGAATACAACAAGTCTTGTTTGGCATCTAAGTCATACACAATTAAAACATTGAATATCTATCTTTATAAAACGTTATGATAGCCCCGCCCGGATTTGAACCGGGGTCCCAAGCTCCAAAGGCTCGTATGATTGGCCACTACACTACGGGGCTGAATACAATAAGGTATAACAGACTGTTTAAAAAGCTTTTCCGTTCTTACCTATTATCTCTGAAGACGATGTTGTAGCTGCTTAAAAGCTCCATCAAGATGCGCATATGGATACACTATGCGAGTATACATTCTTTGTATTACTGAACCAAGCCCGTATCCGACAGCAGTAAACCCTCCAGTCAATGCAACAGAAGCTGCACCAGTAAGTGCCGTCTGCCATACAGGATTATTTGTCATCTGAGCGATATAGTCGCTGATTTCTGGAAACAAAGGAGCACTCAAAGCACCAAGTGTTGCACCAACAACAGCCAAGCCAGGTTTAGTTAACCGCACGAGATGCTCTCTTCGACGATTTGGTGCAGGAGCAGTCATTCTTGTAGCGCGCATAGCTAACGCCCCTTGCTTTCGTGAATCAGCATAAAGACAATCGAGTTCTTTTCTTACCTGCGGACCATCGGCGATCAGTGCAAAGTCAGGAGGTGTAAAAGGTCTTTTGTATAAATACTTAGCAGCATTTACAAGAGTGAACCTAAGGTCTGAATCACTTCTCTGCCCGAAGTATGAATCGTTCATTATCTCACTACAGAACACTCCTTAAAAAACCTTGCTCTTATCTGGTTGCTGACAAGCACCAATATTTAAGTAAGAAAAGTACATTCCTCTTGATATGCAGCTTCTCTCCGTCCATCTTTACAACTTTCGTTCACATCAAGATACACACATACAATTCACTCAAGGCATCACACTACTTACCGGAGATATAGGAAGCGGCAAGTCAAGCATTCTTCAAGCCGTAGAGTTTGGTCTCTTTGGTCTGCGTAAAGGAGAGATAAGTGGAGAAAGCCTGCTCAGACACGGAGAGGAGAACGGATGGGTGGAAATACGCTTTCTCCTTGGTGAAAAAAATATTCTCATACGCCGAGAGTTACGGAGAAGACAACAAGCAATACGGCAGGAAACAGGAATGTTACGCATTGATGGTGAGAGCCAAGAACTCTCTGCAACTGAACTGAAAGCACGAATTCTTCAACTCCTTGGTTATCCAGAATCACTTATTCATAAAAGTAAAGGAATGTTGTTTCGCTACACAATATACACCCCGCAAGAAGAGATGAAAAGCATCATCACAGAAGCGCCCAAACAGCGACTCGACGTTCTTAGAGGACTTTATGGAATAGACGAGTATAAAACAATACTAGATAATACCACGACACTCGTACGCTCCCTTAAAGAGCAAGCACAATACCACAAAGGAAAAGCGGAAGGAATGCTTGATGTACAAAACAGTCTGAAAACACTAGAGGAAGAAGAGCAGAGGCAACAAAAAGAGGTACTTCAAGCAGAGACGGCACTAGAACTCTATCGACAAAAAGAAGAGGAGCAAAAAAAGCGCTTTCAAGCACAAGAAGAACTGCGAGAAGAGGTCCACAAGCAAAACCAACAACGCATACGTGCACAAGAAAAACAACGGTATCTGCAAGAAGAGTACAGCCGAATTAGCAAAAACAAACAAGAACAAACAGTCAAACAACCAGAGCCGAAAGCTGATGTGCAAGAACAACGAGATACTGTACGCAGAATAGAGCAGAGAGCAGAATATCTTCTCGCTCAAAAACAAGAAATGCTCCGAAACCTACACACACCAGATGAAGAAGCGCTGCATCTGAGCACCTGTCCCACCTGCAAACAAGAAGTAAGAGAAGAGCATAAAGAAATGCTTAAAGAAGTGCAAAAAAAGAGACGAGAAGAAGAACGACAGAAACGAACTGAACTAGAAGAAACAACTACAAAACTGCAAGAAAAAATTCAGTTATGCAAGCAAAAAGATGCACTCCTCAAGAAAAAACAAGAAGAGTACACCGCGTACCTGCGCGCAAAGGCACTGTATGAACAGGCAGCAATACGCAGAGAACAAGATACGAGACGACTTGTAGAACTTGAAAAACAACTCAAAGAAATAACCATACCGGAATCCGTACCTTTTGATGCAGAAGGATACACAAGGGACAAAGAACTGTACGAACAACGCAGACAACAACATGCAGAGGCAAAAATTCGTCTTGTTCGCGCCCAACAAACAAGAGAATATGTCCAAAAGCAACACAAGGAGAAAACAGAGGAGCTGAAACAAAAAAAGGAAGCGCAAAGAGCATACTCACAAGTACAGGAGAACATTTTGTTGCTGCAAAAAAAATTTGCTGAAGCAATACAAACAATAGAGACAGAAGTGTTTAGACGCATACATCAAGAGTGTAGCGCAGCATTCAGCCAGTGGCTCTATAAACTCCTCGGAGAAGAAGGATTATTTGGAAGCTTAAACGAAGAATTCAGCCCCATACTCAGTCAGGACGGCTACGACATTGAAATAGCAAGTCTCTCGGGAGGAGAAAAGCAAAGCGTAGCACTTGCATACAGACTCAGCCTCTACCAAACAATGCACGCATTCATCAAAGCAGTACCATCAGAGATACTTCTCTTAGACGAACCAACAGAAGGATTTAGTGACGCACAACTAGATCGTCTCAGAGACGTGCTCAAGGAACTTCCTGTAAAACAACTCATTCTTGTCAGTCACGAACAAAAACTATATGCACTAGGAGACACTATTTATCATATACAAAAAGAACACGGCAGAAGCGTAGTCCACGAATAAAGAGCAAAAACTATATAAACATCTACGCGCCTTATTTATTCTGTGAGAGAGAAATACGTCTTTATAGTTTTGTTTATGCTTCTACTGCTTCCTGTTGTAAGCGCCGATTTTAGCGCAAGCGTTGTGACAATAAAAGAAATAATTGTCCCAGGCGAAAGCGCTATATTCGATATTCAAATAAGTAATCTAGGAACGACGCCAGCACGCTACACCCTCTCTAGCGAGGAATTTAGTTATCTTCTTTTTATTGACTCCAGACCAGGCGAAGTAGCGCCTGGAGAGATAGGAACGTTTCGCATAGAGGTTAATCCGCGAAACTTTGTTAATCTAGGAACACATCGCGTACCAATAACAATACGAAATACTGTGACAGGAGTGACCTCACGAATAAACCCCATCATCTTTATACGCGACCCACAAACAACACTCGGAGAATATGTACCCAGCATCGCCTTAGAAGCAACACACCCAACAAGCATAGACCCCCGAGAACCAATACCAGTACAAGTACACCTCAGGAATAGAAATGCAAGAAGCTTTACGCAAGAAGAATTATCTGTTCGCATAAGTAGCGAACTCTTCTACGATTCATATCACACAAGCCTTGGTCCAGTAGGAGATTCGGGAGAGAAAGCAACAGAACGACTCATTCGCATAAACCCCTACCAAGAACCTACACAAGTTCAAGTCACAATAGAAGTATTAGTGCAAAACAGAACGGTGAGTTCACAACAAGGCTTTATCGAGATAACAAGCTTTAGTGTAGTAGAGCAAGACAGCATCTCAGGCACAACATTCTTTAAAGAAGAAAAGACATATATTATACGCAACAACGGAAACATTAATACCACCCACCGCATCGAGCTTCCAGTAAGCCGAATGAAACAACTCTTCTTTGCAACAAACACACCATTTACCATAGAATTCATAAACGACCAGAGAACACTCGTCTTTAGTACAGAACTACAGCCGCTAGAAGAACAAATTATTCAACTCAGCTTTAACTACAGGCTACTCGTACTACTCGTACTCCTAGGTGCAGGATCCATTGTAGGATATTTCTTACTCAGAAGCCCGCTTCTTCTCGCAAAGAAAGCGGAGCTAAGCGATTCATCTGATGATGCGAGCGAAATAAAAGTACGTCTGTACATAAAAAATCGAAGTGCACAAGCTATAAAGAATTTACGAGTCATAGATCGGATGAACGGACTCTGTGAAGTAGTTGAACGAAATGACCTGGGAACAATAAAGCCAACAAAAGTAGTACATAAAAAGAACCAGGGAACACTTCTGAGATGGGATTTGGATGTGCTTGAAGCATTTGAAGAACGCATCATCACATACTCCGTACGCACCCCGCTTGCATTAGTAGGAGATATCGTCCTTCCAAACATGAAAGTGAAGTTTGATGGAAACAATGGACGCGAACGAACAACCCATAGCAATGAACACGTTATTAAACGACTCGATTAACGAAAGAATTGCTCATGACGAACCCACTCAATAACAGGTTCTGGAATGTGCTTAGCAGGTATGAGCTTAGAGCGTAATTTTTTAGCCTCGGAAATGCTTATTTTCGCAGCGTAAATATCTCGCAAATCACCTCCATTAGAAACATATTTTTTAATCTGAAAATACCCATCTAGATACAAGTAATCCTTTGTACAGGCACCCAAATCAGAACCATGTGCCAAACCTCTTTTTGCACGCAAAGTCAAGGTATAGGAATCCTTAGGAGGGAAAAATTTTGACAACTCAGAAAACACCTCAGTAAACGAAAGCGTCTGAGAAAGATGAATAGCAATCACGCGACCAGCATATGAGCGTAAAATATTTGGTGTCATAACACCCGCGCGCTCCTCATTATACGCAGCCAAACCCTCCTCTGTAGCAAGGTATTCAGGAGTGCCTCGCGTAAATAACGAAAGCTTCTGCAACTGACCATTCTCCGCTCGCAAGGCATGCGTAGCTATCTCATGAGTAGCCAGACGATACGCAAACGTCTTACTAAAACGCGTTTTCTCACATAAATGCAGCACTTTCTTGTTATTATCAAGTAGGGCGCTTGCAACCATATTTTTACGACGAATCGCATAACGAAAACCAAGTTTCTTAAACGTCTCAGCAAGCAGTTTACGTACAGAAACATAGCTCATCTTAGCATCCTCAACAACAGGATCAAGTGTTAACAATTCATACGCTCTATCAACAAGTGCTTTACTGGGAAGACCATACACACTAACACTATGTTTGCCAAATGCAGGAGTACCAATGGCCTCAGTAAGCGCGGCTTTTTTTAACAAAAAAAGACGCTCTTGTTCAAGTAAACGACCATACGTCCACGAACCACAACGCAATGAGGCAAGCGAGTCTATAATTGGCGAACAAGAAGGAAGATCACCGTAGGAGAATACTGGCTCAAAAGGCTTTTTAAGAAAGCGGGAACGAATACGAGACGCATTGTCAGGATTAACAGCAGAAAAAGGAAGTTGATTACTTAAGGAACCTAAAAGAGCATCTGCTTGCAAGAGTCGTTTACGCATAACAAACAATAGTGAGAGATACGCTTATAAATGCGTTGTTTTTTACATATACTACAACCCGCCCTTAGCTCAACCTGGCTAGAGCGCTCGGCTGTAAATAGAATCACAAGACAAACCCAGAGGGTATGAATGACCTGTGATCAGCCGTTCCCGAGAGGTCCCCGGTTCAAATCCGGGAGGGCGGACCTTTATTTTTTTGAACAAACAAAATTATAGACTGTCATGGCAAACAATCGGATCAGTAAAGAACTAAGTGACTATTTGCGCACAAGTAAAGGAGCGCAGACGTACGAAGAGTTCATCAAAGGCCTCATCTGCTTACACGTAGACAAAGAAATGGTGCATTACTGCACAGAACACGCGGAACAAGCACTACAAGAAGTTAAGGAGTGGGAACATACAGAAATTTGGACGTAACTCTCTAAAGTTTTTTGTGTTCATCTGCAAAGCTGTACCAGCTTTCTTCACCAAGGATTACGTGATCAAGAACAGTTATTCCTAAGACTTCACCAGCTTCTCGTAGCTGCTCAGTGACTCTCTTGTCTTCTTCTGAAGGACTAGGATCGCCTGAGGGGTGATTGTGAACGAGGATAATGCTGTTTGCGTTTTCTTTGACAGCGTATTTGAATACCTCTCTTGGATGCACAAGTGCCTTGTTCAGCAGGCCTTGCGTTACTTGTTTGCATGCTACCACACAATTTTTTGTATCTAGTACGAGTACTAAGAATACTTCTTGTTCTTTGTTGGAAATGTTATTTATGCAGTAGGTATACACGTCTTTTGCGCAGCGTAAAGAATTGCTTTTGTGCGATTTTTTTCTTTGAGCCAACTCAAAGCAAGCAAGTAGTTGACACGCCTTGGTTCGTCCTATTCCGCGAAAAGACTCGAGCTCACCTAATGAGCAACGCGCTAGTCGGTCTATGGTAAATGTTGAAAGAAGCCGTTGTGCAAGGTTGAGAACATTTTCCTGAGCAGTTCCTCTGCTGAGAATAATGGCCACTAGCTCCGCATCAGATAGAGCCGAAGATCCAAGGCGCGCAAGGCGCTCGCGAGGACGGTCATAAAGAGCAAGTTCAGTAAGTCGCATGGAATTACTGATATATGCCTATTCAAGAACGTTCTGAGCAAATATTCGGAAAAAAATTAGTCTACAAATAAATTTTTTTAGAACAGCACGTTCAGACAACCTTCACATATCATAAAAATAGCCCGCTCAATATATTCTGTTTAGAATATGGAAAAAACATACTTTTATATTAAGAATGTCCCAAATTGTATTATGAAAAGAGTCATAATAATACTCATTTGTGCTCTCAGCATTATGGCCGCGTGTACGCAACAAAGTCATGTAGATATCGAAGAACTAATTCGTGTCAATGAAGAAGTAAAGTATTATTCATTCACAGTCAGCTTACAACAAAATTTTGCTGGCGAAATGATGTCATATACTGAGTCAGGCGAGGTAGATCGAGAAAATAGCATTATTAAAACACCTGAAAATATTATTATCGCAAATACATCATATTCGTATATGTTTGACTATTGGATCGCATGGCCACTTGATGACATCTCAGAAGAAATATTTGAACTTGACATATACATAGCTGTACTGGAGGGGCTTCGCGAGTCAACGGGCACTATTCAAAAAGAAGACGAACGCATAGTTATTCAACACGAGGTAGTTTCAGAAAAACACATAGCAAACTTTATGGACGAAACCTTTGTAATGCTCCAACAGTTTAATAGCTCGCCAAGCGTCATCCAAACACTTTATTTCAACACAGATACATTACTCCTTGAGCAGTCCATAATCCGCTACGAGGCATACAGTAGTCTCCTTAATGAGTATCTTACTGCAGAACACGTATTCACGTTTACTAATCATTCATTTACTGTTCAAGATATTGATGTCTCTGAGATGGCTCATTCAATAAGCATGGAAGAGTTGCAGGAAATATTAGCCAATGAATGGGCGCCAACGGAACAGAGATAACATACATGAATAAATATATCTGTTACGTATTGCTTGTTCTAGTATCAGGCTGCGTATATGAAACTGAAGTACTCGGTAATAACGGATTAAGCACGTACTCTATTGAGGTCTTTGAGCCATCCTACTACCACCATCCTGAACTGTATTCGGATGAACAACCATTAACTGAGGAGGAGATAGAAGATACTGCGAAAACAATACAGAAAACCATAGAACGAACGATTAATAGGTATGAACAAGTAAACCTAGACCAAGAGGATTTGCATCAGATATATGCTCTAAACAATGTCGAGGTACTGCGCGGGAAAAAAAATGGTCTTAAAATAATTTTTTACGAAGTAAATCTATCAAATCCCCTGATAACACATATTATGGATTCAGTATTAACAGATGCAAATATGATGCATTCGTTTTATGGAAGAAGAGAACTAATACAAAACGATTCAGTATACACATACAATATTTACTTTAAACAAGACTTTATTGACTCGATGAATTTTGAGAATGAAAGGGCAGTAGATCCTTTCTTCGAGTATGAACTACAAGATCGAATATTTAGGGAGAACACATATTTTGATGTAGAAGTATTTGGACGCATCATTGAGACAAACGGCGAGCAGTTAACTGATCGTTCTGTACGGTTTTATACCCTAAAACTAGTAGATCAAGGCCATTTAGAAATTGTCTTTGATACAAGAATGAGTAGGTGGAACCAGTTGAGGAACTGGTTTATTCATTTATTTCAATAACCCAACCTAAGACTAGTTATAATGGAAAGGATGGTTGCTACAATATATGGACAAATTTCTGCGGGTAGGATCCACGGATCTACTGTTAGACCATGAGAACTTTGTTCGATGACTGCGTACGAACCACAGATACGTGACGTAGGATTTATGTTATTGCTAAACGATTGAACAGAGAAATAAGCAATGTCATTATGAACATGTTTCTTATTCCAATGTAAGTGCCCTTGTAATACAGCAACCACATTTTTTGCATTATCCAACAGAGCACGCACCGCCTTCCGATTTTGAATCAGACCAGACGTAGGACGTGATGAAAACCAATGATTATCGGCGAGGTCTTGATCAGCAAGAGAATGGTGGAGGCACACAATGGTTTTCTTGTTCGTTTGAGCTAGGTCTTGTTCTAACTAGGAGAGTTGTTCTTGAGAAACAAAAATGCCATGAGAACGTTCTTGGGAAAACAGTATGCTAATGTGAACGGATTGGATATCAAAAGAGTACCATAAACGAGCAGTGTTCGTCAAAGAGAGAAACTCCTTTGAAGAGAGATGTTGAACATCATGATTACCTGCAACATAATTACACAGGACACGGTAGGTTGCTGAGAATATCTGTCACAACACGCATATGATGCATATCTAATTTTGTATTAATAGCCTCGATAAGATCACCATTTACAATGACACAATCAGGCTGTATATGCTGCGTCAGATCTGAGACAAAGTGATCAAGCAAGGAGAGTATTTCATGATTGCTGGGAACAGAAGAATATTTCTTTTCCAAACCCAGATGAATATCAGTGATGAACACGAACTTCATACACCAGGATGAGTAGACAGAAGTATATAAGTATAGAGCACGTGTACTAGAGAGAATTTTGACTGGAACAATATTTATTTTTTGTAATATGGCGTTATTTTGAAGTCGATAGCATGTTTTTCCGGATACTTTTTGTGAGTAATATGTAAGTAATCGGCACCAGTAGTTCTTTGGACTTTTTTAGCTACTTCTTCAAACATTTTATGATCTGCTACTCTCTGGTCAGCAGGATCAAAATGTACACAGAGCGTCTTCCTTATACGCTGTACCGGGCCGGTATACAAATCGTCGAGCTACACTACAGGAACAGTGTCTGGAACCCCTAATCTTTCGTAGTCCAAATGGCGCGGTACAAAGGGAATCTTCACATGAGACCAAGCATCATAACCTTTTAATGGTCCTGCAGAATCGGAAACAGGCATTGGTACAGTTCCGTATTTAGTAGGTATAAGTAGATAAGGCACATCTTTCATAGGCTTAGAAGTAAATACACATATATAAATGTTTTCACTATCACTTAGTAGTGTTCATTTTGGATTTACATTAACCAGAGA
>SKHI01000022.1 GCA_007117065.1 Candidatus Woesearchaeota archaeon
GCTATAACCATACCCTACATACCAGAACGAATAGAAATAGTGGGTGTGCGCATACGACCAGAAGAAGACCTGCGCGAACACGGAGATATTTCACTGATTGGTGAGCTGTTTGAAAAACAAGAACTCATAACAGAACCAGTCAGATTAATAAATTAAAGAAAAAATGAGAAAATATTTTTATGCTGCTTCTTTATAGGTAGATTTAAGGGGGATCACATTATTTTTTTGTTCGTACAGTGGTTTTGCTTGGATACCATACTTGCTTAAAGCCTCTGAATTTCCTGTTTTTACTGCTGTATAGAACGAAGCAAACCTACGTGGAACGTTGGTGTGAAATCCAGCTATGTTTGCTATTTCATATGTTGCTTGAGATTTAATTAGGCTTTTAGCCTTTTTTATAAGCTCGTGGGGAGCAAATTTATTAAATACTGTATTAATGGAACCTCTTAGAGCAGATTTGTATGCTTCAGGAGCTTGTATGCTGTGTTGTCGTAATAATTGATATAACTCATTTACTGTCTGATTCTTATTTAACTGTAAGCTCTGATAAATTTGCATCATACTGATGTTGTTTTCTCCTGCAGGTACTTTAACATCGTATAATGAAACAAGTGCTTCTAATTTCTCATCCTCGCTAGCAAGTCCTTTCGTTACTTCCTTGACATCAATGTTGTGTGATGTCATGTACTCTTCAAGAGTTTCAGTCAGAGATTTTTTTATTGTCTTTTCATGCGTTGTAACCTTGTCAGTCGCCGGATTCGATATTGTTTCTGCCAGTCTTTTTTTAAAACCTTCATACACTTGTGTGTGTACAGTTTCAATTTGGCCTGTTTTATCGTCCAGTTCTTTTTCAAAACCAGTTATCTGTTCAAGTGCTTCATCGATAGTGCTCGAATTCGCGTTCGCGGATCGTATAATATCATATAGCGTATCGTGTACGCTCTTTTTCTTTTCTTCTGCCATACGGTAATGTAGTATAACTCCTTTTTAAGTCTTATTGCTATTCTTGAGTGAGAAGCTGATTTTTTTCGAGTTTTGCCAAAACTATTTTAAAGGGGGACTCCCTTTTTATTAGCATGGATAACAAGCACCCACAAGAACTTGCTGCAGAACAACTCGAAGCAATGAGAACCAAAATTGACGCGTATAAAGAAAAACTCTTTACGCGATTTAAAGATTATATTCTTGGAATGAGTGTCTTGCCACCACGCCCGCCTGAGGCGCTTCCAGAGAATTATCCTAAAGACGCAGTATCTTTGCTTATCTTACTTGACGATTCAGATACGAAAAAATTAACTAAAGAACAACTCAAGGAAAAACTCACCACTATATTTGCACAGGAAGCAAAAGAAATAGACTCAAAATTGCAACCAGAAATACTTCTCCTCACTGAATTATGGGATTTATGTAAAGATGCAAAATACGAAGTATTACAAGACATCGCATTAAGCACGACAGTGTACGATGTAGGGGTATTGCAAGCAATTAAACTGGTAGAAATACACAAACAAATGGTGCTTAAGAAGTTTGAGAAATACATTGTCGCGTATGTACTCGGAGGAAGCCTAGTCCAGGGAACGGCCACTACAAAGAGTGACGTAGACGTATTCATTGTTATTGACGACACAGACGTGAAGAAAATGACGCGAACAGAACTACGAGACAAACTGCGTTCTATTATTATCGACCAAGGATTCCAAGCAGGAGAGTTGACTGGAGTAAAAAATAAGATTAACATACAAGTGTACATCCTAACAGACTTCTGGGACAACATAAAAGAAGCAAATCCAGTTATCTTTACGTTCTTACGAGACGGAATACCTCTGTACGACAGAGGAATATTCATGCCATGGAAACAACTTCTTGAAATGGGGCGTATAAAACCATCGCAAGAAGCAATTGATCAGTTCATTACCTACGGAGACCAGTATCTAAAACGAGTAACCATGAAACTAAAAGAAATCGCTGTAGATGACTTCTTCTGGGCAACAGTAACTCCCAGCCAAGCAGCGATCATGCTTGATGGAAACCCTCCTCCGACACCAAAAGAACTAGTGAGCGTAATGAGAGAAACATTTGTGAAGAAAAAACTCTTCAAGGAAAAAAATGTTAAAGACCTCGAATACGTTCTCAAAGTAAGAAAAGCAATAGAACACGGAGACAAACTAGAAGTAAGCGGTGCAGAAATTGACGATTTATACAAAAAATCAGAGGATTACCTCAAAGAGTTAAATGCCTTATTTGAGACGCTCCAAGAGAAAAAGGACGAGGAACACATCAAACACCTCTATGACAACATACAAGTAATGTTACAAGACCTCATGCGAGCCTATGACAAGGAAGTCAAACAAAAAGACTTACGCAAAGCCTTTAAAGAAGAATTTATCGAGGCAGGAAGAATACCGCAAAGATATCTCGAAATATACGATCTCATCGAAGAACAACACGGTGCTCTCAAGAAGAAAAAAACTGCGATTAATAGGGCGGAGCTGAGTAAACTACAACGAGAAGCAGGAGACTTCTACAAAACGGTTATTGAACACCTGCAAAGAAAACAACTTGCAGAACATGAACGCGCAAAGATACGCATACAACAAGGAGAGAGCGTACATGAATTTATCTTCACAGAAAAAAATGTGTACCTCATAAAAAATATCTCTGGAGAGCGAGAATACCTGCAATTAGACCTCGCGTTTACACCAATTACTCCTCTAAGTGAAGAAGAATGTGACGCTGCGCTCGCACAAGAAACATACGTAGTAGCGAAGATAACAAAAGCATTTTGTACAGCAATCGAAAAACACATAGGAACTGACTATCAAATAGTTCTATAACTTTTTATATGTAGAACCATTACTGGCTGTATGAGAACTGGTGTACGTGTTCGCGAAATAATGACTCGCAAGCCGATAACGGCATCAAAAGATTGTTCAATACGCTTTTGTGCGCAAGTGATGAAAGAGAAGAATGTAGGTAGCTTGTTAATTACACAAGACCAACACCTTCTTGGCGTACTCACAAAAAGTGATATTATTACTGAGATAGTGGCAGAAGGAAGGCTTCCAGCAAGCGTGCCCGCAGAAGAGATCATGACACAAGAAATTATAACAATACACCCAGATAAAGACCTTTACCACGCACTCGTGCTTATGAAAAACAATGATATACGTCACCTTCCAGTGATCGAACAGGATGCACTCATCGGGTACATTACAATAAAAGACATTATAAAAATAAATCCGGCACTTTTTGAGCTCATACGTGACACTATATACTTACGAGAAGAAGAAAGAAAAATACGCGCACACATCGACGAGCCGGACTTATAAACATTTAAATAGGAATCTTCTCAATAACACAGAGTGAGAAGTAACAAAACACGCACATTTTATCTCCGATACTCGGGAGACTTTGACTTTCAAGGATTATACGATTACCTCTGTAACTTTTTTGTCAGTAGAAACTACGACTTGTTTGAAACAAGGTGGAAAGAAAAAGAAGGCTCTCCAGAAGGAAGAGAAATAACAGTAAACATGAAACCTGACAAAAAAATAAATGAATACGTCAAATACGTATACAAACTCGAATGGAAATCAGTAGACGCGCACCCAGTACAAATTACTCAGAACGGACAAAAAAAACAAGGCATGAACGCACGATTTCATATAATTATATCAGCAGACGTACAAGTAGATTGGCAGAATCTTGAAAAAAATCGACTCATGGACAAAGCGCTTGCAAAGCTGTACAATGAGTACCTATTTAAACGAGAATTTGACCAAGTATACGCAGGACCGCTTGAAGAAGAAATACAGCAAATAATGGATGGAGCAAAAAAAATACTTCATATGGAGCTAGCATAATGGCAGAATACACACTCGTACAACCAACAAAAACGATACAGTACAAAGGATATTTACACTTTAGAGAGCTTTGGAGTCATCTGAGAGTTATAATAGAGCGAAATGGCTATGATTACCTTGAAAAAGACCATAATGAAATCGTGCACGAAAACGGAAAAGACATACACATACATTTTGACAGTGACCGAAGGATGAGCGATTACGTGAAAATACGTATGCGCCTTGTATGCACAGTAAAAGATCTTAAGAACGTAACTACAATACTGGATGAGAAAGAAGTGCAGACACAAGAAGCTGACTTTACGCTAACAGCGGAGGCATATGTAGTCTCAGATTTTGAAGGTCGATGGCAAAATAAAGCAACCCTCTTTTTTCTTCGCGTCATAGGAGAAAAATTCTTTCTCCAGCGAGAAATGAAAAAATTTGATCAATTAGCAAAAAAAGACGTAGCAAATGTTTTAAACGAGACAAAGAAATATCTTAACCTCGAAACACCATAGCTATTTAAAAATGAAGAGAATCTTCTTTTTATTATGCGGGGGTTCCCGAGCGGTCAAAGGGGCAGGACTTAAGATCCTGTGACATAGGTCTTCGAGGGTTCGAATCCCTTCCCCCGCATACTCTCTATTCTTTTAAATATTATATCGTCCGCTTGAGATACTGTCTATTCTTGCATCTAATTCCTTAGCTCTACTCATAAGGTTTTTTTGTTGTTCTGCTAGGCCCGGATTATTAAAAACTGCATAGGGATCTTTGCCTGGACTACTTGTTTTTTTAGGAAAGAAGTGAGCCGGTAATCCATGGTCGGTGCCGAGTAGATCTGTTATGTCTTTGCGTATTTGAGAATTGGGCGAGATATAATCTCCCTGGGTTGCTTGCTGAAATAATTCGTCTATTTGATTTGCGATGAAGTATCCTTCTTGACGCTTTTGTAGTATTTCATTGTTTTGGTGGAGGCGTAAATAAATGTTAGGATCGTTTATTTCTTCAAAGGTCTCTTGTTTAATGCCCAAAGAGGGTAATTGGTGTATGTTTTGCATAACCATTTCATATAATCGAAGTACAACTAACAGATTCGGTAATTGTCGCGGTTCAACAGTCTGTTGCTTGAGATCCATAGTCATACCTGTACAAAGATGCACTGATTAAAATAGTTTTCTCTTACGAGTGGCGACTAAATAGATTTGTGTTCTTGAACGAAAAACGATAAGTTTTTCAAACAAACCGCATTTTATGCCTGTATGCCCTTTTAGCTCAGTCGGTAGAGCGCTACATTGGTAATGTAGAGGCCCCGCGTTCAAATCGCGGAAAGGGCTTTGTAAACACATAGAAGTGTTTATAAATAATTAGTTACTCATCACCTGCATGGGCCCGTAGTTTAGTGGCTATAACGTCTCGTTTACACCGAGAAGGTCCCCAGTTCGAGTCTGGGCGGGCCCACTTTTTCTTAGAAACACTTAAAAATGCGCCTCTTATTTCTCTTATACGCCCTGCCGCGATCGCATAATCTGGTATTGCGCCGGTCTTGAAAACCGGTTCCGCAAGGAGTTCCCGGTTCAAATCCGGGTCGCGGCGTATATTCATGTATTAATACGCGCTATTCTTTAATACGATACTTGTCCTGTACTCGCTCAAGAAAGGATTCTTGAATGAGCTGATTGAGTGCCTCTTCGTACGCCTTTTTGGTCCGATATCGTGGTTCGAGCATAGTAAAGAGTTTTTCATGTGTGTGCGGATACAGGACTAATTGCTTGAGAATCTGGCCGCGATGCCACCGAACGCTTCCTAAAAACTTTTTTTGAGAGAGTGTCTTCTCAGAAGAAAGAAGTCCTTGATTAACAGCGGTGCAAGACTCTTTGAATATGCATGTTGCACAAGAAGGATTTTTTTTCGTACACACGACTGAACCAAAATCCATAAGTGCATTATGCCAGTCTCGGCTTTTTCCTACGGGAACAAGAGTTGCGATGAATGCATCAGAGACTGCTCCAAAGACGCGCGAAAGCACTCTGCGCACATTAACATCTATTGCTGCTCGATCGTGGTTATATGCAAAAATACAAATGGCGGCAGCAGAGTACGTACCAATGCCTTTAACCTCAAGCAACTGCTCAAACGAAGGCTTGCTCGTCTGCGCACACAAAAGAGCAACGTTGCGTGCATACAACGCGCGACGATTATACCCAAGACCTTGCCAATCAAAGAGGACCTCAGAAAGCGGCGCAGACAATAATTGTTCTGGTTTATTGTACTTCTCTGTAAACAACGCATATTTTTTGATGACGCGAGAAACCTGTGTTTGTTGAAGCATCAGCTCAGAAAGGGCGATATGATATGCGTTTGTGGTTTTCCTCCAGGGAAGGTCGCGGCCATGCACTGCATACCAATGCAATAACTGCTTTTGAAAACTGAAGATTCTCTGCTTAGAACACATGTTTTTTCGGATAAGAGACAGAAAGCTCTTTTTAAAAAATACGCTCTTTTAGATGCATGAAAAAAACACTTGCGTGGCTCTTATTGGGTGTAAGCATACTTTCAGGCTGCGCACAGACTGCGAGAGTACAGCAAAGCTCGCCGGTCGATGCTGAAATAGCGCGTATTACGAGGCAACATCACCAACTTCCTATGTATCGACCAGAGAAAACGCGAGTTGATACAAGAAATATCTCTCTTACAACTATACGACATACACTTCAAGAGTATTACGGAGTCCCTGAGCCAAGCAGATCGCTTTATCTTATCGAAGACTTGCTTCATACAACAGATCAACTCTCGCATGTAACGGCGCAATATCAAACTGTGCGCACACAAAATCAAGAACTCAGACAACAACTGCAAGAGCGGGAGCAAGAAGTGTATCGACTCGAACAGCGGCTTAGACAACAATCGGCGCCAAGTCAACAGCGTTCGCAACAAACACACATTATTTATCAACAAGTCGCGCCCCGACAGCGAACAACACATCCGGTAGATGAACGTGCGTTGTTTATGCGAATAGGTTCAACATATTATGTTTTTCCAGGGATGGTGACTGTGTGCCCGGACCGAACGAGCAATCAGAGAGGGTGTATCGACATACGAGACGTTATTCGTCAGCAAACCAACTAAAAAAAGTAACAAACTTTATAAAAGAGACAAAATTCTTACTAGTACTCGAATACTTCTTCGGAAGGAGAGAATAATATGGAACTACAACATATACAACAAAAACTTGCACAAGCAAAAGAAGACGCGCAACAAAGAAAATTTGTCCAAAGCGTAGATTTCATTATCAATCTAAAAAATCTTAACTTTAAAAAACCTGATGATCACGTAGACTTTTATGTTCAACTGCCTTACACCAATGGAAAAAAACTCCTCATTTGTGCATTAGTTGGTCCAGAGCTTGAAGAAGAAGCAAGAAAAGTGTGTGACAGAGTTCTCACACAAGAAGAATTCTCTGCATTAAGTAAAAAAGAATTAAAAAATGTTGCCTCAACATATCACTATTTTATCGCGCAAGCAAATATCATGGCTGCTGTAGCTAAAACGTTTGGACGCATCCTTGGGCCTAGAGGAAAAATGCCTGATCCAAAAGCAGGATGTGTAGTACCTCCAAAAACGAATCTTCAACCTCTATATGATCGTCTCCAACAAACAATACGTGTTGTAGCAAAAAAAGATCCAGTGGTACATCTTCTTGTAGGAACTGCCGATCAGGACGAAAAAGAAGTTTCAGAGAACATGCATCGTGTGTATACTCAACTACGCACGAACTTACCTCTAGAAGAAAACAATATAAAAAACGCTCTTGTCAAACTTACGATGGGCAAGCCGGTGGTGCTCTAAATGACCTACAGTACGCACAAAACAAAAACAGTAGATGAATTTACTGAACTCATTCAGAATTATCCCATTATTGGAGCAGTAGACATGGATAATCTTCCTGCAAAGCAGCTCCAAGAAATGCGAGAGAAATTACGAGATATTTGTTATATTCGTATGACAAAGAGAAGGCTGATAAATGTAGCACTCAATCAGGCACAAAAAGAAAATATTCAAGGCCTTTCAGAACACCTCAAAGGGATGCCTGCGCTATTATTTACAAAAGAAAATCCATTTACTCTCTTTAAAATCCTAAAACAGAATAAGAGTCCTGCACCAGCCAAAGGTGGACAAATTGCTCCAAAAGACATTGTCGTACCATCAGGAGCAACTCCATTTGCGCCAGGACCAATTATTGGAGAATTAGGTAAATTCGGCCTAAAAACAGGTGTAGAAGGCGGAAAAGTCGCTATTAAACAAGAGAAAATAGTATGTAAAGAAGGCGAAGTAATAAGCCCGGCATTAGCAGGACTCCTTACAAGACTTAACATTCGCCCAATGGAAGTAGGACTCGCACTTACAGCAGTATATGAAAACGGAGAAATACTCACAAAACATGTACTTGACATAGACGAAGAGGCATATATCTCTGAATTGCAAGCAGCAGCTGTTGGCGCGCTAAACCTATCGGTACATGCAGCGATACCAACAACGGATACAATACAACTGATCCTAACAACGGCAGCAAGAAACGCAAGAAATCTTGCAAGAGAATCAGCATACATCACTGCAGACAACAGCGAAGAGTTACTCTCCACCGCACAACTGCACGTATATGCTCTCATATCACACTTACCAGATGAAGCGCTTAGTCAAGAGCTCATAGCATTCAAGAATGCAGCTCCATCAACACAAGCAACATCAGAACAAACAACTTCTTCACAAGAAGAAGAAAAGAAAGATGACGATGCTGACGAAGAAGGAGCAGCAGCCGCAGGAATGGGCGCGCTATTTGGGTAAGGAGGAAAAAAACAATGGAATACATCTATGCAGCACTAACAATCCACAAAGCAGGTGGAACTGTTGATGAAGCAACCGTCAAAAAAGTGCTCGAAGCAGCAGGCGTAACAGTAGACGACTCACGAGTAAAAGCTCTTGTAGCTGCACTCAGTGGAGTAGATATTGACGACGCTGTAAGCAAAGCAGTAGCAGCTCCAGCAGTGGCAGCAGCAGCTGCTCCAGCAGCAGAAGCAGCCTCTTCAGCACAAAAAGAAGAGGAAAAACAAGATGACGGTAAAGACGAAGAAGCAGCAGCCGCAGGAATGGGCGCTCTTTTCGGATAAGCGCATCAATACGTAAATACTTTTAATAACTCTCTTACAAGAGAACACGAGAAATAGGTATGCAACACAACGAAGAGAAAACAGTACAGCTTGAGCAACTACAAGAGCAAATACTTGTAAAGAAAAAAGAACTTGTCGCTCTCAATGAAGAAAAAGAGCGCTGGTTTGAAAAAAGAGCGCAAATTGGAAATACGATCGCAGAACATATACGCGAAGTAAAAGAAAAACGAACGCAAAGAGATAAGCTCACAGCAGAAGTACAGCAAAGAAAAAAAGAGCGTAAAGATTACTCTCAAGATATTCGCGATAAGATTACTGAAGTAAAAAAGCTTCGTAAACAACGAGAAGATTATCTTGCAAAAGTAGGAATAAAAAACGCTCCTAAAGGACTGAAGAAGACGATTGAGAAAATGGAAATGGTTCTCCAGACAGAACCAATGCCATACAGTAAAGAACAACAATACACAAAAAAACTCAACGAGCTTAAAGAAATCCATAAAAAAACGCGAGACGTAGAAAATCTTAGCAAACAAATACGTTCTATAAGTAAAGAAATAGATCTTCTCAAAAAAGAAAGCGACGAGGTACATGAAACACTTCAAGGAAGTGCTGACACAAGCCAAAACTACCACGAAGAAGTCATTGAAACAAGCAAATATATTGATGACCTCAAGGCACAAGAAGACGAAGCATATGCGGCGTTTAGCGAGAAAAAAGATCTGTACATAAAAAAACGTGAAGAACTACAGGTAATAATCGACCAAGCAGACAAATTACGCGAAGAACTAGGAATACGAACCTCAACAGGAAAACAAGTAATTACGAAGCAAGTAAAAGCAGAACTTAAGAAGAAGAGTGATGAAGTCGAACAAAAAGTGAAGAACAAACAAAAACTCACAACAGAAGACCTCCTCGCATTCCAAGCTTCTGAATAAGCTACATAATACGCCATGTTAACACTCATAGGAATAGGTCTTTTTGATGAGAAAGATATTACGCTTAGAGGTCTAGAAGCCGTTCGTCAAGCAAAAGAAATCTATCTTGAAGGATATACAAGCATATTATCTATACACAAAGAAGAACTCGAAAAACTGTATACTAAAACTGTTACTGTGCTTAGTCGTACAGACGTTGAAAGCAAAATAGAGCCTATACTTCAGAGAGCAAAAACAACGGATATATGCATTTTGATCATAGGGGACGTTTTTGGAGCGACGACGCATAGCGATATTTATCTACGCGCCAAACAACTGAGCGTACCTGTACGCGTAATACACAATGCCAGCATCCTTAATGCGATAGGAAGCACAGGCATAGACCTGTACCGATTTGGAAGAACGACAACAATAGTACTCCCACAAACAAGCTACGCACCAGAAAGCTTTTATGAGGTGATTACAGAAAATCAGCAACGAGGTCTGCACACACTCTGTCTACTTGATATCAAAACAGACGTGCAACAATTCATGACAATACCGCAAGCAATACAGCGCTTAGAAGAAATTGAAGAAAAAAGACATCAGAAACTACCCGAAAAAATAGTTGGTTGCGCGCGAATAGCCCATCCAGATCAAAAAGTGGTGTACGCTGAGAGAGAACTACTCAAAACAATAGAGTGGGGTGCGCCATTACACAGTATTATCATCCCAGCACACTTACATGAAATAGAAGAACAGATGCTTCTCTCTCATAATCACTGATTGAGACGACGAACAATACGAAAAAGCAGCCCGTGGGGGAGGAAACGTGAAAAAAATACGCTCAACTTATTGTGCAGACCAGGAATTACTCGTCTTCTTCGAGAAAACATACCTCTAATCCCGGCATAAGCGACAATATACGGACTCATCAATGGACTACGAGTAAACAAAGCAGAACCCTCGGCGTGAGCAGCTTGAGCAAACCCTGTACTCGTTGGCCCTGGGCACAGACAAGTGACAGAAACACCTGTTCCTCGCAGCTCCTCGCGAAGAGAGTCAGAGAAACTAGAACCAAAGGCCTTGGAAGCATAATATGAGGCCATAAAAGGACCAGGAAAGAATGAAGCGATGCTTGAGACGTGAAGGATGAAACCTGACGATTGCTTACGCATACGCTGTGCAACGAGATAAGAAAGCTTAAGAAACGCAGTAATATTTAGAGAAACAATCTTTTCTTGAGAGGAAAGGGTGGAGTCAGTAAATGAGCCAAGAAAGCCCTTACCCGCATTATTTATGAATACATCGATCTTCTTAGGAAGCTGTTGTTCTAATAAAGCATAACTCTTTTTCTTTGTTATATCAGCAGGGATGACAAACACATGAACAGTATTTAGGGAACGAATGTGCTTGGCCACACGCAACAATTCGCTTTTACGACGAGCAATAAGATAGACGTCATAGCCCTTTTGAGCAAGAATGTATGCACATTCTTCCCCGATACCACTACTTGCTCCGGTGATAACAGCGTTCACTATAAGTTATAAAGAATCCCCTCTATCGATATTTCGAAGTGGTCCCTGCAGGTCCGCCTGCCAGCGCGAATTGTTCGCTGTATATGTTCCCTTTTTCCGAAGAAGATCTATTCCTATATATATTGGTCTTACTTCAGATCCATCAGGCTCCCTCCTACTCTTGTTATCGTAGGATGGCATTTCTGATCCGTCTCCTTGAGGAGTATACAATTTTCTTGACATAAGAGTGTGAACGATATCAATTTTTTAAATGTATCTCTTGACCAGACAGAGCACTTATAAATAAGAAGATAACAGTACGTTCTATGCTCGCATACATCGTAGGTCTTATAGCGCTTATAATAGGAACGCTTACAGATA
>SKHI01000003.1 GCA_007117065.1 Candidatus Woesearchaeota archaeon
AAATTTACGTTATGCTCGTCATTTCCTAAAATACTATGAGATAAAATTTTGCAACATAATTCGGATTCTATTTTTTTAATTACTTTTGCTGTAGTGTCTATCACGTATATAACTCGTTGAGAACTATATATAAATATGTTTAAGAGAGGCGGCCTCATCCTTGGTTTAGTTTACTGTCTCGCTTTTAGTTCTGTATCAAACAGTATTCTGTGAAGGAATAGTTATATACGAGCAAATTTAATAAGCTATGAATTCTTACCGCTGCTTTGATGAATCAGAAAATAAGGGCTGTTTGTGAGACGCTACAAAAAGAAGAGGGGATAAAAATACTCTTTGCTGTAGAAAATGGGAGTAGAGCTTGGAGGATGGAAAGCAAGGATAGTGATTACGATGTACGATTTGTTTTTGTAAGACTCGCACATGATTATATACGGATTCATCGACCTGCTGACGTTATTACTGCCGCATTCGATGAAGCTGGCAACCCTTGCGCCGTACAAGGTTCCTTGATAGATGTATGTGGCTTTGACGTGTTTAAATTTGCGAAACTACTCTCCTCCTCTAATCCTGCCGCAATAGAGTGGCTTATGAGCGATATTGTTTATTACGGAACACAAAATGAAGTGTTTAAAAGCTTTGCAGTGCGTAATTTCAGCGCGACTTCTTTGTATCATCATTACAAATCTATGTGTAAAAATAATTACGATAAGTACATTGCAAATGGTTCGCTTGTTACCTATAAAAAGTATCTTTATGTGTACAGGGGGTTAATCAATGCGACCTGGGTTGTGCATAAAAAGACTGTTCCTCCAATAATTTTTTCTGATGCGTTGCTTGGCGTAAAACAGCTCCTTCCAGAAGCAGTCATTGAGCGTTTATATCAAATAATTGAGCTTAAATCAGAAGGTAGAGAAAAAGATCTTGTTCAGCCTATCGAAATTATGGATCGTCACATAGAGCGCTTTCTCAAGAGTGAACCTGAAACTCTGAATCGCCACTCTCAAGTGCCGTTACAGGAGTTGAATACTGAATTAAGAAAAATAGTTCTTGGATAACGCATTTGTTTGTCTCCTATGTGTCTGGTATTGAGCTTACGAAGTTTTTTGTCCTTTGTTAACTCTATCCAGTTCGTTGCCCATTTATGTGTCGTTTGTTACGATAGTTTTGTGTCCTTTCAATGCAAGGCTATGGTTTATTTGTATAGCATACCTGTTGTTTTTTAGGTATCAGAATTTGTTTTCTACCTCGATGCACGCTCTGTAGTGCAAAAATTTATAAATGCCGCAATGAAGATTTATGGATATGGCTTTCGATTCTTTTACAAAAAAACCGTTTAAAGATCGATTAAAAGATACGGGTTTTCTTATTAAAAATTCCTTTACCATTGTTGGCAAGAACAAAAATATAACAACTCCCACAGTTCATATGGCGGTGTTGACAGCTGTCATTACTATTCTTTTGTACAGCGCGTTGTTAACCTTCGTCCTAGGACAATTTATATTACTGGGCTTAGTGTTTCTGTTTTTTGCAGTGTTTATCTTAGTTCCATTCAGATTTTTTTATGACGTTCGACAAAAAGCTAACCAGAGTTGGATTGTGTACAATACTATTTGCGGTAAGAATATAACCTATTCTGATGCGCATCAATATACGCGTGCTGAAAAAGGAAAGTTACGAGTGATTGCTTTGGTTGATGCAGTAATGGCATATGCGAATAGTCAGAAAAGAAATAGGAGAGGAGTACTCGGGGTTGTAATAGGACTATTTTTAGGGTTTCTGAATCAAGTGTGGGATTTGTTAAGTCACTATATGCTTCCTGCTGTGGTAATAGAACAAAAATCTTTGAAAGAAGTGGTTCCTGAGATTAAGTCTTTGAAAAATAATGTTCCTGCAACATTGACTGGAGTATTTGGTATTGATTTTGTTGGAAATGTTATACGCTCTTTATTTTGGGGTGTGTTTACTGTATTTGCTTTTCTCTCCCTTGGAGTCGGTTATCTGATTGGATTGTTTACTGAGGTAACTGTTGTGACTGTAAACTCCTTTTCATTTTCCTGGGTTCCACCATTTGTATTGTTATTAGGTATCTCCGTAGTCGGTGGTATTTACAAAAAGATAATAGAATCAATTAAAGTAATCTATTTTACTATTTTCTATACATCAATTATGCATCCAATGAACATTTCTGAGTCGTTAAGAGGCGAATTGACTAATTACTTATTGATGAAAGAGTCTGATTTTGCTCCTACTCCGCAACCTGATCCTCATGAGCAGTACATCTCTCGCTTATCAGAGTATATTAAACAATACGAGTCAAGCGGGTATTCCGAACAACAAATTAAAGATTTTTTGCTATCAAAAGGGTATCCTCAAAAAGATGTGGAATTAGCCGTTGAAAAAAGCAGATCTTAGACGAATTATGTGTCGTATTCTCGAGAGCAGTTTCTTATACGGGTTACATATCTTTTTTCTTTAGTGGGTTTATCTGGGCATGAGGGATGCGTATTTGCTTTTTGATAGTATACTGTTTACGAGTCGTTCTTTTGTACCTTGGAGTTTTGGAGAAGGATTTGTTGTTGATCTCACGTTTTCAAATAATAATGCGCGTTTGCTACGCACAATTTAAATAATTGTTAATTATTCGCTATATTTATGTTTTGGGATGCCATTGCACAAGAGTATGATCCAAATTTAGACAACAGTCAGCAAAGAAAGTTGCTGTTAGACCATTTAAGGGGGGCTCTTGAAGGTCTGGAGATAGGCAGTGTTACTGATGTTGGGAGTGGGACAGGTGCGGTAGTAAAAGAACTGTTTGATAAAAAGACGAGAATAACGGCCATTGAACCCTCGCTCCAAATGATGTCTTTATTGAAAAATAACCTGCGAGGATATAACTATGAGCCCATATATGCTTTTGCTGAAATTGCCGAATATGCATACTCTGACTTGTTACTGTTTTCCCTATCTATCAACTGGCTTTCCGATCCCACATTGGTTTTAACAAGAAGCTTAGTTCCAGGGCCAAAATATGTGTTAATAGCACGACAGAAAGTCTCTCACAGGTCAAATCTCGGAGCAGGCTCTGCGCATAGAGCGCAAATTCAATCAGCTTATAAGGTTGTTGATGAGAAACAAATATTGTTTAACGCTAATTATGCCTTGTTACATGAGCGAAAGGAAGGTATGCCTCGACTTGACGGCTCTCTATCAGCTGACACTCTCATAACGAGATTATATAGCAAGCAAGTGTCTTAAAAATTTTTTAGAGAATTTTATATTGTAAAAAATGCTTATCTGTTCGTTCCTATCGAACTGCGTGAAATAAATATGCTGTGATTCCATATTTGTTTTCTTCTAGTTCTTCTCTGCTAAACCATTTTGTTTCTGCTTGTTGTGGTTGTATGGTTGTTTGTTCTGTTTGCGCGAAGTAAATGAGCACTACATGCTCGTGTGTATCGCTTGTTTTGTATGATATGAATACAAAGTTTTTGCTTACCATAGAAGACTTTTTTTTGATATTTTGCTGATTTGGTTTTTCCTTCTGTCCAGAATGTCTACTACCGCACAAACACTTATATAACCTGTTAGAGAAAAAATACAAATTATGAGTTTGTTTAAATCTGCTGAAGAAAAAGAGTTCGAGAAGTTACTGGTCGAACTTGTAGACTCAATTAGAACATTTTTATCATATAAAGATAATCGTATAAATCACATAAACTCGTTTCTCTATGATGATGAAAACGAAACAATCCCTTATCCTACATCTTTGATGAATTGTTATTATGGCTTTGAAACGTTAATAGATACGGCAGATAATCTAGTTGCTTCATTTATAGGGGCTGTTAATCCTTTGATAAACGATAGTACTTTACTACATGATCCGCACAAGCTTTGGGATTTTATGTTCTTGTTATATTTCGCCCGCGATTTTGGTAATTATCTCAGGAAGGGATGTGAATCTGTAAACTCTGCAAAAGAATTATTCGAGAACAGTAAGACTCTCGTTCAGGGTGCCAACCTGTCCGAGAAACATAAACTTCGTGCTATAAACTATTTTTCAACAGCGCAAGGTTCGTTAAAATTTGTAGAAAACTTGTTGATTGTAGATCAAAAAATACTCTCTAATGAACTGTTTTTTCTTAAACTGTACTCAATCTTATTCAGTAAAAAAAGGAATGTTGCATTTTCGCACGACAATAATAAGTATACGTGTAGAATTTTAACGTTTCCAGCTAGAGAGATACAGGATTCATCATACATGAAATTACCTCCATTGTTTAATTATTATCTCCGGTTTTATTCAAGACAAATTATTCTGGGTGAGGCGTACAGTGCTTCAAGCAAAATAGTTAGTGATCAAGAGAGAGTAATTAATTTAGTTGAAACTGCTCTAAAAAATGTTTTAGTAAATAAATCAAAGATATTGCGACTTTTATTTGGATCGAGTCACAGACTTACCGTTACAGTTTATGTATTTCCAATAATGGATAAAACAGAGAGCGGATTTGATTTTGATGTTCGAGGTTATTATCGTTTCTATCATGGCGGCCATGTGAATAGCCCGGTAATATCCGTGGGTATGGGGTCAATGAAGCGCAGTAAAGAATATGAAACCGTGATTTTTCATGAGCTAATACACTACGCTGATCAACATAACTTAATTCGGGAATCAAATGTTCTTGAAGGTGATTTTGAAGGTTTAGACTTGTTAAGGGCTGAAGGTCTAACGACTGTTGGAGAGTTATTTTTAGGTGTGATTAGAGATATCTTCTCGGTGTATACTATTCGATTCGATGAAGATTTTTTTAAAAGCGTACATGACCGTTTGTACAGCTTATCTCAGACAATGTCTTTGGTAATTTTGTTAGATCAAATTAATATGAAAAAAATTCATACTCTCAACGAAGATCAGATTAGAGTACTTTTTGCTGTTGAATCTAAGTATAGAGCTGATTTAGAGGAAGGTTTTCGTTTGATTAAACTTACAAATTTTGAGTTATACATTAAGAAATACATTAAGGCGTGTCAGCGCTCGGAAACGATAGCGATTCCAATTATTGCTGAATTGGCAAAACGGCTCGGCTATGACTAAGAGATATTTTTTGCTATGAGTCTTATAATCATCATAACTCTTTTTATTCTCTGTTTATGTTCCAGAGGTCGTTCTTGTTTTATTTGATTGTAAACACATTACTTATTAGGTAGTGGTTTACGTTTATTTGTCTAGCTTGTAAACTTTTTTACCGCATCGTCTTACGGCTTGGTCTATAAATGAGCCTTGTCCTTGCTGTCGATGAAATCTCATTAGTGCTCCAGTACCATATGCTGTTAATCCGGCCGCTAGGGTTGCTGTGATTGTCGCAAGTGGTTGTTGGATAAGATTGTCTCCTGTAGCCATCAACCAGTTGTATCCATTTTCTATAGCTTTCGCTATTTTTGGCTGATGCTCTATTGCGAATTCGTACGCGCTAACTTGATGGGATTCTTTGATCGCGGATACAACCTCATAAAGTGTTTTTGCTGTTCGTCCAAGCAGTCCTGGGGCTGATGTAATTCCGTCTACATATCTACTGGCGATGTCTGATTCTTGGCTAGCGAGCGTATTTAGTCCTATTGGTACGGAGGCGCCTTTCGCAGCATATTCTGCTACGAATAAAATTGTCTGTTTAATTGTTTTGCCAATCATAGTCTTTATAGAGTAGTAACATATATATGAAGTTTTGTTTTTTGGATGTGCCAATGATTCAAATTTTACATGGGAATTAGCTAACTTTCTTTGTATTTGCGTTTTTTATTTGGCTGTTAACAACTTTCTTTCTAAAGTTTCAGGTTTTTATTATTGATTTTGTTGTTTTCAAAAAAGGGCTTTATCAATTATTTTGCTGTTGGTAATTAAAGTTTATTTGAAAAAATCAGCATTTAGTGCCGCATAAGTGTTTTCAGAAAGATTTATGTGCTCGTTATATTGCTACCTGATTGTGAAATATAAGTTAATCTTCATAATTTTATTTATTATTTTTGGACTCTTGTTGGTATTTGTTGCTTCACATTTAGGTTTTGTTCTTTTTGATTCGCAGTGTGAAACTGGTGGTTGTTCTGGGCAGCTGTGTTCCTCTGCATCAGTTCTAAAGGGCATGATGACAACGTGCGAATGGAAGCCTGAATATCGTTGTAATACTGATTGCGCTGTAAGGAATTTTAGGTGTAGCTTTGATTCAGAATTTAGGCAACTCTGTATCGATTGCATTCAGGAGTGTAGGAATCAAATTGATTTATATTCAGGAAATGCTTCTAATTATCGCGAATTTGAAAGCTGTACCATAAGATGTTCTGAGAGATGAATACTTATGATTCAAAATATTGTATCTTGTTAGCTAGCTGATTTAATCACTCTTCTTCTACCGTGCGTCTTGATGCATAACGAGAAAACACATCACATTCCTAAAAGACAGTATTATGGTTATTGTTTCTTAGCAACGAGGTCATGCGTCTTCTGCAAACCACAGTTTTTTCCTAGTGCGTCTAGTGCTGCATGTGCGTATGTTAGTATGTCTTTTGTGATTCCGTATTTGTTTTCTTCTAGCTCTTCTCTACTAAACCATTTTGTTTCTGTTTGTTCTTCTTCTTGTTGTGGTTGTATGGTTGTTTGCTCTGTTCGAGCAAAGTAAATGAGCACTACATGCTCGTGTGTATCACTTGTTTTGTGTCGTATCATGAATTCTGGCGGTATGAGCTCTTGTACTTCTTGTATTTGTATCGTGTGTGGTTTTCTTTGATACAGTGTTATGTCGAGTCCTGTTTCTTCTTTTACTTCTCGATGTGCTGCTTGATTCGGGTCTTCATCAAGTTCAATATGTCCTCCAACGCTTAACCACTTATGGTATTTTTCATGTTTTCTTAACAAAACTTTGTTATCGTGTACGATGAATACTTCCACTGTGAAATCAATTTTTTTGTGTATATGTCCCATGATATATGTTTTCTTTCATCGTTTTTAAAGGTATATACTCTAGAGAAGAAGGAACAATCCTGTCGTGACAAGTACTGTTGCAAGTACCTTTCTGCGCGTACTTACGTATGCGAGGTGTTCATGAAAGAGCGTATGTTTGCGCATTCCTAAAAGCAGGAGTAAACCCAGTACAATAAGCGGTTTAGTGATTAATATTGCCCCCACGATTGCTACTGGTCCAAGTGAGAGTGCGATGTAGTGTGCTATGCCTGCGATGAGCGCTAGTCCTTGTGCAGCATAGAGCTATTTTTGTTTTTGTATGCTACATTGACGTACTTGCTTTGCGTGAAATAAAATGAGAGTAAGACAGAACAGTGCGCTTCCTATGCCTAATCCCAAGAAAAGTTCTGCCAGTCCTGCCTCATAGCTTCCTGCTCGAAAAAAGAGTGCTTTTAGAGTATAAAAAAATGCTGCAAGAAAGATGATACGTGCTCTTTTGTTAAAGAAGAGTTTGTGTTGTTGATATTTAATACGAGAAGAATAATTCCTACAATCACAATACCTATTCCTGTATACTGCGCACTTGTCAACACTTCTCCAAGGAAAATCGCCAACAGTACTGCGACAAAAAGTGCCTCTGAACTCAGTATGGGTGTATGTATACTTACATCTTCGCGTCCAAGAGATAAATAATAATAGTATGTTCACACACAGAAGATTATGCCCGCAAGCATTCCTAACAATACTCCTTGCGAAACGAGTGTTTCCACTTGAAGAATGAGTGCGAGCAAGAAGAACCCGGTGCTTTTTGTGCTTGCTGAGATAAACACATTAATAATTTGATTGCAAACCTTGTGTTCTAAAATATATTTATCCACAAACCTACGAGCGCAAACAGAAACGTTGCAAGAAAGGCTCCGTCAACAAATGCCATGCTGCCGTTGAGTGTGTCTTCCTTTTAAGGTGTTCGATACTTTTTTATGCTCTTCTTGTATTTACATCCTGTGGCTGACGAGCGTATTGATATTTTTGACGAACAAAATGTTTCCTGTGTTGGCTCCGCTCTCAAAAGTAAAGCACACAGGACTGGTTTGTGGCATCGAGCAGTGCATATATGGGTGTATACTCCGCAAGGAATGCTGTTATTGCAGTTGCGCTCCAAAAATAAACTTCTTTATCCTGGCGTGTGGGATGTTTCTGCGGCAGGACATGTCTCTGCTGGCGAGTCAGTTATTTCTTCTGCTTTGCGGGAACTTGAAGAGGAGTTAGGAATTGTTGCTCAAGCAAATGAACTACTTTTTTGGAAGATTTTTACTTCCTCAAATACTCAGAACGGACTATTTGATAATGAGTTTAGATATGTGTATTTCTTATGCAGAGAAATAGTGCCGCAAGAAATAACCTTGCAGCAAGAAGAAGTTGAGGAATACAGGTTCATCTCTCTGCAAGACTTGCGAGATGACCTTATAAAACATTCTGCTCACTACGCGCTGCATGGCGAGATGTGGTTTGTCGTACTTGATGAGCTTTCTGCACGTATGAACAATCACTCTTTATGAACTAAACAAATAAATACTATCCACTCATTCATGTTCTGTATGCGTATTCGTAAATACTCTGTTTCTGACGGAGATGCTATCGAGAACATTCATTTTGAAACAGGATTTTTAGGTCGCAGTATGCACGAACTTCTCTCTAACACTGCTCTCTGGAGTCGGGAAATAGCATATTATCTCGAAAAGGAGCCTGAGAGCATTTTTGTGCTAGAAAGCAAAGGCGTTGTTGTAGGGTACTTATTGGGTTGTTTGGATGATACTGAAATGAATACTGCGGCTTTATTTCTCACAACGAGAATAAAGAATTTTTTACAGAGCATCTTTCTTTCAAGAAAAGACCGGATTTTTTGGCGCAGTCAGTTTCTTGTTCTGCTCAAAATAGTGTTTGGCTCTTCTGGTGAGCGTCGCTTCAATACTCCTGTGAACGCCGGTCATTTTCATATCAATCTTTTGCCTCAGGTGCGTGGACGGCAGTACGGGACCAAGTTATTGCATCACTTTGAGCGGTATGCGCGCACGCATGGCGTCTCATGTATTCATGCTGACGGGTATCAGACGCGTGTGAATCCGAGTATGAATTTTTGGCTTACAAACGGTTTTTCTGAGTTTTCGCGCGTACCAACGCGTACTTGGGAGCGCTATCTTCCTGAGGAGTCCATATCTCTTGTGTGTTATTCTAAACTGCTCTGAGTTTGTTATTCTTCAAGCATGCTTCGTATCATCCACGTTCGTTTCTCAAATGTTTGTAGCATTCCGGTAAGGAAGTCTTCTGTTCCTACATCAACTCCTTGCTGTATTGTTTCTCGCAAATGCTGTATTGTTTTTTCATAATCCACGAGTGTTTTTTGTATCATTTCTTCACTGTGGGGTACTGTTCGTGGTTCTTCTTTGAGTCTGGTAAGTTCAAGAAATTCTTGAAGTGTTCCTGGCGCATTTCCTCCGAGTGCGCGTATCCGCTCAGCGATGTCATCAATACTTGTTTCAAGTTCTGTGTAGAGTGTTTCAAAGAACGCGTGTAGATCATTAAAGTGGATACCGCGTACATTCCAATGATAGTTTCGCATTTTTTGATACAGTAGTGCGGTATCTGCGAGTATTGTTTTGAGTTGTGTAGTGGCTTGTTCTTGCTCTGTTTTTGTAAGGGATATATTTGGTTGCATGTATAGATGAGGTATTGCTTGTTTATATATGTGGTGTTCAGAAATTAGATACAAGAAAGGATGTGTAGTGAATTGTTGTGGTATTATTTTCTTTTTCGAACAAGCGTCTTTTCTTCAAGCCTTCCCAGTGTGTCTTCTCTCTCGCAGCAACTGGGCTTAGAACAGCTACTCAAGGCGTAATCTTGTGTATACGTGCTGGCCTGTTTTTTCCCCCAGGAGTTCTTGCAGTTCTTCTTTTGTCGCTTCAAGTATTCCTTGGTATGTTTTGAATCGTTTGTAGAGGAGTTGTTTTCTTTGCTCTCCTATTCCAGGTATGTGGTCGAGAGCACTTTCTGTCATTGAGTGGCGTTTTCTTTTTCTATGAAAGCTTATTGCTTGTCTGTGTGTAGCATCACGTATTTTTCTTAGTAACAAGAGCTCTGGGCTGTTCTTATTTGTTTGCAGTGGTCTTGTTCTTCCAGGAACATATATTTCTTCTTCTTGTTTCGCAAGACTTATGATGGGTGTGTTATGTCCGTGTATACGTAGTCCTTCTTGTGCTGCTGTGAGTTGTCCTTTTCCTCCGTCTATGACGATGAGCTCGGGAGGATCTTCTTGGGCATACCTTCTTTTGACGGCTTCTTGCATCGCTTGATAATCGTCTGCTCCTGTTTGTCCTCGTATGATGAATGTTCGATATTTGTTTGGTTGTGGTTTTGCTTGCTCGTAGCGTACACACGCTGCTACAATATGTTCATCTCCATGATTGCTTATATCAAAGCAGTCTATTTTGTAGGGTGGTGTGCTTAGATGGAGCAGTTGTTGGAGTGTTTCGAGTTCTTTTGGTATGCGTATTTGAAGCGCGTTTTGTGTTGCGAGTTCAAGCAGTTCTTTTTTTATTCCTTTTTGTGGGTGTGTGAGCTGTACTGTTCTTCCTTGTTGTTTTTGTGCTTGCATAAATGCTTCTGCGTATTCTATTGGAGGTAATATGATTTCTTTTGGTGGGGTGGTTACATTATAGTATTCTCGTATGAACTCATCAAGCAATTCTTCTTGCCAGGCTGTTGTGTATTCTTCTTTTTTTCGAATTATTCCTGAGCGTACATGTATTATTGCAATATGTGCTTCTTCTTGGTCTTTTACGTAGCTTATTACGTGTTGGTCGTGGGTGGTTTCTTGTATGATGGTTTGTTTTTCTTTTAGTGTTTCTAATGCGTGTATGCTGTCTCTGAGTCTTGCAGCCTCTTCGTATCGTTCTTGTGCGCTTGCGTGGAGCATTTCTTGTGTCAGTTTTTCTCGTATGGCGCTGGTCTTTCCTCGTAGTATCTCTCGTACATATGCTATTTTTTTATTATATTCCTCTTTTGTTTCATGTCCTTCACAAGGCCCTGTGCAATTTCCTATGTAGTATTGCAGACAAACTGTTTTTGGCAGTGTTTTACATGTTCGGAGTTTGAACGCTTTGTGTATTGCTTGGAGTATTGCATATCTTTTTTTTGCATCTGTATAGGGGCCATAATATTCTCCTTTCTGTCTTTTATTTCGCGTGCTAAATACGCGTGGAAATAGTTCTTGTGTAATTGTTATGTAGCTGTATCGCTTGTTTTCGCGCAGCTGTATGTTATACTTTGGTTTGTGTTCATTAATGAGTGTGTTTTCAAGAATGAGTGCTTCTGTTTCATTTCGAGTTACAATATAGGTAAGGGTTTTTGCTTCATGGATGAGTCGAAGCGTTTTTCGTGTTCGCACTCCAGTAAAATAACTTGCTACTCGTGCGCGCAACTGTTTTGCTTTTCCTATATAGATTATTTCTTCAGAACTATTTTTATACTGGTATACTCCTGGTTTTTGCGGGATGTCTGGAAGTTCTTCTTTTTTCATATGCTGTTATGAGTTAGGACTTCTTTTTATGCTTGATTTTTTCGGTTTATGCGAAAAGACGAATATTTAAATACTTCTCTCTCAGATATCGTTTTGGAGAGAGGTTGCAAAGCAACCAATGGTGTTTTTATGAGAAAAAAAAAGGCAGAAATGGGTGTTGGTACGTTGATTATTTTTATTTCTTTGTTGCTTGTTGCTGCTGTTGCTGCTGGTGTTCTTATTCAGACTGCTGGTAGTTTGCAGCAGCGTGCTTTGAGTACTGGTCAGGCTG
>SKHI01000007.1 GCA_007117065.1 Candidatus Woesearchaeota archaeon
GAACAATCCTAACAAAAAACAATACACCATTCAAAGATACAGAAACATATGTAAGAAGCTTTGCAAAATTTTGGAGATATTACATGCGAATAAAGAAAAAAGAAGGAATAATACTAGAAGATATATGCTCAAGTGTAGAAACTGGAAGAGATATAAAACCAAAATGGAACTACATAACTTACGAGCAAGCACAAAGAATGAGTTATTTAGCACCAAGTCCATATTACAAAGTATTAGTAATGTTTTTGTTCGACTCAGGAATAAGAGCACCTACAGAGCTTATGAATGTCAGAGTAAAAGACATCACCCCAATACCTGATAGCAATAATTTATTTTTACAAATAAGACACGAAACAAGCAAAACAATTGGAAGAAAAATAAAACTCATGCTAAGCAGTGAAGCCATAAAAATATACTTAGACATAAGTGAAAAAAAAGAAGACGACATGCTCTTTGATTACACATACCAAAGCATGAACAAAATGATAAAAAAACTAGCATATCAAGCAATGAACATAGGACATGAAAAAAAAGACAAACACAGCGTTACAAGATACTACGAAGGCATAAACATGTACGATTTCAGACACAGCAGTGTATGTTATTACCTACCAATCTACAAATCCGAAAATCAAATGAAATACAGATACGGATGGAAAAACAGCAGAATGATACACTACTATTCTGAGTTCATAGGAATGACAGATAACATAACAGAAGACCAACTTCAAGAACCAACAAAAAACAAAGAAGCAATAATTCAAGAACCAAAACAAGAAAAAATAACCAAACAACAAGCACTAGAACTCATACAACCTCAGAGGAACACTCAAAAAAAGAGACACATAAAGCAATAAACAAATGGATGAGCCAGGAAGAATACAAGAAACAAAAAACACTTCCCTAAGAAACACTTTTTGGAACAATACTGCCCAGCACATCCTTTTTTGTCATAGAGTCAGAAAGAAACATCAAAGAAGGAGACTTCATTGGAGAAACAATCATACAAGACATACAATAATACAAGAACGTAAACTAAAAACAAAAAGATTTTTATGGATGTTTTTCGTAGTAGTATAAAGAAATTATTGCTGAGAAGAAAGAGAATACGCTTTCTGAAGAACCTCATGTACACCGTAAATTAAATCATCACGCAAGTACGCATCTTCAGGAGTAATCCACATATACCCTTGATGCTCAGAAGGACTTAATACCACATCATAGAAATTCTCTAACATGAGTTTAAAGACAGGAAAATGTACAGAAGCATGCGGAAAATTCCAACCAAACACATGCAAGAGGCTCACATCAGAATCCTTAGCCACAAACCCTGTTTCTTCAAATAACTCTCGTAACGCGGCTTCCTTATCCGACTCTCCTTGTTCTATTGATCCAGCCGGTAGAGCCCACGTATTTCCTTCAGACCTATTCGCATTCCGATGTAAGAGCAGTATTTTTGACTGACACTCTACAAGAACAGCTGCAGTGCGAATCATTTTCATAGCACGAGTAAAGAAAGTACTGTTTATAATCCCTCCTAAAAAATAACGCTCTCAAGATCGCTGGGACAACATGCTCGAATACGCGTCCATAAAAGGCCTTGCAAGAGAAGAGTTCACACGAAGCAAATACTTCTCCCCATTAGTTAATACTAACAAAAAATCCTCTTTTCCATCACGTAAAGGAGCGCCCATGCGCGCCAAAGCAAGAAACATACTCGCCACACCAGTAAGAGCTGAGCCTGCTTGAGAGGGACGGATTTCTTTAATATCACCCACAGGAAAAAAATACTGTGAACGCAATACGCCCTCCTTATACACGCGAATAACGCCAAGATGTCGCTTCGCAGCAAATCGATGAAAAACACCGCTAAAGAAGAATAGTATCGATACTCCTAAACCCAAAAAAACAAAGAATGCAACAGAAAAAACTATACTAAACCAAAACGGAATTCCTTGGAAAAAAAACATACCCAGACTAAGACCGAATAAAACTATCAATAAACCAATTACCCGTCGAAAACCCTTTTTCGACAAAGAACCAGTAACAACATTTTGTTCAGAGGAAAACAGTACTGAAAACTGCTCAACAGGAAAAGAATCAAGATTACTGCGCAGGTGCACAGAGAGCTGATACAGAACAGGGAAAAAAATAACGCACAAAACAAGCAGAAAAAACATGTTTATGAACAAAACGAAGTGAATGAACAACAATAAGACAACTACGCAAAGCCAGATAAGAAAAAAACGACGAAACATACAGAGAAAAAATAAAAGAAATATTTAAACTATAAGGTTTAAAAAAAAAAGTATTTATCTAGAAAAGCTTACTTTCCGTAAAAGATCTTTTCGATAAGATACTCCCATTCAAAGAGCTCGTCTTCAGAGAACCAAACAGCTATTTCTCGCTCAGCCTCGTCGACTTCACCACTTGCGTGAATAAGATTCTTAATAGGTCGCTCAAGAGTATCAGCCATGTGATACGTCTCAAAACTGAAATCACCACGAATAGTGCCCGGAGCAGCATCCTTAGGAGCTGTTGGACCAACCACTTTACGAACGTGCTTTACAGCATCGTGACCTTCAAGAACAAGGGCTACAATAGGACTGGAGCTGATATACTGCATGAGCTGGTCACGAATAAGCGCACCAATCTCACGCGGAGTCTTATCCACTTTCACACCACGTTTATTGTATGAATTCAGCGATTTTTCACCAACAGACACAAGCCATTGCTCGTCCTCAGCGTAGTGAATACCAGCAAGCTCGGCATCAGCCTTGTGCATTTTCATACCCACTATCTTAAGACCACAGCGCTCAAAGCGAGAAATAATCTCACCAACAAGACCTCGTTGTACAGCATCCGGTTTAAGAAGAACAAGTGTTCGTTCAATCATTTTTTCTTTGCCTCTTTTGCAGCGAGTTTTTGCTCTGCTTTCTCAACAACAGCCTCTTCAGCTTGCGCCTTAGCAGCAAGTTGTTGGGCAATAGCAATACGCTGATTCTTTTCTTTCCTGTGCTCTTCAGTCCAGGTAACCTTACGTGGCTTTCGTCCCAGCTTAATCATATTTTTTTCTTCTTTACGATTCAAAAAATACAGAATCTTACCATCTTTTTTTACATACATAAGACCTGTGCCAGGAGGAATAGGCCTTCCAGAAAAACTACTCTTAATCATCCACGACCACCTCTACTGAGAGGACGAGCTTCGATTTCTGTTTCACGAAGCATTAATACGTCACCAATCTGAACAGGACCGCGAACATTTCTGCGCAACGTCTTGTTTTTATCATATCCTTCAAGAACTTTAACGCGCACCTGAATTGCTTCACCACGCGTTCCGGTACGACCAACAATTTCCTCAACAGTAGCAGGAACTGCCTCAGTGAATAAATTGTTACTCTTCTTTTCTTCAGCCATACTTATTCCTCAGAACCCTTCATTCCTGACTGAACGTCTTGAATTATTTCCTTTGCATCCCCAGCCTTAGTAATCGCGACACACACAGTAGGGCGCGCAATACCAGCAGCAGCACCTAATTCTTCCCTGCTTCCTACATCTTGCACACAGGTGACTTTCTTTTCTTCACAGAGAACAGGAAGATGCATAATTAATTCTTTTGGGCTAACATCGCTTGCAATAGCGACAAGAGTCGCTTTACCGCGCTCAACAGCCTTTGTAACTTCGTTAACTCCTTTTCTAATCTTTCCAGTAGCCCTAGCTACTTCAATTGCTTGCATTACGTTTTCCATTTTTATTTTACTCCAGGAGAACGAGTCTCCTCAGCCCGTACAGGCTTCATCAGTACAGAAACAAAATGAAGGGTTATTTTTAAACTCTTCTGTTATAAAAGCAGAATAAAAACCATTATTAATGAGCACAACCACTCGTTGCGTATGAGAACACTGATTGAACAATTGGAAGCAAACAAGAAAGCACTGCAAGAAGCAATACACCCGTTCTGCCAAGAAGAAGCACAGCAGATGAACGCACAACGCGACACAGAATTACCAGTAAAAAATACCCTGTTACACTTTAAGAAATAAGCTTATAAATCCGAAGGCATAAGAGGTATGTATGAAACTCGTACTCCCCGTAGCAGGCCTAGGAACGCGCTTACAACCAGTCACATACAGCACGCACAAATCATTACTCCCTATAGGAGAAAAAGTCATTATGCAACATCTTGTCGATCTCGTACGAGAAACACAACATCTAGACCTTAGCGAAATCATCTTTATCACAGGAAAACACCGTCAGCAAATAGAAGAATGGGCGAGAAAAACCTATACAGACATCCCACTGCGATTTATCGACCAACACATAACAAACGGAAGCGCGGATGCTATACGGCTCGCAGAAAAACACGTTCAAGAAGATATGCTTATCATCTTTCCAGACGCACTCATTGATACTGACCTGGAAGTCGTTGCAGAGCTACGTGAAACAGTAGACGGCATTATATGGACGGCAGAAGTAGACCATCCAGAACGATTTGGCGTCGTAGAGACCGATGAAGAAGGATATATGATGCGCCTGGAGGAAAAACCTGAGGAGCCAAAAACAAATCTAGTAAATATCGGGATGTACTATATAAAAGATTACAAAAGCGCCTTTAGCATGATATCAGCCCTGTATGAGCGAGAAATACAAGCAAAAGGAGAATATAACTTCCCAGAAGCACTTGACCTCATGGCACGAAATGGAAAAAAGATACGCTCCATACAAGTAGAAGGATGGTACGATTGTGGAACAAGAGAAAACATTCTGCGCACAAACAAACTCTTTACTGAACGCATGGGAATAGAAAGTAACAGCACCATACACCCAGGAGCAGTCATTGAAAACAGCACCTTGTTTAATTGTATTGTCTTAGAAAACGCGCGTATACACGACAGCGACCTCTCAAACAGCATCATAGGGCCAAAAAGCATTATTAAAAAATTCTCAGGAACCCTCTTTGTTGGAAGTAACAGCCACATACAAGGAAACAAGTAACTACAACAACGACTGCACGGAAGAAATAATCCGTTGTTCATAATCAGACTTCGTCTCCCCATCAGCAATAGGCTGAGACAACGCAGAACGAAGCGCAACAAAAAGACGTTTCTCAGAATCATCTGAAGCAAACGAAGAAAAAACGGTATTCTCAATAACAGAAACATCAGCATCTTCACGAGAAAAAGGCTTCGCTGTAAACTGCTGACTAGAAAGAGAGAACGTATTCTTCAAACAAACAAAAGCACCCTTAGCCATACACGCAGAAAACAGTTCCTGAAAAGAAATATCTGCTCCCGAACCAGAAGAAAGAGTTCCATACACACGAATAAGAACAATGCAATCAGTAAGCTGGGATGCTGCTATCTGCTCAGAAAGAGAGGCAAACGCTGCTTGAGCAGAAAGCCCATCAACACACAAAGAAAAAGAAACAACTTTTTTAAGCGGGAGAGGGATGCGTGAAAGAGACCAATCAGTACTATCTGCAATCAAAAACGAGCCGTGATGTAACGATTCAAGCTCACTAAAAGAAGCTGGAAAAGTCGGGCCAGGATAGGCAATACGCCCATATGAAGGAAGAGAAATATCATTTTTTAGGTGCACATGGCCACCTGCATAATAATCAAAACCCTGTGGAAGAAGAGAGACAGACGAAGAGGAAGAACCGCGAAGATTCTTCGGAGTTAGCTCGTCAAGAGCAGCATGAAACACAAATATCTTAGGAGAGCAAAGACTGGATACTGCTTGAATATCAAGGCGTTCATACAATACAGAATCTAATTGTGCAGCCTTACCAGGAAGCCCAACAAGAGAAATTCCTGAAGGATGAACAACAGGATCTAACACAATCTTCTCTGCTGACAAATCAGCCCTACACACTGAAATGAGAAGCCCAGCTTCCTCAAATACGTCAAGGATAGTTCTCCCAGTAGGACTATAATCGTGACTCCCAGGCACCACATATACAGGAATTCCTGCGCGAGAAACACACTGAAGGCAGCGAGCAGCAGTCTTGAGAACATCAATACGAGGAATAGCAGTATGAAACAAGTCACCAGCAATAATAATAAAAGAAACCTTTTGCTCAATACATATATCTATTGCGCAAGAAAAAGATTCAAGTGTAAGATTTCGCAAAGAATCATTTCTCCAAGCACCCAAATGACAATCAGCAAGATGCGCAAAACGAACCATACGTGCAAGAAAGAAAGCACTCCTTATTAATACATCGTGTTTGGAGCATCAATGTGCAAAGAATGATCCTCTTTAAATTCTTCCTCAAGACGAGCAGCCTCCGACAGAAGATCTACAAGACGTTGTTTTTCTTGTAACAAGATGTCTTTATGACGAAAAATAAGTTTTTGTTGCAAAGAAATCATATCCGTTAAGCGACGAATAGCAGAATGCACATCAGAACTAGATAAAAGATCTTGTGCAGGATAAGTGTGTAATAAATCTTCTAAGTAGGTAAGAATCTTCTCTTCCTGAGAAAAGCTCGACTCAAGTTCCTTATACCCAATCATACGAGCAACACTAATAACGTGACGAACCTGCCTGTGCAATGCAGTAACGCGCTCAAGACTCAACGAATGCGTTAAGGCCTCAACAGCATCAGTTTTTAAGGCACTAAACAACTCTTCAAGACGATTTTCCTCTTCTGAAAGCGCTTTTTTATACTCTTCAATACCTAAACGAATGGCGTCCAAACCCTTTTTTTCAGAGTCAGAAATCGTTTTGCTAAAAAAGCCCATATATCCTTTCCTGTTGCACACACTTATAATTGCTCTGTTTACACTCAAGAGTAAAACAAAACATTAAAAAGAAGAGCAACCTACCTCTGTGTATGTCTGATAGAAAAGTAGCTGATATTATGACTACAAAAGTAGTCTCTGTACGAACCGACGACCCACTTACACTTGCAGTAGACATTATGCGAGAAAAAAATATTAGTTGTGTCGTGGTTATGGAAGAACGAACTGTGCAAGGACTCATAACAGAAAGAGATCTTGTTCACAGAGTACTTGCAGACAGAAGACGCGTTGAAGACCTCTTATGTAGAGATATCATGACAAGAAGCCTAACAAGCGTTACCCCAAACACTTCACTTAAAGAAGCAATGGGCATCGTAGATAGTATGCAGATACGAAGACTCCCTGTTATGGATAAAACAGGCCTTGTCGGAGTCATAACACAAACAGACATCGTAAATGAAACCGCACGAATACACGAACACAATGAAAAAATGGCTTTCCACCAAAACCTGCAAAGCTACATTATCATAGCGACAGTCGTTTTCTTCTTACTCGTATTCTTATACAGATTCTTTTTCTAAACAAAAAGAAATAAACCTTTATAATCTGAGAAAAGAAGAGATACCCCATATGTCGCGACTAAGCAGAACAATAAGTTATTTTACGGGACTACCTGAAGAACAGAAAGCCCTTCTCAACACAATAGAAAAATACAGTACGCGAGAAGAAAGAAAACGCATAGAACACCTTCTGCGAGGAAAAGAAGTAACAATCACCCTCAAAACAATACCTATTGGCAAAAAGCATTTTTCCTACCCGTACATATCAGGAGAAAAAGAACTCAATGAAACAATCTTAGCTCGCGTACGCACAGAAAGTTATAGCACATACGCAGAAAACGTGTACGAAGAGATACGTGCAGTGCTTGCACCACACATACTGGGAAGAGAAGAGATAAAAGAAGCAGTAACACTCCAACTCTTTACCGAAGAAAGACTACACATACTCTTGCTTGGAGATCCAGGAACAGGAAAAACAGATGTGCTCAGCGCAGCACAAACACTCGCAGAAAAAAGCAGTATGGGATTGGGGAGTGGAACGACTGGAGCAGGGCTCTCAGTAGCATACGCCAAAGGAGAGATGCAAAAAGGGCTTCTTTTACTTGCGCACCAAGGACTGTGCTGTATTGACGAGCTTAATTTGATGAAAAAAGATGATCGAGCAGCACTCTATAACGCCATGGAGAAAGGATTTATCACGTACGCGAAAGGAGGAAGAAATGAACAATACGAAGCAGATGTACGCATACTGGCAACAGCAAATCCAAAAGGAGACCGATTCGAAGGAGATAGTATACGCGAACTAGAAAAACAACTCCCCTTTGAGAAAGCACTTATTAGCAGATTTCACTTCGTATTCTTAGTACGAAAACCGGATACGCAAGAGTTTCTAAACATCACAAAAAAAATATTACGCGAAGAAAAAAAGAAGCACCCAGACAGCAGGTACGCAAAAGAATACATCGCGCATGCAAAAAAAATACGTGTAGACTTTCCTGCAGAACGAGAAGAACAAGTCATGCACATTGCAAAACGCATAAAAGAACAAGAAGAAAAAACCCTCATAGAGGTAAGCCCGAGACTCATAAAAGGAATAATAGGATTTGCCAAAGCAAGCGCGAGAGCACAACTGCGCAATCGCGTAGAGGAAGAAGACGTGTTGCGCGTACAGAAACTTCTTGAAAAAAGTTTGGATATACGCATATGAAATACATTGAACGAAAAGGAGTGCGCACATACTACACAGAACACAAAGGAGAAAAAATAGATGTACTCTTCATACACGGATGGTTACATAATCACACAGTGTGGGCGCCAATAGAAAAAAAGATACGAGAAGAAGGATATGGAACTGTTTGTGTAGACCTCAGGGGGCATGGACGAAGCGATAAGCCAAAGGATGAAAAATCATACAGAATAAGTGAGTTTGTCTTAGACATAAAAAAAATTATTTCCCAGAGAAAAAAACCTGTTATCCTTGTAGGGCATAGTATGGGAGGAATGATCATACTCTCACTCATGAAAAAACCTTCAAAACATATTCATGGAATAGTGCTTGTGAACACCACATATGAAAATCCTGCGAAT
This sequence comes from Candidatus Woesearchaeota archaeon, assembly GCA_007117065.1. Taxonomy (GTDB): domain Archaea; phylum Nanobdellota; class Nanobdellia; order Woesearchaeales; family SKIA01; genus SKIA01. Next base: position 8,896 of record SKHI01000007.1, read on the forward strand.
AAAAGCACGATAAACACTTTTTTCGCCTTACAACCCATTCTTGAACACGCAATAAAATACCTGGAAAAAAAACCTGATTTCTTCACGCAAGAAGATATAAACTTTCAAAAACACACCAGTAGAAATCTCATCATACAAGCATATGAAGGGTTAAAAAACTCTCGCATGAAAAGTATTTTTAGCTCGCTTTATCAAATCATTCAATACAACGAAAAAGATGTTCTTGAAACAATACAGGTTCCAACACTCATTATCGGAGCAAAAAAAGATAAACTTACAGCAGTAGAGTTCTCACAAACCATGCACGAAAAAATACCGCACAGCACACTCTATATCTTACACAAAGCAAGCCATAACAGCCACTTAGAAGAGCCACAAACGATATACACACAGCTAAACGAATACCTTAAAAAAACAGCCACATAAACAAGAATACACATGCCCAGAAACAAGAAAAAAACACACTCCACAAACATTCACGATATCTTATTTGATGATAATAACGTGCACGGAAGAATATTTGATCTCGTTATTACCTGCGTCATCCTCTTTAGCGTCTTCATTCTTGTATTAGAAAGCATCGAATCGTTAGGAACAACATACGCAACACTTTTTTTTATTATAGAAGCAATAATAACACTCATATTTACCATAGAATATCTCATGCGACTAAAAATTGCAAAAAACAGCAAAGAATATGCCTTTAGCTTCTATGGAATAATAGACTTCTTAAGCCTTATACCCTTCTATCTCATGATATTCTTTAGCGGCGCACAAGCATTTGCAGTCATTCGGATACTGCGATTATTTAGACTGATGAGAATATTTAAAATGGCAGAAGCACTCTCAGAAGCAGAACATCTTGTACACGCAATAAAAAACAGCATTCCAAAAATAGGAATTTTTATCATCACAATATGTTTTATCTCGCTTATTTTTGCAAGCATCCTTACAATAATAGAAGCAAACACACCAGGATTCTCCAGCATACCAGAAGCGCTGTACTACACAATACTTATTATTACAACAATGGGATTTGGAGAAGTACTCCCGCAAACACTTCTTGGACAAAGCCTTACCGCATTCCTCATATTACTTGGATATGGAGTAATAGCAGTCCCCACGGGAATTATAACAGTAGAACTCATCTCAAAGAATAAGAAAAGCAAAATCAAACTATGCGGAGACTGCGAAAAGACAAACAGCGAAGAAAATAACTACTGCTACAACTGTGGAGCAAGACTCTAAAAAAACACATATCCATATAAAGAAGAATATATTCATTCTAGCATGGCATATGAGCTGAGAAAATACGGAATTATCCTTGCAGTAGCAGTATTATTTGCCATATTCGCTTTTGCCTTCGCACAAGCATTCATACAACCATTTACGTATCCAGAAGAGTGTACAGAAAAAAATCCTCCTGTACACCGACAACAAATAGAATGTGAAGAAATACCGCCAGTAAACGAAAGCAGTTGCCCAGGAACACTGCAACCAAACTACTTCACTTGCACATATGACTGTACGTGCTTCTCACTTGAACAAGACTATCGCGCAGAACAAGAAGCAATTATTTTCTGGATAGCACTCATCCTCTCTGCAATCGCAATAACAGTAGGTCTGCTTCTTCCACAAAACAACCCAGTACATGAATGGGTAGGAACAGGGTTTATACTGGGAGGAATACTCACACTCTTTATTGCAACAGGCAGGTACTGGAGTGAGATGCATCAAATAGTACGGCCCGTCGTAATTGCGCTTGAACTCGCTCTCATTCTCTGGATTAGCTACAAAAAAATGCTTCCAAACAAGAAGAAGAAATGATTGATATTGTTGCACAAACAAAACATTGTCAAAAAAAAATACTCTTCTGCGAGCCAGATAAACGTATACTACAAGCAGTCCAAGAACTAAAAAGACACGGTATACAGCCAATACTCTTGGGCACAAAAGAACAATATGAAACACATGGTGACATCGCTGGAATAGAAATACTGCCCATAACAGACGCTCATGCACGCGCATATTATGCACGGCGCAAACACAAAGGCATTAGTTTAGAAGATGCGCAAAAAGCAAGTCTTGAACCTATGACGCACGCAATACTGCTTCTCGCAGAAGGAAAAGTGGACGGGGTAGTTGCAGGGGCGAGTTGGCCTACGAGTCAAACACTAAAGCCAGCATTACAACTCCTCAAAAAAGATTTTGTCAGCAGTTATTTTTTGATCAATGCACAAGAACAAATATACCTCTTCACAGACTGTGCAATGAACATTGCACCAAGTGCAGAAGAGCTGGTACATATCGCAAAAAATGCTGCTCGAGAAGCAGAAAAACTAGGAATCCCTGCTCGCATAGGAATGCTTAGCTTTAGCACGTTAGGAAGCGC
>SKHI01000008.1 GCA_007117065.1 Candidatus Woesearchaeota archaeon
ACCTTTGGGTTTCTAAAGTTGAGGTCTATTTGATCTGAGCTAAAGGTGCTCCAATAATACTCTCCTGAAAAACGCGTGAACAACGGAGAAGTCCGAGGTCGAAACAGTGTGGTTTTAGGTTCCTGTGCATAATGAACATAATAGTCTTTGTTCGTGTTTAGCCACGGGTGTTGACTGCTTGTATGATTGAATATGCAGTCTATCATAAGTGGTTTGGGAAGGTCACTCCAGTCCCCAAATGCAGGGTCTACTGCATAGTAGTCTGAAACTGCAAATCCTCTATCTGATGTGCTAGGAAAAAATGGGAGTACGTGGTACGTGGCAAATGTGCTAAGCGGGAGTGAAGCAATTGTTTGTAATGGTTTTTCACCTGGCTTAGTAACGGCATCTGGATACAGAATAATAACGGCGTCGTTCATACTCCTTAAAGGAGACTGCCTTTATTTAAAGGTTACCTGGGTTGTATTCTGCTCAGTTGCATTTGTATATATTTTTCGTTTGGTAACTTGCTCACTACCGAAACAGCAGCTCGTATAGCTGTTCCAGGTTTATTCAGAACATGTTTGAGCTGCATGGCTGGATGTAGAGATTGATGTATTTGACGCGAGTCATCAACTAACGGAGGCGTTGGGCCGTAATAGTCGCATATCATAACGTTAGTAGGTCCAGGTTCTTTGACGTATTCTCCTCGTCCCAGATGTGCGAGGTGGTTGTTAGGATCTGTTGATAATGGTATCACCACAAGACAAATGCCGCTAGGAGCATCTTCCATCAGTGCTTCTTTGTATTGAGGTTCTATTTGAATCAGTGTACTAGATCCATGTTCCTTAGCAATTAAACGCGCCATCTCAAGATTCTGCACAAAAGAACCTTCAATCGTAGAAATATTCATTTTAGGTAATTTTCTAAATACATATTGGGCTATTAGGTGGTGGTTCCCTATTCCCTCGCTTTTTAAAGTATCTCCTATGTAAGTCGGGCCTTGGATACCGAGGGACTGTATGCGTTCAGCTAATCCATTTTGTTTAAATGGGATTGATTGAATATCTTTCAAATACACTATTGACATATACTCTTTAAATCGCCCTTAATTTTTAAGGATTATTCTTTTTTTACACTTCTTACATAGCAACGCTTTTAAAATACTGTACATCTTCTTGCTTTCTATGCGCATCAGAATTATTGGGCCTCCTGGGAGTGGAAAGAGCTATCTTTCACGTAAACTATCTCAAAAAACAGGTGTCTCTTATGTTGATTTGGATGATGTGCATTGGAAAACGAAGTACACAAGAAAAAATACTGTTGCGTATCGAAAAGAACAAGTTCGTAAGCATATAAAACCACGTGATTGGATTATTGAAGGGGTGTATATGGATACTTGGGCGCACCCTACTATTTCCCAGGCTGACATGGTTATTGTTCTTCGTCCGCCTAAAATTGTTCTGTTTTATCGCCTTATTTCTCGTTTTTGTTTTACTGCGCTGCTTGGTAAGCGCCGTTTTGATTATGCAAAGCTGCTTCATCTGTTGCGCGGGGCTTGGTATTTTCATGAGGATCAGGAAAAAAAGATGCCTCCCGCGAAGTATTTTATTTATCGATACGCTGACCACGCACTTTCTTCATTCGATAACAATCAAGCATATCTAAGCTGATGTGCTGTACTGCTCCTACTCCAAACCAAAAAGTAGCGGGTATAAATACCATTCCTATATATGCTGCTATTGCTACATACGTGTGTAAGAGGTGTGCTTGTATACTGCACCTGTGCGGATCAAAGCGTGGTTGTGAAAGAAAGTGATCAATATCAATGCTGTTTGCGAGAACAAGAAGGAGTATCCCATACATTCCAATAGGGTATTGTATGGTGTGCAAAATTCCTATGAGCAGTGCATTACTGGCAAGATGTATGATGAGATGTGGCATACTTACTCGGAAGGGAATAGTTCGCTAATGGAAGGGTATATTGCCACACGTGTTCCTTGCTGTACAAGCGCGAATAATTCGATAATATCCTTGTTTTTCATGTTTACGCATCCTGTTGAAATTGGACGCCCGATGTTTCCTTCAAGTTGGGTGCCATGAATATATATAAAGCGCCTCTTTGACGTCCTGTTGTGCTCTTCTTTCCCATCTAACCAAAGTATTCGTGTAGTTATTAATCCCTCCTCGTTATGTCTTTCAGTAGGTATTATTGTTGCTATTTCTCCGGTCGGTACTCGTCCAATAAAAACTGCGCCCAGTGGTTGACCATCCCCTATTTTTCGGTCTATTACATGTACTCCCGTTGGTGTCTTGTAGGAGTTTGGCGTACTTCCAAAACCATTTCTACTTGTGCTTATTGTATATTCGCGAACTATCGTTACTTCATTGTTATCGACCCCCAATAAGAAGAGTTTCTGTGTCTGTCCGTCAACGAGAATTACATCTTGGTTGTGTATCCCTGTTTGCTCACTTACGTATACATAGGCTCGTTTTAGGCTTGTAAAATACCCATCTTCTGTTCCTTCTTGGTACCAAGGCAACAGTAATTTGACGAATCCTCCTATGGTGCCTGCTCCGAGGAGTTTGAGAAATGTTTTGCGTTTCATAATTTTTCATCACACGACTCAAACGCTTCGATGGTTCTCTCACCGCTCTACGACTGCGTGTAATAAGAACAGTACTGAATAGATATATAAATGATACTTTATTTGTGCAGATATGGAAATTGGATTTGATATGATCACTCCCCTTATAGTGTGGAGTCAGGAAATTGTACCTTCCGTAGTGCAAGCTATTATTATATTTGTTATTGGCTGGGTATGTATTCGTTTATCTACTCGTTTTGTTCGGAGACGTTTTGAAAGCAGCTCTATAGACAAAGGAATAACGAGTTTTCTTCTCTCATCATTGACAGTAGTACTGTGGTTCCTTCTTGGTATCACTGTTATTGGTACTCTTGGTGTTCCGACGACTAGTTTTGTAGCATTGCTTGGTGCTGCGGGCTTAGCCGTTGGTCTTGCTTTACAAGGTAGCCTGGCAAATTTTGCTGGGGGAGTATTAATTCTTGCTCGCAGGCCATTTACTGTAGGCGAGTTTATCACTGGTTCAGGTGTAAGTGGGACTGTGGAAGAAATAAATATATTATATACTACTCTATCTAGTCCTGATGGTCAGCATATCGTTGTTCCTAATGGAAAACTAAGTAACACTGAGATAACTAATTTTAGTCGTAAAAAGGAGCGTCGCATAAATTTTGAGGTAGGTATCAGTTACTTGGCAAATATTGGCCATGCAAAAAAAGTACTATCGGCCATTATGGAATCTGAAGAACGGTTTCTGGCTACGCCCAAATATACTATTCATGTAGTTCAACTAGCTGATTCTGCTGTGGTCTTACGTGCTCGGGGGTGGGTGAAGAATGCTGATTATTGGGATGTTCTTTTCAGTCTTACTGAAACAGTAAAGAAAACGTTTGATAAGGAAAAAATTAGCATTCCCTTTCCGCAACGAGAGATTCATATTCGAAAATAATCGTTTGCTGGTCAAAACCTTTATAAATACCTTGTTATTTGCAATACTAGCATAAAGGGTTAGGCAGTGATATTCATTGTTTTTCCTAGTTGCGCTGCCCTGGTAGTGTAGTCTGGCCTAACATGGAGCCCTGTCGAGGCTCCGCCCCGGGTTCGAATCCCGGCCAGGGCGTCATCGGGCTCGTAGCTCAGCCTGGAGTGCTATAGTATAAGTGCTTTGAGCGCGGGTAATAGAGCATCCGCCTTTTAAGCGGGTTGTCGCGGGTTCAAATCCCGTCGAGCCCATCACAGTCAATAAACATCTACGGTTCACCATGGGGAAAATACAAACATCGGATTCTAAGGCGAGTGCAAAGGAAGAATTTTTAGCAAATGAGCATAGGCTCGTTCCGCTGCATGAAGTCCTATCTGAAGAAGAAGGTCTTGCTGTTCTGTCTTCATTGCGTCTTGACTCAACTTCTATTCCGAGTATTCTCGCTACCGACGCTGCTATTAAGCAGCAAGAGGTAAGTCCTGGGAGTATTGTCCGCATAACGCGTACCAGCCCTACAGCAGGAAAGGCAGTATTTTACCGGAGGGTTTCTTATGAATAAACGAACTGAAACATTAATTAGACGCTATTTTGACGAGCACGGTTTTGTTGCAAGCGATATTGAAAGTTTTAATAACTTCCTTGATTTTGAGCTGCAACGTATCATTGAAGAAAACAAGACGGTCGAACCTACAATCATTCCTCCTAACATTGAGACGTTTCACATTCGTTTAGATAAAATATGGGTTACTAAGCCCGAAATTACCGAGGCGGACGGAAGTCGTCGTGATTTGTATCCATTTGAGGCACGTATTCGTAAGATAAGTTATTCCGCTCCTATTTTTATGGAGATATCTGCTCATATCAACGGTATTCAGCGTGAGAGTTTTAAGACGCAAATAGGAAATATTCCCATTATGCTTAAGAGTAAGTATTGTCATTTAAGTGGTCTCTCTTCGGAGCAATTAATAGCTGCTGGTGAAGATCCTGATGATACGGGAGGCTACTTTATTGTTAATGGAACAGAAAAAGTTCTTATAAAAATTGAGGACCTCGCTGCTAATGTGCTCACTGTTGATGAGCAGAAAACTGGTATAGCTGATTTTGTTGGAAAAATATTTAGCGAAAAAGTAAGTTACAAAATTCCTCACACCATTGAAAAGTTGAAAGACGGAACGTTTTATTTAAGTTTTACTCGTGTAAAAAGAATACCTCTCATTCTTATTGTAAAAGCTCTTGGATTGTCTGATGAAGAGGTCGTTAAGCATGTTAATCTTGGCACGAACAGTGATTTATTAGTAAATTTATATCAGCAAGCAGACATAAAAGATCAAGCTATCGCAATTGATGCTGTAGCAAAAAAGATTGGTATTACGCAAACACAAGAGATTCGGATGCAACGTGTAGAGGACATTCTTGATAAATATCTCCTCCCGCACATTGGTTTAGAGCAGGCTGACCGCAAAGCAAAGGGAGTAAATTTGTGTAAGTACTTACGAAGTTATATTCGGGTTGCTAGTTTGGGAGAACTTGTTGATGATAAAGATCACTACAAGAATAAACGTCTCAAACTTTCTGGAGATCTTCTGGCCGACTTATTTAGGGTCAATCTCAAGGTCCTTGTCGGTGACATGCTATATAACTTCCAGCGGATTGTAAAACGAGGAAAATTCCCAAGTATTAAAGTAATTATTCGTGATAAGCTCTTAACGCAAAGAATTTACAGCGCTCTTGCTACTGGTGTTTGGATTGGTGGACGAAAAGGAGTGAGTCAGCGTATGGATAGGATGAATCATCTTGCTACCCTAAGCCACTTACAAAGAGTAGTGAGTCCGTTAGCTGCTACACAAGAAAATTTCGAAGCACGTAGTTTGCATAGCACTCATTTAGGAAGATTGTGTCCTACAGAAACTCCTGAAGGAAGTAATATTGGTTTACGTAAAAATCTTGCTTTGCTTGCAAGTGTTACTCACGAGGTTGATGAGGCTAAGCTTACTGAAAAACTTGTTTCTCTTGGTTTGGAGGTTGTACAATGACTGAAGTATATATTGATCACAAATACGCTGGTACCGTAAAAAATGCCGAAGATTTCGTCGAAAAAATTCTTACAGAACGAAGAATTGGAAAAATTAGTATACACGTAAACGTGCTATATGAACGCGACATGGATGCTATTCTTATTGAGACGAGCACTGGTAGAGTTGTTCGTCCATTGCTTGTTGTAAAAGAGGGTAAAATTCTTCTCACCCAGCGCCATGTAGATCAGTTGCATAGCAAGGAACTATCTTGGACTGATTTGGTGAAGCAGGGAATTATTGAGTATCTCGATTCTACCGAAGAAGAGGGTGCGCTCGTTGCGTTTGACGAAGCTGATTTAACAAAGCAGCATACCCATCTTGAAATAGCTCCTATGAGTATTGTAGGTCTTACAACGAGTCTTGTTCCGTTTGGACAACATAATCACGGTGTACGTAATGCCCAGGGTGCTAAGAATCAAAAACAAGCTGTAGGGTTTTATGCAGCAAACTTCTATAATCGTAATGATATGGATTTATCTATCTTGTATTACCCTCAAATCCCTATTGTTCATACAATCATGCACGAACTCTCTGATTATAACAAGCACCCAAGCGGTCAAAACGTGACCATAGCAGTTCTTTCTTATGAAGGATATAACATGGAAGATGCGCTTGTTATCAATAAAGGCAGCGTACAGCGCGGTTTTGGACGTAGCGCGTATTTTAGGCCTGTTATTAGTGAGGAGCTGCGCTACAGCGGAGGTCTTACTGATAATATCACTGTCCCTGATAAAGAGACAAAAGGGTATCGTAGTGAGCACGAGTATCGATTCCTCGAAGATGACGGTATTGTATACCCTGAAGCGAGTGTTGCTGAGGGCGATGTTGTTATTGGAAAAACGTCTCCTCCACGTTTCTTAAGTGCTATGGACGAGTATAATCTCGAAACAAATAGCCGTCGAGAAAGTAGTGTCAGTCTAAAACACGGTGAAGAGGGAATTATTGATTTTGTGTTGCTTACTGAGAATGAGGAAGGAAACAAGCTGGTTCAAGTAAGAATTCGTGAATCTCGTATTCCTGAAATTGGTGATAAGTTCACCTCTCGACATGGGCAAAAAGGAGTTATCGGTCTTCTCGTTCCAGAGGCAGACATTCCATTTACTGCAAGTGGTATTCGTCCAGACATTATTTTTGGACCGCACGGTTTACCGAGTCGTATGACAGTAAGCCATCTTATTGAAATCATCGGTGGAAAAGTAGGTGCGTTAAGTGGAAGATTTATTGATAGTACTCTGTTTGAGAGTGAGAAGGAAGAAGATCTTCGTAAAGAACTAGGCTCGCATGGTTTTAGTGAGAGCGGTCAAGAAACGATGTTCAACGCTGTTTCTGGTGAGCAGTATATTGCTCGTGTCATGGTGGGAAACATGTATTACATGCGTCTAAAACACATGGTAGCAAATAAGCTACACAGCCGTGCACGCGGTCCTATTCAATTATTAACGCGTCAACCCACTGAGGGTCGTGCCAAAGAAGGGGGTCTGCGTTTAGGTGAGATGGAGAAGGATACCTTTGTTGCTCACGGAGCAAGCCTTCTTCTCAAAGAACGCTTTGATTCCGATAGAACTGTTGTTCCTGTATGTGAACGCAGCGGCCTCTTAGGATATTATGATGCACGTAAGCGCAAACTTATGAGTCCAGTCTATGGCGAGGACAGTGAAGTAAGTTACGTTGAGATGAGTTATGCCTTTAAACTCATGTTAGACGAGCTCAAGTCGCTGGGAATATATCCTCGTATCGAGTTGGAGGGTAAATACTAATGGAAACGCCTAATAGTATCACAAAAAAAATTAAGAGTATTCGGTTTGGGATTTTTAGTCCTGAAATGATCAAAGATATGTCTGCTGCAAAAGTGGTTACTCCAGAATTATATGATATGGAAGGATACCCTGTTGATGGAGGTCTTATGGATACTCGTCTTGGTGTTATCGATCCTGGTATCGTTTGTAAGACGGACGGTTTACGCCTCAAGGATAGCTTGGGCCACTTTGGGTATATCAGTCTTGCACGCCCGGTTATTCATGTAAAGTTTGCAGGTCTTATTCTTGATCTGTTACGAACGAACTGTCGTGATTGTGGTCGCATTCTTATTCCTGATGATAAGCGCGATACGTTTATCGAAAGCTTTGCCCGTGCTGAAAAAGAAGATGGTTTTTCAGGAAGACGCGCTGCTGTAAAAGACGCTATTAGTTCTTTACGTACGATTAAGAAATGTCCGCACTGTGATGCAAAGCAGCAAAAGATTACTCTTGAGCGCCCTACGACGTATCTTGAGAATGAGCGCCGTATCAGTCCTATTGAGATACGCACCCGCCTAGAAAAGGTGACTGATGAGGACATGATGATTTTCGGAATGAATCCTGAATTTGTACGTCCTGAATGGCTTGTGCAGACGATTCTTGCAATTCCTCCGGTAACAACTCGTCCAAGTATCACTCTTGAGAGTGGTGAGCGAAGCGAAGATGACCTGACCCACAAATTAGGAGATATTGTTCGTATTAATCAACGATTGTTCGAGAATATTAATGCAGGTGCTCCTGAGATAATTATTGAAGATTTATGGGATCTGTTACAGTACCACGTAACAACGTACTATGACAACGAAGTTACTCAGCTTCCTCCAGCACGGCACAGAACTGGTCAGCCCCTCAAGACACTCAGTAGTCGTATTAAGAGTAAAGAGGGTCGTATCCGTCATAATCTTGCTGGTAAACGTACCAACTTTAGTGCTCGTACTGTGGTTAGTCCTGATCCAAAAATTGAGTTAAATGAAGTTGGCATTCCTCGCTCTGTCGCTATGAAGCTCACCGTTCCTGAGCGGGTTACGGAGTGGAATATTAATTACTTAAAGCAATTTGTACAACAGGGTCCTAAGGCGTATCCTGGAAGTAATTACATTATTCGACCTGATGGGAAGAAAATGAAAATTACTGATGAAACACAAGAAATGCTTCTTGAAGAAATTCAGCCTGGTTTTATTGTTGAACGCCATCTCTTGGATGGAGATATCACTCTCTTTAACCGTCAACCAAGTTTGCACAAGATGAGTATGATGGCTCACCGTGTTCGTGTTCTGCCGGGTAAAACATTTCGCGTAAACCCTGCTGTATGTGCCCCATACAACGCTGACTTCGATGGTGACGAGATGAACTTACACGTTCCACAAACAGAGGAGGCGCGTGCAGAGGCTGAAGTTCTCCTACAAGTCCAGACTCAAATCATTAGTCCTCGTTATGGATTAAGTATTATTGGTTGTAATCAAGACGCTATCACTGGGAATTACCTCCTTACCAAGTTCATGACGCTCCGCTATGAGCAGGCAGTTGATTTACTTGCACAAACTGGGGTAACTGACTTTAGTGCCCTTCCTAAAAAAGAAATCGTTACTGGTAAGGAAGTCTTTAGTGTGCTTCTTCCAAAGGGTTTTGATTTCACTGGTGAAGCAAAGGACAGAACTCCTGTTGCTATAGAAGACGGAATTCTTCTTGAAGGTTTCATGGATAAAGCAAATCTTGGTGAAGGTGCTGGCCTGATGTTGCGTAACATTCATAAGAAGTATGGCGAGGATCAAGCTCTCGATATACTAGGTAAATTCTATCGTTTGGGTGCTCAGGCGCTTCAAATTTATGGTTTTAGCTTTAATTATGATGATCTTATTCTTTCTGAGAATTCTCAAAAAGAAATGCACAAGGTTATAGAGCAGGCGTATGCTGATGTTGATATTCTTATTAAGAAGTATCAAGAAAATAGGCTTGAAGTCCTTCCTGGACGGTCCCCAAGTGAAACCCTCGAGCTGACTATTCTTGAGCGTCTTAACAGAGCGCGTAATGATACTGGTGCTGTGGCACAGAAACAATCTTCAGAACTAGGCCCTACCATGGTTATGGCTCAGAGTGGTTCTCGGGGCAGTGTTATTAACATGTCTCAAATGAGTGCTTGTGTCGGTCAACAGAGTTTCCGTGGTGGTCGTATTGATAGAGGATATAGCAATCGTACACTTAGTTGTTTTAGTCGTAATGACCTACAACCAGCGGCTCGTGGTTTCATTGATGTCGGTTTCCGTAATGGTATGAAGCCTTGGGAGTTCTTCTTTATGGCAATGACAGGAAGAGATAGTCTGATGGATACTGCTTTACGTACGCCAAAGAGCGGATATTTATACCGCCGTCTTGCAAACGCCCTTCAAGATTTAAAGGTCGATTATGATGGTACTGTGCGTGATGCTGGTGGGAAAATCGTTCAATTCGCTTACGGTGAAGACGGCCTTGCTGTTGCAAAGACTCGTGGTGGTCGCATTGACATTAAGAAAATTGTTGAGCAGGTGAAAGAATGAGCGCAGATATATTTATGACATATGAAGGTAAGCTTCCAACGAGCATCATCGAGGAGGTTAAGCAATTGCTTCCCGCTTCTGCTTCTCAAAAACGTATCGAGAATGTCCTCTCAGCAGTATATGAAGAATATTTGGATACGCTTGAAGAAGCCGGTGATGCTGTTGGTATTGTTGCTGCTGAAAGTATTGGTGAACCGTCTACTCAGATGGTTCTGCGTACCTTCCACTTCGCAGGAGTAAGTGAGATGCAGGTCACAAGTGGTCTTCCACGTATTATAGAAGTGTTTGATGCTCGTAAAACAATTCAGACTCCTACAATGGAAATTTATTTACGTGAACCCTACAACGCGGGCAAGGACTTAAAGAGTATTGCACAACGGATTCTTGAGACTACCGTCGATGATTACGTATCAAGTATTTCGTTAGATATTTCCGTTCCACAAATCGTGCTTGCTGTTGATAAACAAGCGTTAGCTCATATTGACTGGACTGTTGATATGCTTGCTAAGCATATTAATAAGAAATTCAAGAAGTTTAAAGTAGCTGCTTCTGATAAAGAAATTACTATTAAACCAGGTAAGGAAAAAAATATTGATGACCTTGTAAAGACTCGTGAGCGGATTAAAAAGACGTTTGTGAATGGGATAAAAAATGTTTCTCAAGTCCTTCCTGTTAAGCGCGGTGATGAATTTATCATTATGACTGCAGGGACGAATTTAAAAGATGTTTTTGAGCTTGAGTACGTAGATACTACGCGAACGATATCTAATGATCTCTATGAAGTCGAGTCCCTTTTGGGTATAGAGGCTGCTCGTCAGCTTATTATTGATGAAACGGTCAAGGTCCTTCGCACGCAAGGGTTAAACATTGATGTTCGTCATATCATGCTTGTAGCTGATACTATGACTATGACTGGTGAGCTCCAAGGTATTAATCGTACTGGTATTGTTCGTGAAAAAGCAAGCGTTCTTGCACGAGCATCTTTTGAAACTCCTTTTAAACATCTTGTTAATGCATCTCTGGTAGGTGAGACTGACGAGCTTAACAGTGTTGTAGAAAACGTTATGGTAAATCAACCTATACCGCTTGGTACTGGCTTACCTCGTTTGGTTGTAAGGAGGGATGTATAATGAATAATGCAGAAATTCGTTCTTTAGTAGAGAAAGGTAGTGTAATCATCGGTCATAATGCTGTGCATAAAGCTATTGTTAGTGGTGCTGTGCAAAGAGTTCTTATTGCAAGTAATGCTGAGTCTGAACTTGTCACAGACATCCAACACCTCTGTTCTCTAGGCTCTATTGATTGTGACGTTCTCGATTTACGAAATGACCAATTGGGCGTTGCGTGCAGAAAACCATTTCAAATAAGTTTTTTAGCGGTGAAAAAGTAGTATGGAAAAGAGTTTTGACGCAGAGCTTATTCGCATCATTGGCTTTTTTGAAGAGTTTACCACGGCTTCTGTTAAAGATGCGTTCTATGACGACAATCAGAAACTTACCTTTATCGTTCAACCAGGCAATATTGGTAAAGCTGTAGGAAAAAATGCTACTATGCTAAAAAAGGTTGAAGACAAACTAGGTAAGCGTATTCGTGTTGCTGAATTCACTGATGACAAACTCGCCTTTATCAGAAGTTTAGTAAGTCCTCTGACGCTTGTACGTATTGAGGAAGATGAAGACACTGGGATTATTACTCTTGAAGGTAAAGATGAAAAAACTACTGGCTTGCTTATTGGAAAGCATGCTCGTAATTTACGCAATCTTGAAAATATGGTGCGCCGTTACATGCCTTGTGAAGAGATTCGCGTGGTCGAGGAACCGCGTGTACAACAATAAACTTTAAAAACGAATTAGTATTCTTTCTTTACTCATGGCAAAAAAATCACGCGGAATCAATGCTGCAAAAAAATTACAGGCAAGAAGAAGCAATTCTCAGGAATTGAATAAATGGTTCGTAAAAAAGAAATATGGCTTACGTGAGAAGGCTGACCCTCTTGAGGGGGCTAGTCAAGGTAGTGCCATTGTTGTAGAAAAATTACAATTAGAAGCTAAGCAGCCAAACTCTGCTATGCGTAAGTGCGTACGGGTACAACTCATTAAGAATGGGAAGCAAGTTACTGCATTCCTTCCTGGAGATGGTGCTACTAAACTTGTTGATGAGCACGATGAAGTTATGATCGAGCGAATCGGTGGAAAAATGGGTCGTGCAAAAGGAGATATTCCTGGTGTACGCTGGCAAGTTATTAAAGTAAATGATCAAAGTTTACATGCATTACGAACTGGTAAACTGGAGAAGGCAAGAAAATGAGCGATATTAAATTATTCAATGAATGGGATGTATCTGGCATATCTGTGACTGACCAAGGTTTAGTGTCGTATATCACACTACGGCCTGTTATCGTTCCAAAGACTGGTGCACGCTATGCTGGTAATCGTTTTCATAAAAGTAGAACAAGCATCGTTGAGCGTCTTATTAATAAAATGATGGTTGCTGGACACCGGGCAAAAAAACACAAGTACAGTAGCGGTCATATCACTGGTCAAGCTGAGCGCACCTATCTTATTGTGTATACCGCTTTCAAGATACTTGAAGAGAAGACGAAGAAGAATCCGGTTGCGGTGTTTGTGCAGGCTGTAGAAAACGCTGCTCCTCGTGAAGAGATTATTAATATTGAATATGGTGGTGCTCGTTATCCTAAGGCTGTAGAGTGTGCTCCTCAGCGAAGAATTGATATTGTATTACGGCAAATGGCTCAATCAGCGTATCAGCGAAGCGTAAATAAGAAAGTTTCTGCTGCTCAGAGTCTTGCTAATGAGATTCTGAACGCATATGAGTGTAAGCAAGATAGTCAGGCTATCCAGAAAAAATTAGACCTTGAGAGAACAGCTGACAGTAGCCGATAGTTAGGTTTTATGGCGTATCAGTTATACCAAGTACAAGCTGATACACTCGATCCCATATTACAAGCGCGCCATGTTGGTGCATTCGCAGAGACACAGTATGATACTCTTGTAGTACCTACAAATCATGTGGTTTTACCTTACCCTATCCCGCAAGGAGTTGTATTGCCGCTGATCGATACTGAGATACGATTAAGCTATGAACTTGCTGTGGCTGGTGTTATGAGAGGTGAGCTTGTATTTGATCTAAGACACGCTCAATTACTTGTATTAGATAACGAATTTACTGGCTATTTTTCTTTTATCTCGCATCAATCAGGTACTGATATACAAAGCAGTCGTTCCTTTTGCTAAACCATTAGGTGCGCAGTATGCTGTCTGTTGTATGATGGATGGTAATACTTTCGTTTATTCAGTTGGGGCTAACAATGTCTTTGACCGTCAGAAGCGTATTTCTTTATCTATGCTTGAGCAGCCGATACTGCATCCTACAGCATTCGGTCGGTTGACTATGCCGTATGGAATTATCCTAGATAAACATTGTTTGCAATTCTAAAAACTGTGTATACCTTCAAGTACGTGCTCTGCATTGAGTATGGGTTTTGATACTTTGTTGTAATCGTCAAGCCCTATTCGTGGACAGCCGGTGTTTATCCAGCATTCTATGAATGGAAAGTCGTCGAGTCCTTGCCAGTCTAGTGTGTTGGCCAGAAATACGATAAAGTTCTTTTGCGGATATTCTTTTCTCAAATGAGTAATCGCATCGGTATCTTTTTGTCCGCTTTTTGTTGTTGTTAATACACCTAGTGTTTTTGCGTGATAAAACGTGAGCATAGCTCCTTTATGCTGTTTCATTATCTTACTTATCTCTTCATGACTAAACACGTCCCAGGTGAGTCTGAGCGGGTCGTAGCGATAGGTGGGTTGGGGGTTCTTAAAGAGTATTGCTCTTGGATGAAATTCTCCTTCTCCTACGTAGAGAAAAGCTTCTACATCCGGCCATGTTTGAATACTGCATCCGAGTATTTGGCCTTCTTCGCTTGTGTGTCGTGCGCGATAGAGTTCTACTTCTTTGTCAGCGTTAAGCAGTTGTTGTTTCATATCAGCAAGTTTATTGCTGTATTGTGCTGTGGTAAAAAGTGCTATTTTTTTAGGAAGTGCTGCTAGGAGGTCCTGAGGAAATTGTATGTCTGCTTTTCTTCGTACATGAATGTGTTCTACGCGTAATACCATAGAGGCATAATTATTGTATTTCTTTTAAAGGTTATGTTGATTAAATATATTTTGTAAACAGTTTCATTCCTATCTTCTTCAGTATTTCAATGAAGAAGAATGTTGCTACTGCTCCTCCTAACACTATCATCCATTGTTGTGCTCCGAGTGGTACGTGTTCAAACCAGCCTGCAAATAGTGGTACGTATATCGTTGCAAGTAAGAGGGGTATGCTAAATGCTGTGCTGGCCAGTATCCATTTGTTTTTGAAAAAGCCTACTGTAAAAATGCTTTGGGTGAGGCTTCTAAAGTTAAATGAGTGGATGATGATCATTACTATGAGTGTTGCAAAGAGCATTGTTCGTGCTTCTGCGGTGAACTCTAGTGGTTGACCAAGGGTGTATACGAGCACTCCTGCCAGTGCCATAAAGAGCGCCATGCTGGTGATGAGAAACATGTTTCTTTTGTGTAAGAGTCCTTGATTTGGATTTCTTGGTGCTCGTTGCATTATTCCTTTAGTAGCAGGATCTAGTCCGAGTGCTATTGCGGGAAACTCTTGTCCTATGACGTTAAGAAAGAGTATTTGTACTGCAAGTAATGGTAAGTATTCGAATCCGAATATGCTTGCTACGATGAGGATGATTGTTACTTCTGTAAAATTTCTGGATATCAGGTAGGTGGTGAATTTTTCTATGTTGTCATATATTCTTCTTCCATCTTCTACTGCGGTTACTATTGTTTGGAAGTTGTCATCTTGTAATATGATATCTGCGCTTTCTTTTGTGATATCTGTTCCTTTTATTCCCATTCCTACTCCTACATCTGCTTTCTTAATCGCTGGTGCGTCATTCACGCCATCTCCAGTCATAGCTACTATCTCTCCATTCGCCTGGAGTGCTGTTACAATGCGCAGTTTGTGTTCCGGTTTTGTTCGTGCATATATGTCTACCTCTGCTATTACTTGAGCAAACTCTTCATCTGAGAGGGAGTCTATTTCACTGCCTGTCAATACGCGCGGATTTTCTGTTAGTCCTATTTGTTTTGCTATTGCTGCGGCAGTGAGTGGGTTGTCTCCAGTGATCATTTTTACGCGTATTCCTGCTGTGTGCGCATCTTTGATTGCCTGAGGCACTTCATCTCTTGCTGGGTCTATCATGCCGGCAAGTCCTAAAAAGACGAGTTCCTTTTCTACTGAATCTTTCGTATATGGCCCTTGAACTTCTGGTTTGTATGCTACTGCAAGAACGCGTAATGCTTGTTCTGCATACGTCTTATTTTGTTGGAGTATTTGTTGTTTTTGCTCTTTTGTGAGTTTTTTCTTTTCTCCTTGGATGAGGATGTGGCTGCACTTTTCTAATATTATCTCTGGGGCTCCTTTTGTGTAGGCGCGCAGCTGTTTGGCGCTGCTGTGTATAGTAGTCATCATTTTCCTCTCTGAGGTAAAGATATACTCTTCTTTTCGTGTGCTTTTTTGCTGTTCTTGTATGAGGTTTGTTTTGTGGGCGAGTACAATGAATGCTCCCTCAGTGGGATCTCCTGCGAGCGTCTGATCGTCATTAAGTATTGCGTTATTACAGAGCATTCCGGCACGAACTAGCTCTTGTAAAGATTGATTTTGTTCAAGGGATACTTTCTTGTTTGCATGCAGTACTGCTCCGTCTGTTTGATAGCCTGTTCCAGTAATATCATATTCTTTACCGTCAACATATACTGTGGTTATGGTCATTTCGTTTTTTGTAAGAGTTCCTGTCTTGTCGGTACAGATGACTGTCGTGCTTCCCAGGCCTTCGACTGCAAGCATTTTTTTTACTATGGCTTTTTTGTTTGCCATCTCTCTCATTCCTATTGAGAGTGTCAGAGTAAGTGTTAGTGGGAGTGCTTCTGGTACTGTTGCTACAGTGAGTGCTAGAGTGATGATAATGATTGCTTCAAAAGGAACTCCTTCAGACAATCCGTATATGAGGACAAATATGCTTGTACAAACTGCTATTATTCCTAGTGTTCGTCCCAGTCTATTTATTTTTTTTTGTAGTGGGCTTATTGTTTCTGTTTGCTGCATGTTTTTAGCTATTTTTCCTAGTTCTGAGCGCATTCCAGTTTTTGTAATGACTGCTTCTGCTCTTCCATGCACTACTATTGTCCCGCTAAACAAGTCATCCTTGTTTTTTTTCGCTACTGCTTTGCTTTCTCCAGTCAGTATGCTTTCATCGACGCGGAGTTCTGCTGACTCAAGTACTTGTGCATCTGCAGGAATTTTGTCGCCCATGTCCAAACGAATAATGTCTCCTTCGACGAGTTCTTCACTTGGTAACTCGGTTATCTTCCCGTCTCTGTATACTTGTACGGTTGCTTTGGCGAGTTGCTTGAGTTGTTCCATGGCTTTTTCTGCACGCCATTCTTGTATGAACCCCATCGCTGCTATGATAAGTATTATCCCTATGATAAAGTAAAATTCTAATTGTTTATTTACAAAAAGGGATATAGTGGCTGCGACGAGAAGAATCCAGATAAGTACATTATTTATCTGTGCAAAAAGTACGGAGTACCATGTTTTTTTATTTTCTTCTTTAATCTCGTTCTTGCCGTCTTGTTCTTGTTTTTTTTGTGCTTCAGCTGCACTCAACCCCTTCATACTAATCTATCAAGATGTTTTCTTTATAATTCTTTCGAGAGAAGACTGTTTTTTCGATGTACTTATATAATAGTTCTATACACTTTTTTTTATGGCTTCTTTGCAAAGAACTCTTTCTTTTCCTGTATTATTAATCATTGGAATTAATAGTATTATGGGAACGGGTGTTTTTTTCCTACAAGCAATTGCTGCAGGCATTGCAGGTCCTGCAAGCATTATTTCCTGGGGTATCATGGCCTGTATTGCTATTGGTATGTCTTTAGTATTTGCTGAACTTTCAAGTATGTTTGATACGGCTGGTGGGGTATATGATTATACTAAGCGCGTGTTTGGGAGTTTTTCTTCCTTTCTTGTTGGCTGGCTTACTATTCTTGTGAGCATGATTACTATTGCTACGTTAGTCGTGGGTGCTATTCAGTACCTGAATCCTTCTTTGCCTGTTTCTCAGATTATTGGAATTTCTCTTTTATTTCTCTTAATTTTTAATTTCATGGCGTATCGTGGTATGCAAACAAGTGCTGTTATGCTTGTCGCTTTTGGTATTATTACTTTGAGTGCTGTCTTGTTATTGCTCGTTCCTGGTTTCTTTTTTGTACAGCCACAGAACTTGTCTCCTTTTTTCTCATTTGGGGTTATTCCCGTATTTATTGGGGTTTTTCTGGTTGCAGATACGTTTTTTGGCTGGCAGACTATCACTTTCTTAGCTGAGGAGACACAAGATGCTCGTCGCGTACTTCCTAAGGTGTTCATATACTCAACAGCTATCATTGCACTTCTGTGTATTCTGTTTGCGATTGTTATTCTTTCTATTATTCCTTGGTCTGAGTTGAGCGCTTCTGGGGCTCCTTTGTTATTAGTCAGTGAGCGGATTTATGGCTCGTTACTGGGAGAGTGGTATACTCTACTCATTTATTCTGCTATTATTGGTAGTGTTGCTGGATGGATTGTTTCCTCTCCCCGTCTTCTTATGGCACTTGCTAAAGATAAAATGTTTATCCCTCGTCTGGCTGAGGTGCACCCAGTTTATAATACTCCTCACATTGCCATTTTGTTTCAGACAATTCTTACCGCATGCATTGTATTCATCGGTGCAGGTAGTTATGAAACGCTCCTACGTCTTTCCCTTCCCCTTGTATTCCTCTTATATATGATTGTAATCATTGTCCTTATTCGTATGCGCTATGCGTTTCCGGATGAGCAGAGGTATTTTTCTCTTCCCGGGGGAGTACTCAGTGCTTCTCTTCTCTTATGCATCATGATTTTTTTTGTTTTATTTTGGATTTTTTATGATCCTACCGCGATTTTTACAGTATTGCTTGCGGGAAGTTTTTTACTTTTGGGTGTTCCCATTTACTATTTGCTTAAGTTCACGTATGTTCCTGATTCTATATTAAATAACATGCATTTTCTTGGTCGCCTGCATTTGCTTTTAGAAAATGTCCTTCTTCCAAAGAGTGTTCGCGCATATGTTCTTTCTCTCGTATCTCTTTCTGATAAACATGTTTTAGAATTTGGTGGAAATGTTGGAACAATGACCATGCACATTGCAGAGCAGACAAAATTGCGTGGCCGTATAACTGCCACAGAGTTTAGTTCAGCTAACGCACACATTATTCGTCAGCGCATGAAAAAAGCAGGCCATTCCCATGTTACTGTTTTGCATGATGAGCATCATCTCAATCGCATTCATCCTTCTATTCATTCTTTTGATGTTCTTGTCAGTGTGGGTTATCTGAGTTATTTGCAGGATATGCAAAAAATTTTACGTGAGGCGCGAAATGCTATTCGTGAAAATGGCGAAGTATTGTTTGTAGAATATATTGATTATTTTAAGTTTCTTCCCAATGCTGGTTGGACAAGCAATATTGGGCATCTTGTTCTGTTGTTTGAAGAACAAGGTTTTCGGGTTCGTATACTAAAGAAAAAAGGATTTTTTTGGAATTATCTTATCGTGCATGGTATCCGTACTGATAAAAACATTCCTTTTGTTTAGGTTTGTATGACAAGTCTGCTTGGTTGAGCGGAGAAGAGTCCTTCTAGTGCGCTTCGTCGTACTTGATATCTGCTGAAACGAATTTCTCCTCCCACTAGCTCTCGCAGAATGGCGTCTACTTCCTGTCTACTTCCAAGTACGTCTACTAGTCCTTTTTGGTATGCTTCAATCCCGATATAGAATTCTGCAGATTGGATCTCTGCTCGTTGTTCGTCAGTGAGGTTTCTTGCCTCCTGCACGGAGTCTAGGAAGTATTCGTGCATAGCGTCTAACTTGGCTTGCATTCGTTCTCGTTGATCATCAGAGAGTGGCATGAACGGGCTAGCGAGGTCTTTTTGCTCTCCTGCCACGAGTCGTTCTTGTGTGATGTTGTATCTCTGAATAAATTCTGCGAAGTTAAGATAGCTTGCTACTACTCCTATACTTCCTGTGATGCTAAATGGGTTTGCCACGATAATGTCTGCTTCGCTTGCTATCCAGTACGCTCCACTCGCTCCACTTTCTCTTATCCATGCGACAATTGGTTTGTCGACGCGTTGTAATGTGCGTACTATCTCGTCACTTGCAACTGCACTTCCTCCCGGACTGTTTATTTCAAGCAATATTGCTTGTACGCTTTTGTCAGCGTTTGCTTGCTCTATCCAGCGCGTTATTTGTGTGCTGCTTGCTACTTGTGTTGCAAATATTCCCTGTGGGCTCTCTACTGAGATAACACCTTGTATTGGAATAACTGCTACTGTTCCTGCTCGGACAGGTGCTTGCGGTTGTATGAGTGCGATGAGAATGAGTACACCTATGCCTACAAATATAATATTTCTTGGGTTCATAAAGGGTATTTTTTTTTCCCGCTTTATTAAATGTTTGTGCCCTTAGATACGCAACTTTTTTAAACCAATCTTGTTTTCTTGTCTGTATGGTTCTAAATCAGTCTCGAAGTAAACGAAAACCGTCAGGTGGTCGGTATAAGTATCTTAAGGTGCGCCGTCAGTATGAATCTGGTGGATCTCCTGCATTAACGCGTATCGGTGCTTCTCGTATTCGTGTTACAGAAGGCTTAGGTTGTACGCAAAAACACAAGCTACTTACTGTAGATAGTGTGTATGTTATGAATCCTGCTACACAAAAGGTGCAGAAAGCTACTATTATTGAAGTTCTGGCTAATCCTGCAAACAGGCATTTCGTTCGCCGTAACATTATTACAAAGGGAGCGCGGGTAAATACGAGTCTGGGTCCTGTTGTTATTACAAGTAGGCCTGGTCAATTCGGTTCTTTGCAAGGTGTTCTTGTTTCGCAGTGATGAGAAAGTTCTTTAAATGAATTTTTTCTTATTTACTTTATGAATTGGAAATTTTGGGAAAAAAAAGAGGATGACTTTTCTTTTTCTGATATGGATTTTTCTTCTTTATCCTCGTCTGATACAAAGGAGCCTTCCTTTGACTCTTCCTTTGGTTCTTCCTCTGCACCTGACTTTAGTCAACAATTTTCTCCTCCTGCTGAGGATCGTTTCCAACCATCTTTTCAGCAACCAGTTTCGGTCTCCAATCAATCATCTTCTTCCTCAGGCGAACGTAATCTGCAGTGGGATGTTGTTATTTCGCGTCTCGATGCAATCAAGATCCAACTCGAGCATATTTCTTCTCGGCTGGATAAGTTAGAACAAAAAGAGGTTTCGTCATCTCCTACTCAGAGAGGTCCCTGGTATGCGCAACGCTAGTTGGTTGCTTGTCGTCAGTTTTTTTTTCTTACTTGATCAGTTTACGAAACTTCTTGCTCTATCCTTTGCGCCTCCCTGCGTACAACAAGCAGGCGTTTTTTGTCTTATTTTTAATTCAGGTGCTGCTTTTGGCATTCTAAGCGGTTTTAATACTGTACTACTTCTTCTCTCTATACTAGCATCACTCATTCTTTTATATGCCTTACATACTGTTTCGTCGCGATTTGATAAGTGGGGCGTGTCTTTCGTGCTTGCGGGCGTATTAGGTAATGGTTTAGATCGAGTCCTGCATGGTGCTGTCGTTGATTTTATTCGTATAGGTTCGTGGCCTGTATTTAATGTCGCAGATATGTGTATCGTCTGCGGGGTATGTCTGTTGCTTCTTCAGAATTCTTCGTCTAAATCGTCTAAGTCATCTAAATAGCCGTTTTGTTGTAGCCATGCCACTTGATGAGGCTTGTATTTGTAAATAATATCTCCTTTTTCATCGCCACCAAACTCCCATGGTTCTACAAGCACGGTATCTTTTTCTCGTACCCACAGGTAGCGTTTCATACGCCCAGGAATTCTGCATGTTCGCGTTTTTCCATCTACGCACCGTACTGTGCTTCTACTTGCTCCTAGTCGCGCATCTAATATTCCGAGTATTTCGCCTTCTTTTGGGATGCGCACTCGTGTGTGTTCTTCTTCCATACTGTGTGTCTTTTTTTCGTATTTATAAACTTGTCTTTTCTTTTTCTCCGTAAGCCTTATAAATACTTTCTTGTTCTCTATTTGTATGGATCCGACAAGACCGTTAGATGCTTTACAAGTAATGCGTGATAAGCGCGTTATTGTTGAGCTTAAAAGTGGACGCCAATTCGATGGGGTTTTGAAAGCATTTGATATTCATATCAATACGGTGCTTTTTGATGCTCGTGAACTTGGTGTTGAAGGCGCTTCTCATGAACGTCTTTTTCTTCGCGGAGACAGTATATTATTGGTGACACCTAAACAATGACAAAAGGAACTCCGAGTATGGGTCGCAAGAGCGGTAAGAAGACACACATCAAATGTCGTCGTTGTGGACGAAACGCATTTCACATGAGTCATAAAGTGTGTGCGAGTTGCGGATATGGAAAGTCTAAAAAACTGCGTTCTTATGTCTGGGCTACTCGCATTTAGTTTCTCTAATTAATCTGTTATGTTTCTGTATGCTTTTTAGTATTTTTATTACTGAGAATTTTTTTATCGTAATCGACAAATTTATAAATCACTTCTGTGGTTATAGAAACTATGATGTATAAAAGAGGGAGTTTATCCATTTCTACAAACGCTATTGTTGTGCTTATTATTGCTGTGATTATGCTTGGCTTAATTGTTGGTCTTGTGACAAATGCATTTAGTAATGTAGAAGATCGTTTATTTGAACAAATCGCTGGTACAGAAAACCCTGCCCCGAGCGTAAGTACTGCTGAGCCAGTCACGATAAGTCGTCCAAGTATGCGTGCAAGTAGAGGTTCTTTGCAGGGTGTTAAAGTTCGTGTTCTCAACACGCTTGATAGCAACCTCCAAAATGCTCGTCCGTTCCTAGATTGTAGTCAAGGATCCGAGAATGAACCTATTGTGGATCATGCTAATTCTCAAGTTATTCCTCAAATAATTGACTCAGGTGCCCAGGATGAATTCGTATACTTATTCAGAATCAAATCAGACGCTCCTCAGGGCACTCGTCTTTGTCAGATGAGAGTTCAAGAAGGCGAAGCGGCACAACCTATTCGTGGAGTTCAGTTTACAATTGAGGTATCCTAATGGCAAAAAAGAAATTAACCCGCAGTGAAGAGTTTGAGATATTAAAGTTAGTCCTTGATAAGTTCCTCTGGGCAGGTCTATTCATCC
Organism: Candidatus Woesearchaeota archaeon; assembly: GCA_007117065.1. Taxonomy (GTDB): domain Archaea; phylum Nanobdellota; class Nanobdellia; order Woesearchaeales; family SKIA01; genus SKIA01. The sequence continues at coordinate 22,281 of SKHI01000008.1, forward strand.
TGTTGTTTGGATTTTACCTACTGTTTACTGACGCTGACTCGCTTTCTCGTGGACTTTGGGTCATGGGTGCTGGTGCCATCATTCTCGTCTTGTTTATGGGCGTCTTGATTAAGGAGTATGAGATTATTCGATAGGCGTGCTATAGAGCTTGCTACAAACATTATTGTTATGCTTATTGTAGGCATACTTATCTTCGTTCTCTCTCTAGGCATTACGTTTGGTGTCTTTTGTGCGACTCAGGAGATTAGTGAGGATGTTTCTCTTCAGAACGAGCGTCGCGTCGAGCAATTATTGTCTGGTGGTGGTCGTGTATCTGTAGCTGATAATACAAAAGTAGCGCAGATGCGCGGGAATATCTTATGTGGTATGAGTCGTGAGCGTACCGCTGATTTCGTATTAGGTATAGGCAACGATAATCCAAATACGCCTCAAGATTTTCTCTTTAATGTTACTCGAGTCCAACCTCCTCATGAAGGTCATGTGCAGTATGTGCAGTCAATACAGCCTCAGAATGAGATCTTTAGATTTGCCGCGCGCGAGTTTAGTACGCATTCCCTTCTTTTTGTTCTTCCCGGCGATGCCGTTGTTGATCAGCAGCGTATTTATCGCGTAACAGTATTTGTTCAAACGGATGATCTTGACGGAAATCCGATGCAAACGCCTTATGGCGTTCAACAACTGTATATTACTCCTCGTTAAACAAGCTTTTTGAGTGCTTGTGCACTATTTTTTGGTTTGCTAATAACTCCAGAAGCGAGGAGTACTCCTACTGCTCCCAGTCGTAATGCTGTTTGTACATCTTTTTTATTTTTTACTCCTGCTCCTACGAGTAAGGGTATGGGTATTTCTTGTACTGCTTGTGTGATAATGTCTGGGTCTGCTTCTGTTATAGATACTTCTCCTCCAATGAGTTCGGGTGGTTCAAGAGCGATATAGTCTGGTTTGTACCGCGCTATTTTCTTTGCTTCTTGAATGCTATCGGCGCAGACTATTGTTTGTAGTCCTACTTCTTTGCATCGCTTGACTATTTCTTTGAGTACTTTTTGTGAAACTTTTTTTTCTGCGTGATTTATCAGTGTGCCCCTAGCTCCTGCTTCTTTTACTGCTTCTGGTAGTACATGGCCTGTGTGGCTTCCATACGTTATTGCATCCACGTGTTGTGCGTACACAGTTACTCCTGCTCGTTTTGCGCTACGTATATCTGTGTTTTGTACTGCGATCCACGCGCCTACCTCTTTTGCTGCGGTGTACAGTTCTGCTAGTTCTTTACCGGTGCCTTTTTGGTAGGTTTTTGTGTTTACTACTATGAGTGGTTTTTTCATGTGTTTCTCCTTTCTTAAAAAATTCTCGTATGTCTCTTTTGTAGCGTGTATATAGAACGATGATTGCTCCTATTCCTATTCCTAAACTGAGTAGTTGGCCCATTTTTAATCCCAGGAGTATGGCAGTATCTTCTCTCCAATAATTTACTATGAATCGCAGTATTGCATACATGAGTGTGAATATCCAAAAAATGAACCCTGGCGTATATTTCTTGCGCGCCCAGAGTGCTAGTGTGGTTCCGAGAAGAAAAAGATTTTTTATTGCTGCATACAGTTGTGCTGGGTGTCTACAAACATCATCATATGTTGGAAAGACGACACACCAGCTATGTTGTGAAACAGTTCCTATTATCTCTGCATTGATAAAGTTTGTAATTCTTCCAAGAAAAAGTATTCCTCCTGTGTAGAGTGCACCAATGTCTGCTAGTTCCCACATGTTTTGTTTGTATTTTTTACTCCAGAAATACAGGCCTGTTACGAGTCCGATAAACCCTCCATGAAAGCTCATTCCTCCGTTCCACACCGCAAAGAATTCTTGTATACTAAACAAGTCTGGTCGATAAAACAAAAAGAAGAATACTCGTGCCCCAATAATCATTCCCAGCAGTACTGCTAAGAGCAGGCTATCTCGTTGTTTCTCGTCGAGGTTGCTGTGTTTTTTTAAGGCGTAATAGAGAAGAAGAAAACCTAGAGCGTAGACAATTCCATAGTAGCGTATTTCAAGCGATCCAATACTCAGGAATACTGGGTCTATGTTGTGTACAAACATATCCTGTTCTCTGTTTGGGCCTATTTATAGGTATCTGTTTTTTGTTATCAGAACGTTTTTATACTTCCTGATGTTTGTGTGTGTATGAAATATCGCTCCTTTACACCGTCACAGATAGAGCCTGCTATTCGTTCTTTTTGGAAAGAACAAGGCGTCACCGCTCAATTAAACACTCCTAATCCGTCTTTACCGCCGTTTTATTTCTTAGATGGTCCTCCCTACACGAGTGGCCAAGTTCATATTGGTACTGCGTGGAATAAGTCTATGAAAGACTTTTTGGTGCGTTATAAGCGCATGCAAGGATGTAGTGTTTTTGATCGTGCTGGCTATGACATGCATGGCCTTCCTAACGAGCACGCCACTATGAAAGAACTTGGTTTACATACAAATGAGGACATATTCTCTTTTGGTCTTGCCGAGTTTATCAGGGCTTGCAAGAAACGTGGATTGGATAATCTCGCTGTTATGAATACGGACTTTGAACGTTTGGGCGTGAGTTTGAATCTTACTGATGCATACCAAACGATGTCTGATGAGTGGATTGAGGCTGTGTGGTGGCTTGTCAAAAAAGCACATACTGAAGGCCGATTGTATGAAGGGTTTAGGCCTATGGCATGGGATCCGGTGCATGAGAGTGCGTGTGCGAAGCATGAATTGTTCTACAAGGAAGTGTCTGATGAAAGCATATATGTCAAATTTAAACTAGATTCTGGTGAATTCGCTATTGTTTGGACTACTACTCCCTGGACTATCCCGTTTAATCTTATGATCATGGTTAATCCCGCCCTTGAATACGTGCGTTTGCGCGTGGGTGAGGAGAAGTGGATTGTTGCAAAGGAGTGTGTTGAGCGAGTTTGTAAGGCTGCCTTGTGTACTCCATACGTTGAAGAGACGTTTCTTGGTTCTGCTCTTCTTGGAAGGTCTTATACGCACTTCTTTAAGGATGAGCTTGATTATGCAAGCATAAAAAAAGATCATCCTGCAGTACACACCATTGTAGGAAGTGCCGAGTACGTTACAACTGCTGCTGGAAGTGGTCTTGTTCACGCCGCTCCTGGTTGTGGTCCTGAAGATTATGAGGTGGGGGTACAGCACGGTGTTCCAGCGTGGAATTTGTTAGATAGTAAAGGAAGGTACCCTGTAGACGCTGGTGTGTTTTCAGAAAAGACTGCTCGCGCTGATGATGATTTCTTTGTAGAGCGTATTGACGCAGCAGGCGCGCTTGTGGCTCAAAAAACGTATGTACACGATTATCCGCACGCTGAGCGGAGTAAGGCTGCTGTTGTGTACAAGACGACTCCTCAATGGTTCTTTAAAGTTGATGATATCAAAGAAGAGATGATTCAACAAAATCAAGGTGTTTCATGGAATCCTCAGGCTGGCTTTAACAGTTTTGCCAGCTGGCTTTCACACCTCAGGGATAATAGTATTACTAAGCAACGATTCTGGGGTACTCCTTTTCCTGTTTGGCGTAGTTCTGATGGGGAAATTATTGTTGTTGGCAGTAAGGAAGAACTTATGGAGCTAAGCGGCTCCTCTCTTGACGAATTACATAAACCATGGATTGATGACGTTGTTATTGTTCGTGACGGAAAAGAATTCCGCCGTATTCCTGATGTTATCGATGTATGGGTGGATGCGGGAGTCGCTAGTTTTGCAGCTCTCGGGTTTCCAAAGAACACTGAGCTGTTTGAGCGCTACTTCCCCGCTGATTTTATTATTGAAGGCAACGATCAGGTTCGTGGTTGGTTTAATCTCTTAATGGTTACTGGTGTTCTTGGTTTTGGCAAGGTTCCTTTCAAAAACGTCTACATGCATGGAATGATTCAGGATGCGCACGGACGTAAGATGAGTAAGTCGTTGGGCAATTATATTGTTCCCGGCGAGGTTATTGACGCATTTGGGGCTGACGCTGCTCGACTCTATTTCATTTCTGGCGCTCGTGCTGGTAACGACTTTAGTTACAACAAGGATGATTGTGAGCAAAAGATGCGCTCCTTAAACGTGTTTTGGAATGTGCATCAATATATTCTTGACCTTGCAAGCAGTGTGTCTGCTGGATCTCTTTCTGAGGGTACACTAGGTATTGAGGAGCGGTACATACTTTCGTGGTATCACAGAACGCTTCAGGAAGTTGATCAGCGCATGTCAGTATATGATCTTGAGAACGCTGCTCGGTTGGTTGAGGAGTTATACTTGGGTATTTCCCGTGAGTACATACAACTCATTCGTCATAAAGTAAGTGGTTCAGATGATGAGCAAAAGCGCGCAGTTGTATACACTCTTCTTGAAGTGTACGGTGGTTGTGTCCGTCTGCTTGCTCCTCTTTGTCCGTTTGTCTCTGAGGCTGTGTATCAGAATATGCGCTCAGTACTTCCAGATTCTGCACAGAGTGTTCATCTCTGTACTCTGCCAAAGGCTGAGGCTTCTCTTATTGACGCCTCCCTTGAGGAGCGTATGCGTTTGACCCAACAAATCATAAGCGCTCTTCTCGCCGCCCGTGATGCTGCACAAATTGGTGTTCGTTGGCCTCTTGAGCGCGCGAGTATACAAGGAGTTTCTGTTCCTGCCGAGTTTGTTACGATCATAAAAGAACAAACAAATATTCATGAACTATCGTTTGTCTCTGACCTGCCTGTTCAGATAGCTCTTGAGCCAAACTATCGTGCTCTTGGAAAATCTTTTGGTGCACAAACTGCTGAGATCGCATCCGCCCTAAAACAACAACACCATGTGTTTGCAAAGACGTTTGCTGCGTCCGGTGCGTGTACTGTTTTGGGTGTTGAGTTAACCAAAGAACATCTGAATATATCATACCTTGCTCCAGAGCATCATGCTCTAGGAGGAACTGATGAATGCAGAGTTCTTGTGTACACAAAACAGTCTCCTGCATTGTTACGTGAGGGCTTTGAGCGAGAGTTGGTACGGCGCATTCAGCAAGCACGAAAAGATGCCGACATGCAAAAGTCTGATCGCATTCATCTTGTTCTTTCAGACTCGTGTAAAGAGATACTCTCTTCTCAGGAGGCGTTTAGTTCTCTTGTAGGTGCGCAAAGTCTTGCCTATGGAGATGCGTCTACGCTTCCTCATCTTGTTCGTTTCTCTATAAAGGGAAGGGAATTCGAATTTGGTTTTCATCACAAGCCATAAAAAGGTGTAGGTATTTATGTGTTGTAATGGCTAAAGTTTCTAAGGATACTCCGTTATCCGAGTTAACCCTGCGCAAATATGAGCCTCCCCGAGGAGCATCTTTTATTGAGCTTATTCGAAAAACTGTTCTTTCCTTGGGATTGTTGCAGCCTGGAGATAGCCGAGATGTTATTGTTGACGTCTTGGCAGTACTTGTGCGCTCAAAGCATGCTATGACGAGTAAGGAGATTGAGCATGCAGTCATTGATTCTCGCTCTGCTCGTGGTGCCGTCATGCTTGGTGTTGCGCCCAGTAATATACGACGTCAGGTTTTGCGTTTACGTGACGTGTTTCTTATTGAAAAGGTGCAGAATACGTATCGGGTGCGCGAGGGCATGCCTCTTCTTTCTTTGTTTGAGGAGCACTTAGAACAGTACGTTATTGCACATATTGTTTCTCGTATTAAGGAGTATTTGAGCGCTATTGACTCGTATTCGGAGTAATGTATGGTTGTGTATGAGCCGTGTGATGACAGCGAATTATTAGCATCTACTTTTTTGCAAAACATGTCTGGTTCTGTTCTTGATGTTGGGACGGGCACTGGATTTCTTGCTCTGCAAGCACTCCCCTACGCCACTCTTGTTCATGCGGTTGATATAAATCCGCATGCTGTGCGCACAGCTTCTGCTGCGGGGGTTCATGCGTGGGAGTCTGACTTGTTTTCTGCTGTTACACAGAAATATGATACTATTGTCTGTAATACTCCCTACTTACCAAACGATCCTCTTGTATCAGATACTGCCCTTGATGGCGGCCCTAAAGGCTTTGAATGGACGCTTCGTTTTCTCTCTGAGGCTAAGTCGTTCTTGCAGCCGCATGGGCGTATTCTTTTTCTTATCAGTACATTAACCAATGTTCATGTCGTTGAGGAGGCGTTAATACGCTTGGGGTATTCGTTTTCTGTTCTTGCCCGTAAGAAGCTCTCTTTTGAGGAATTAATCGTATACAAAGCAACTCATGCCCTTCCAGAGTATTCAGATGCAGTTTTTCTTGCTAAGGGGCATCGAAGTAAAGTGTATCGGTTGTCTGATGTTGTCATTAAGGTTTCTTCAGTTGTATCTGCTCAACATGAAGCGAGTATTCTTTCCCGGGTTAATGCGCATGGTCTTGGTCCTCGTCTTGTGCGTCAATACGATGATCGCGTAGTTATGGAATATGTAGAGGGAGCATTATTCGAGGATGTGTTGCAAAGCGGTTCTTCTGCGTATCGTCATGACGTGTTGCGAGATGTCTTTACTCAGGCTACTCTTCTTGACAGTCTGGGAATTAACAAGAGCGAGTTTTTACGCCTACATAAGCATGCTCTTATTCGCGATAACTCAGTTGTTCTTCTTGATTGGGAGCGTGCACGATTTTCTCCTCGTCCACAGAATGTTGCTCAATTTATTGAATGTATGCGTCGTTTAGTACGGCGGGGGGTGCTTTCTTCTGATGACTTCTTTACTCGCTAAGCAGGTGTATGATATCGTTTCTACTATTCCTGCTGGAAAGGTGTCTACCTATGCTGCTCTTGCCCGTAACGTTGGTTCATCTCCTCGTGCTGTGGGTCGCGTTTTACGCAACAACCCTCACCCGTCTGTTCCCTGTCATCGAGTCATTTGTAGTGATGGTCGTCTTAGCGGGTATTTTGGTATTTCCGACTCTGCAGATAAACGTTTGTTACTTGTTTCTGAGGGCGTACTATTCATTTCTGAACGCGTCTCTCCTGAGTGTATTATCGTATTCGAGTAATCATGCTTTCTGTGCCACTAAATCGTACTCTGCTCGTTCTGCACGTTCTGCACGCTGGGTCAAGCCAGGTTATTTCTCCGTCTATTTCTGCTTCTACAAAATTGCTTTGTCGCGTGTGCATTACTGTACTATTTATCTGTTGTGCGCGTAAGAGTGTTACGAGTAGTATTGCCTGTGAGAGATCATCTCCTCCCCGTGTAAGAAGTGTTTGTTCCGGCCACGAGAGTGCTGTTTGTTGCGGGTTTCTTGTGTGAGTTATTTTTTCTTGTGTCCAGGCTGTAAGTATGTTCATTGCGCACTTTTTGTCGTCTTGCGTACATGCGTGAAGTACTATATTATTGCTTACTTGTTTTATCTGTTCGCTTGGCTCAAGCATAATGGTGCTTGCTTGAGGATCTACGATGCGTTGCAGGTTCACTCCTCTAAATCCTTCTGGGAGTGTTTGATTGTAGGGTAACAGGGGCATTTCTGTTGTTTGCGTTACTTGGGCGCTAAACGTAAGTACAGTATAAAGTACTATTCCTGTGGCAAGTAAGGTAAGTAGTCCGTACACATAATGTTTCATTATTCTTCTTTTGTGTGTTCTTCTTTTTATGTCTTCGCAAAACGTATATAAGTAATGGATTATTTTCAAGGAGTATGGGTTATCCGCGACACGTTGGAATCATTATGGACGGTAATCGTCGTTTCGCCCAGAATAATTCTCAGCTTCCGTGGAAGGGTCATGAGGCTGGTAGTCGTAAATTGTATGATGTTTTGGAGTGGTGTGAGGAACTTGGCGTGACTACCCTTACTGTGTTTGCGTTTTCGATGCAAAATTTTTCTCGCGCATCTGATGAAGTATCAGAATTAATGCACATTTTTGAGAATGGTTTACGCGATATGAAAAAAAAACTACGTACGTTCTCAGAAAAAGGCGTTCGTATTCGTTTTATTGGGAGACTTCATCTCTTTGCCGACCCGCTTTCGGCGTTAATGCAGGAAATCTCTCAAGCTACGGCCAATCATACAACATATGTGTTAAATATTGCTGTTGGCTATGGTGGCCGTGAGGAGATATTGGATGCGGTTCGCGCCCTTATCAGTTCTGGTGTATCTTCTGATGAAATATCTGAAAAACTGTTTTCTCAATATCTTAGTTTGTCTTGCGAGCCCGAATTAATCATTCGCACTGGTGGAGCCATTCGTACAAGTAATTTTTTGCTTTGGCAGTCACAATATAGTGAATGGATGTTTATTGATACTCTATGGCCGAATTTTTCTAAGGAGGAGTTTGTTTCTTGTTTGCACGAATTTTCTTCTCGAAAAAGAAATTTTGGTAAATAACTTATTGTATTGCTTTTAGGAGAATTGCATTTTGCTCTTTAATCCTTTTTACTGTGTCTGTTAGTATTTTCTTTATTTCTTTTTTTCCGTTAGTGTTAATAATGAATGTAGGTAGACTTACGAGTGGATGGTCTACTTTGTATGCTGCTACTTCTACTGCTTCATCTGCGTAGAGTTCGTGTTTGAGATTATTTGAGAATGTGTGACCTGCTCCGCTTAGACTAAAGAGTATTTTCTGTTGTGATTGTTCTAGTACTTGTATTTCCATGTGCCTTGTTAACCATGAAGTATTTATAAGCGTTGTTGTAGTCTGATGATGCTTATACCGATATATTTTTGTGGTTTTTTGTGGATGCTCATGGTCGCGTGTATGCGAAACTCCTCTTCAAGTGTGTGTGTTCGCTCGTAGTGGTAGGTGCTGCACAGTTGATCAATAAATTCCTCACTTCCTTTAAGATGTATGCTGTATATGACTGGTGCTGTTTTCATTGCTGCCAGTAAGAATTGTTTGTCTGCATGTCGTTGTTTTGTTCCAAACGGCGGGTTCATAATAACGACATCAATACCTGTTATCGCTCTTATCGGTGCGTGTATAATTGTGTGTTCCATTCCCTCTGGTATGTTCTCTTTGAGTGTTTCGAGCGCTTGCTTATCAATGTCAAGAAATGTAACGTGCTTGGCTTGCAGTATGCCTGCCCCAATACCTAGTATTCCTGTTCCACATCCAAGGTCTGCTATTCTCTTCTCTGCAATATCGTCTTGCATGTATGCAAAGTGTATCAGTGTTGCTGCCAGCTCGCTTGGTGTGCTATATTGCTCTCGCTGTATATCTGGATTCTTAAACGGGTGTAGTTTTGAGAGTCGTATTGCCAGTTGTTTTTTTGAAAGCATGTTCTGTGTGGTTATTTTCTTGTTATTAAGGTATGGGTATTTTTTTTTCTCTATTTCAGATTAATAGAAGATTTTAAAAATAGGTGTTGGTTTTATTACCTTGGGTATGGCTTTATTTAATCGAGACAACGAGCGTCGCATTCGCGCAGCATTTAACGCGGTGCATCGTGAATTTGAGGATCATTTACAGTCCATTAATGAAAACACCTCAGAAATCATGGAGAATAGGTACATGATTATTTCTCTGCAGGAGCGCTTAGATAAAATCGCCTCTGATATTGCGTGTTTGAAACGTCAGCTCTCCCACACAATTCCTAACCGTCTTTCTGTTCGTGAACAAGAAGTTTTCTTGTGCGTATACAGCGAGCAGCGCGGTGTTTCGGTGTCACACATTTCTGCTCGTCTTCAGCTTCCCGTTGGTGTTGTTGAGGACGTTCTTGAATCACTGCGTATAAAAAATATTCCGTTATATTTCCGTGAGACTGATTCTGGTATGTTTGTAACTCTTGATCCTGCATTTAGAGAGTTACAGTCGACAAGAAATGTTGTTGGTATAGAGAGTTTTGTATCCACTGAGTTTAGTAAAGGTTTACAAAGGACCTTATTTGAATAGAGTACAACCTAGAGGCCTCAAATCTTTGATAATCAGCAATATATCTTGAGGGAGTGCAGGTGCAAGAACTATCATCACATCTATAAACTCTGCATTTAGAAAGTCAATATTTTATTTATCGGTTAACCGATATAATTTATATTATTTAAACATTATAAGCAGATACTAAAAATTTTAGTATTTTATTG
>SKHI01000004.1 GCA_007117065.1 Candidatus Woesearchaeota archaeon
CAGGTGACCATCACCACCCATGAATTGTAAACGACTAGTGGTGACCAAAGGAGCAGACGACCCATCAGCTCGAACAATACTATTCGTATGCAAAATATTGTGAAAACCTACCTCTCTAGCCGCCTGCGTAGGCTGAGCATCCGCAAACACATCTGGTACGGCAACGAGAAGAGTAAACGATAGGAATAACATAAACAATATGGAATAAAACACTCTCAACATACAAAACATTTAAGCAAAGTAATTTATAAATGTTGCGAAACGATGCACAAGTACAAGGAGGAAAAAATAAGCAAATAATAGTTATTTTGTCAATTATGTCAAGTAATGAAAAAATTATTATACACGTCAAAACTGTTCAATTCCTGATTGACCTTTGAACACGAGGAGCGTTGAGTAAATCATTAAGAAATATTCTTAAAATTAATCCAACCTAATCACAGATAAGACAGTAAAAACACCTAAAAAAGTTGTAAAAATTATTCACATCTCAACGACTGAATAACCGGAGCAGCACCCGTTACCGGAATTTCCTGCCATTGAGCGATCATCACAGTCGACCCTGGAAATTGAGGGTTTTCCGTATATCTCAAAATCGAACCAGATACAGAAGATACCCCGCCATTCACATTCGTAGGTGCTGACCCTGGTCGTTGCAAGTTACAAAATTCAATTGTCGTCAAATCAGGACCAGGAGCGATATTTTGATTGTTATGCGACAACCGAACTTCTAGCCCCGGCCAGGATTCTCCAATCCATGCAGTTGGATTAATACAATCAACATACGCTCCCACTATCTCAGTTTGACAACGAACTACCACATGATTCAGGCCTGGAGGAGTTTGTGCCATTTGCACACGTACCGGAGCATAACGACGTTCATATGAAGTTATGATAATATCACTAATGTCACCAGCCCCTGTAACACTTCTGATACCAAATGTAATTGGATACGGATCACCTGGATTATCTGAAAGTATAGTTTCATAAAAAGAAACTCCAGAATCCAAAGTACCTCGAACCTCGTAATTGCCTGGATATCCTTGCGGATATCTTAATATCTCATAAGCAACAACTGCAGCAGTATCAAGTGGCGAATCCCACTCTAGTCGAACACGCGAAGCACTAGCAGATACGCCAGTAAGATCCACAATGCGGAAGTTCTGTGGCGGATGAACATTGATATCTGGACAAGTTTGAACTTGTGAGCCTACTTGACCATTATCATCAACAGTAACCACATAACAATTACCATTTGGACTACGGATCAATGGACCAGTTCTAGTGTTGGGACCAAATTCAGAATAATATGTATTACCAACCACCTCTAAGGCGTCACGCGAAGAACTCGTACCAATACTCACCTTTCCTGAAGATCTATACACTCCATCACCTTGTTCTTGCCAAAGTGTTGCTCCTGGTGTAACAACCGATTCAAGTTCATCCCATGAATCAATACAATCAGTGCTACCACTAAGTTGGAAACAGAGTTTTGATGCTCTAACTTGATCTGCTCGAATTGAGTTAAGCCCACCGTTAGAGCCAGAAGAACCAAATACTATTACCCCACTATTTAAAGGACGAATACTATTCGTATAAATTGTCGAATGATATCCTACTTCTTGTGCAGCGTCAGGAATACCAACTTGTTATCATCAATACCATTAATTGCCTCAGCTAACGTCACAAAAAATATAAATGCACTTACAATTAACAGACATAATAGAACTCCTCTTCGCATCATAAAAATTAAATTACAAATTAAGTATGCACCTTAGATCTCTAATAGAATTACCTGGTTCAAATACTCTATATATTCCTGCACTATCTAACCAAGCAAGAGAAATAAATGGTTGATGGTTGTGTGAAACAGCTTGACCATCAAGACTAAATCCATAAAAGTTACAAATATCATTAGTACCTGAAATCCGTAAGTAATAATGTTGTCCTCCAGAATCAATAATTCGCAAGTTATCAAGTTGTATAAAGTGACGACCACTATCATCAATTCCAGTAGTACAACTAGAATGAAGAAGTGCTGAACTATACGCTCCAGGAATCCACAATGAACTATCTGTCGTTCTAGATACAGGAAGTGCCTTAGGAGGACATACTCGTCTATCTACATATTCTTTTGTGACAGCATGAGAGTTTTCTGTTGGTTCTTGTAAAAGCATCACATTTCCTTCTACTCTAACATCTCCTCGGATTATAGCGTTTCCATCAACATCAAGTGTTTGTTGTGGAGAAGCAGTATTTACTCCTAGTCGAAATGAATTTCCTTGAGAAGTTATAGCAAGTGCAGTTTCACTCGCAGATAGATCTCTTTGAATGTATAAGCTTGAGCCAGTTTTATCTTTGTCAAAGTGTATTCCTTGGTTTCCTGTACCTAAAAATTCGAAAATATTTTGTACTCCTACTCGCCCCTCATTTCGATAAATATTACCCTCTGCCTCAGTCCATTTAGAACCTTCAGATTCTTCTGATGCAGAAGGCCACTCGTTATGACAGACATTGTTTAAACATAAAGTATCAGGGTGCAATTGGCCAACCACCCGCGTGTTACCCTCTATGCGAGCAGTACCATTTACATGTAAAGCATATTGAGGCCAACCAGAACTAAAACCAACACCTAAACTCCGTACAATTCGCACACGACCATCCTGGTGTATACCAAGCCGAATTTGATTATTATTCGTTCGAAGAAGAATATGCTGGCCAGGAGGCGCATCTATACGTAAAGGTTGATTAAAAGAAGTAAGAGAAGAAGAATCAAGTACAGTACCGAAAACAACACCCCCAGTCGCACCCTGGACTCTCAGAGAATTACGCACGACAATTGGCGTAGCACCAGGAGAAGCACGCTCAATAGTATTCACATACAGCACTTCATGATACCCCGCCTCTAAAGCAGCATCTTTAACAGTTGAAGTAACAAATGGGAATGAAAAGAGGAACACAAACAGAACCAACAGAAAGATACGATTTATCATAACCCAGATAATCAAACAAATGCTTTATAAACATTTCTTTATTTGTTCTGCTATGGCTTTTCCAAACAGTCCACACTTGGCAGCGGGTACTGGCTCACAAGTTGGTATCATTACCTTCTGGACGAAAAAGGAACACGTTATGCATCACGTTCCTCAAGAATTGTATCGCGTTTGTAGCCAGTTATATTCCCGTGATGAGGGATTAAGTGCGTTGTTACGCTCACTCGCCCAGCACAAAGATGTGCGCGACATCATACTGACAGGAGTTGACTTAAATGGGTGTTATCCAGCTATTACTGCATTATGGAATAATGGCGTTGTTGAGGGAATCATCCAGGGCGCACCCGGTTATATAGATAGAGAAATTCCTTCAGAAGCTATTGATCGCATTCGCAGTCATGTTACCCTTCACGATCTTACTCAAGTTAAAAAATTTAGTGAAGTCACTACCTATATACGCTCCCTTACAAAAAAAGATCCTTGGGGAGAACCAGAAGTGTTTCCTGTTGCAATTATCTCTCCTCCAGAAATTTTTCCTGCTCCAACACAACATATTGTTTGTTCACGCACCCTTCTTCAATGCGCCGCGCAACTCATTCACCGCACACAACGTTTCTCCACCTTGCAACACGTATTATTTCAACCGCGGTTTTCTTCAGATCTTTCTTCGCTCCCCTCTGCGCAAACGTATGTGAATTATTTGTTTTCGTCTCAAGAAGAAACATATCCTATTGCGTGGGACGCAGTTGCGCAAAGCATTCAAGAAAACCATAATTATACCTGTACTGTTGGGCAAACGCTCACAGCGCTTTCTGTTATGCATTCTGGCGAGGAGTGTTTTCTTCATGCATCTTTTTCTCTTTGTTCAGTTTCTGAAATCGTGTTCTTCACATACGGGCTCTTCACGTTTGCTCAGCAACAAGGAAGAGATTGTTCTATAAGTGCCTCCGCTGTTCTCGTCACACCCGATACATCTCTAAAAGAAGATCTTGCGACAGTTTCTGTTTCTCGTAAGGATTTGTCTGATCCGGCAAGTAATTTTCTTATTCGTTTACAAAACAACAGCATTGTCGTTACTCATCTCGGCCCTGATGGTAAGCGTCTTGAAGTGTTTTCTCATCGTTCCGGCGAGGAGTTATATCGAAAAATTGTTTCTGAGTGTCGTGTTTCTCAGTTATCTCATGCAGCTTACCTTGGTTATGAATTAGGTAAGGCTGAAGTAGCATTAAAAAAAGGCGAGTTATATGAACAAGATCAACTCATCCAATAACAGATGAATCGAGAAGAGCAGTTTCAACGAATAAAAAAGGCGTATCAAGAACGCGATAATGCCCTACTTACACAAGGTCTACTGCCTATGCGTAGCACGGATAAGGGTTTTTGGGGAGTTTCTAACCTAGATGATGTATATGCTTTTTTTGAAAAAAAACAATTTCCTTCAACGAGTACCTTTCTTGACTTAGGAAGCGGAGACGGTCGCGTGGTTTGTGTTGCAAGTTTGTTTGTAGACGCGAAAGGAATCGAGTACGATCCAGAATTAGTTGCGATATCTCAGGAAATGATAGGCGTTCTTCAATCAACAGGTATTTGCGAGCAAGGGGATTTCTTCACCATTGATTTTTCTTTGTTTGATATTCTGTATTCTTACGCTGATCAGCGTTGGGAGCCGTTTAAGGAGAAATTGTTTGCTGAATTACGTGGCGAGTTATACTTGTATCATCAAACGTATCAACCAGATTTTCTTTCGAAACAAAAGATTACGTGGATTAATCAAATCCCTATTTTTTGCTACACCAATCCAAAAAAGTAACCATTCATACAGAGTGATATATGTTTATAAGGTATTTCCGCACCAGTAATATTGTGGAGTTTAATATCGAGAGGCGAAAACCCGTTCATTCAGAACACGACCAAGAAGTAATGGAGGTCGCATACGCATTTAGTAAACAAGTGCATAAAGAGCTTGGCGACATCATCCGAGCAGTCGTATTATTTGGCAGCGCCACACATAAACAGAATCCGCAAGATATTGATTTGTTAGTTATTGTTGATGATATCCAGATAGAGTTTTCAGACGAGTTACAGCAAGGGTATCGCATTATTATCGAAAATATTGTTCGTCAAGTAAGTTCGCGCCTACATATTACTACCTTACGGTTTAGTAATTTCTGGGAATATGTGAGAACTGCTGATCCCATTGTAGTTACTGTTCTTCGTGATGGCCAAGCCCTCATCGATACAGGTTTTTTCGCCCCTCTCCAACTCTTACTCCAACATGGACGCATTCGCCCTACAAAAGAGGCTATTTGGGGGTATTATGCGAAGGCACCGCAAGTCTTGCTTGCCAGTAAGTGGAAGATAATGCTTGCTGTTGTTGATTTATATTGGTCAGTTATCGATGCCGCTCATGCTGTATTAATGAGTGTTGGCGTCATTCCGCAAACACCTGAGCACGTCCCAGGCTTATTACGCGAGCATTTCTCAAGTAAAGGCCTGCTTGATGATACCGCACCCGTAGTTGTTCAAAAATTATACACGTTACAAAAGGATGTGTATCAACGACGGATCGAGTACATCAGTGGTGCACGCTACGATAAGTTGTTTGAAGAGGCAGAATCGTTTGTTAAAAAAGTCCGTGCTCTGTTAGAATAAATACGTTTATATCCTCGCAGTACAATCTCTGATGCATGCATAAAGTATGGTCAGGGGTATTTCTGTGTATGTATATTGCTATCAGCATACAGTATCTGTTTTTTTACTCTGTTCAACATTTTTTATGGATCTGCTCTCTTGTCGTTCTTTTTGGTATTGGCGCGTTATGGTCAAAATCTTCTATATGGATTACTGGTTTATTTCTGATAACAATACCCTTATCTATTCCCTACACAATAAACGCAGTATCTCTTGTTCTTTTTGGAAGTCCAGTGTTTGCGTATGTAACTGATTATTTGTTAACAGCATCCCTCTTTGAACGCGTTGTCTCAGCATACCATATAATAACACTTATCGTGTTGGGCAGATATGCATGGAGTAAACCTTCTCCTCGTGGATGGTTAATCTCCTCTGGAGTGTTTTTATTCGCAGTCGGTACTTCCCTTCTTCTTCCTACTCAATACAATATTAATTTTGTTCGAAGCGAATTTTTGCATATTGTGTTTCATTCTTGGTACAGCATGGCACTTGCCTCTCTTGCAGTCGCAGGAGTATTTTTTGCTCTAAATACAGGAATAGTGTTTTTGAAAGAAAAAATTAATAAGCAGACACGAGATAAATAGACTATGATTGAATGGGTTTTCCTGTTTCTTGCAGGAGTATTGGTGAGTTTTTTTTCTGTTCTTCTTGGGGTGAGTAGTGCAGTTGTCTTTACGCCGTTATTTATCATTGTCTATGGGCTGTCAGTTCCCACTGCTGTTATGCTTTCGATTATCGTAAAGTTGGTTGCCATGAGTAGCGGGGTGGTAAGTTTCTTTCGTGCAGGAATGGTGGATATGGCGCTTGTAAAAAAGGCAGTGATTATCACTATGCCTGCCGCCGTTGTTGGTTCATTTTTTACACAAATCGTTTCTGAAAGAATAGTTTCTCTTGCTCTTGGTGTTTTCTTACTTGTTTTAGGCGTTACTTTGTTGCAGCACACAAATCTGCAACCAACTCCTCTTTCACGTATGAGAATTGATTTTTTTGTACAAAAAAAAGAAGTTATTCTTCGTAAGATCGATGCTCTCCGTTTAGGTATGGGAGGCTTTCTTACAGGGTTAGCCAGTATGGGTACTGGCGAGGTAAGTGATATTGTTCTTTCGCGCTATGCGCGTCCGCATTTAATTGCAGGCACCACTGTCGTTATCCTCGTGTGTACTGGTATTGCAAGCTCTCTGGTTCATCTCCCTCAATATATATTACGCTCTGATGAGGCCATACTCTCCTATGTACTCGTCCTTCTTCCCTCAAGCATTATTGGCGCGCGCCTTGGTATGATGGAGGCTACCGTTCTTCCTGAGTTTGTACGAAAAAAAGCATTAGTTGTCACCTTGTTTGTTGCCGGCACTCTTCTTCTCGTTCTTGCATAATTAGAATAAGAGTATCAGTGCCATGAGTATCATGATTGTGTTTTCTGCGATCGTAACTTTTGTGAGTGGCAGCTTAAGCATTGTTCCCAGGCACGCGCATTGTATGCGCCGTTTCTTTCTCAGTGCACTAAGTACGCCAAAAAGAGTTATTCCAAGAGTCAAGAGAGTAATGACTGGTGTGAGGATTGGAAAGAAGAATACCAGATAGCTTATGCCAAGAAGAAGTTCGATAAACGGATACACATACCCGTATGCATTAACTCGTTTGGCAATTGGGTCGTATGTTGCAAATCCGTGAACAAAACCTCGTATATCAAGTAATTTGAAGAGTGAGAAGTATATGAAAAAGAAACCCATTATACTTCTCATAATCACATCCATATCCCTTATTTGCGCCAGTGAGAACAACACTCCTGATAGCAGCACATAACACAGTATGATAATAAGAGGCAAGAAAGACGATTCTGTTTTTGTTTCTGCTTCAGTGGCAGTATATCCGTTTGGTAAGAGTGCTGAAAGGTCAGATGCGCGTAATGGAGTATCTACTGTTAAGGCGATTGTTTTCTTTGCTATATTTATTGATACGTTCTTTATTTGCGTATGTGGCTGTAACGCGGCGCGAATTTTTTCCTCACAGCTCCCACAGGAGAGTTCATGGACGACAAACGTTTGTTGCATGCTCGTATAAACAGAGAAGTGTTTATTAGCGTATCTGCTACGAAAAAAACAATGACCATCCACTAACGCAGTAACCCAAGGGATATAAATAAGAACACTTGTGCCTATGAATGAAAGATCCTGCAGATGTCAAACTAGAAACACAAATCAATAAAGCGATGAGAGATATGACGCTCTTAGAAACAGGTGGAGCCATATTAACAACTGTTGGCTCTTCAACTCTGCTGATATCAGGGATAGTGTACAATACGTCTCAGCAAACACAACATGAACCAGGTAGTCCCACTTCATTTCAACCAAGTAGCGCAGACATTTTTGGCTTTACAGCCCTTGTTGCAGGGGTATCAGCGTGGTATTTTGCGAATAGAGCTATGCACTCTCTGTACACGCACATGACTAAGAAACTAGAGCAATACAAACCATAAAAACAATACGTTTATATAAATTAATGAAAAAGACTCTCTGTATGCATGTTGTTGTTATCGGTTCAGGTATTGCTGGGTTGCTTGTTGCTAAAAAGTTAGGTGCGACACTTATTTCTGATAGAAAAGAGTTCGTCTTTCTTCCTCGACTCCCAGACGCAGTAACCAGTCAAGTTCAATACACCAAAAAAATAACTCATGATCCGCACATACGACAAAATGCTGTTTCTGTAGATCGAGAAAAAAAAATTGTATACACAGAAAAAAAAAGTGTTCCCTATGATGTTCTCGTAGTTGCTATTGGTGCAAAACCACACATCCCCATTGCACAAGCAGATGGCGTACACACCCTCTACACCCAAGAAGACGTACGTACCATGAGGTCTTGGAAAAAAAAGAGCGTTATTATTGTTGGTGGAGGACCTACTGGTGTTGAACTTGCTGCGGAGCTTTCCTTAACTAATTCTGTTCGCCTCATACAGGGTGCTGACACTCTTGTTCCTTTTTTTGCTCCCAATGTTCAAGAGTACACCAAAAAAACGCTCGAGCGTTTAGGTGTAGAACTCGTATTTCACTCATTTGTCCAAAAGGTGGTACAGAATCAAGTAACTACCAAAACACAAACCTTTCATGCTGATGAAGTTGTCTGGTGTGGTGGCGTGCGTGCAAATACGCTTCAAGGACTTCCTGTTGGTAAGAATGGGCACACAGTTGATGCCTATTTGCGTGTTGATGAAAGCGTATTTGTCATTGGTGACTGTGCAGATACTTTGTTTCCAAAGACTGCTCAATTTGCTAACAGGATGGCTTTGCAGACCGTTGCTAATATTCGCCGTATGCAAAAAAATGTCGCTCTCAAACCCTTTGCTCATGAAAACAAAGGGTACGCACTTCGTTTAGGAGATACGAGCGTACTACAAACGCCTGTAGGCGTGATTACGGGCAATCTTGCCACTCTTATGAGAAAAGGATATTACGCGTCTCAGCTCTGGTCGTACTAGCGAAGTATATGTTTATATAACAGAAAACACTTCTTTTCTGTATGGTCTTACATAGATTAGAAAAATATAATTCTTTTGCTCCATTGTTTCTTCGTCTCGCAGCAGGACTTATTTTTTTAGTGGCTGGTTGGGGAAAAGTAACAAACATCGAGAATGTAATAGGGTTTTTTACCAGCTTAAACCTGATCGCACCTACTGTTCTGGCATGGATTGTTGGAATCGGTGAGTTGCTTGGTGGAATATTACTCCTTGCTGGAATCTACACGCGCTATGCTGCAGGTTTTCTCGCAATAATCATGGTTGGAGCGATTGCTCTTGTGCAAGCAGCAAATGGTTGGAATGCTCTCCGCTTAGACATCATGTTACTTGCAACAATGCTCTATTTCGTGTTTGCTGGCGGGGGAAAGTACTCGTTACTTGATGACTGTAATTGTGAGCATAAGCCTGAGAAGAAAAAAAAGAAGTAAATTCTTACTGCAATAAATATTTTTGTATAGTTTTTTTAACTACACTGTTTTCTCCTTCTTTATGTATGCACACATAGCTCCTTCATATAATGCCTTGCATGGAGCAGAACAAGAGCGAAAAATAAGAATCCTCCTCAGCCTGTGTTCTCAAGAGTTTTCTACCATTCTTGATGTTGGTTGTGCAACCGCGCACCTGGCCACATTTTTTTCTGATAAAAAGTATGTCGGTCTTGATCCTTGCAAAGAATTGCTTGCTTACGTGCCAAAACAGATTCAGACTATCTGTGCCTCAGGCGAACACATCCCGTTTATGGATGCTTCCTATGATGCAGTTCTCTCACTTACCGCACTTCATAATTACTCTGACCCTCTTCAGGGAGTTAGGGAGTTGTTTCGTGTTTCTAAAAAGCTTGTTTTTATTGGTGTGTTAAGAAAGTCAGCGTATCATGATTCTATACTTGCAGAGATTCAGTTATGTGCAAAAAGTATTTGTCGTCGCACCGATATTCATGATACCCTCCTGTTCTGCCATAAACTTTAAAAGCAATGGTAGGTATAGTATTGTATGGACCAACGAACGTTTGAACAAAAAGTTTCTGAATTAGCAAATAAACTAAAAAGAAATAAGGTTGCCGTTAATGACTCTCAGGCAAGAATGATGGCTAAGAGTATTCTTGAAACAGAATCGCGTCCATCACCAGTTCAACGAAATAGTTTTCAACCTAAAGAACCTGTATTTGATACTTCGCTAAGAAAAGAACTTCCTATCCAGAATGCAGAAGCCACTCCACAAGTCCTCGCAGGAGACGAAGAGTTTGTTCACATTCGTGAAGTTGAGCAGCCTGTACCAGCTAAAGAACCGTCTCCAGCACCGCAACAATCTGAATCAGGTGGCGTAATTGAGAACAGTATTGTTCGTGACGCGTTATCTCAAAAGAACAATATTGCTTCTTCTGGTCTTGATGCTGGCATTGATCAGAATGTTCCCATCAGTGAACTCCTTTCTCAAACTCCTGAAGAAGAGGACGAATTCGTAACTGATAAAGCATTTACTGAGGTTCCTCCTTCCCAGTCGACTGAAAAAAAAGAGAATCCAAAAGTTGATTTACACGATATGTTTAATTTTTCGAAGCGTCGTTAATATCTTCTGATAGACTTTCTATGAGTTCGTCGTAGTTCGTTTTCCTCTTGGGCAGCGTTGTTCTTTTTTTTGCTTCTTCTTCTATGTGTTCAAGTGTGTCTTCTTCGTCTACACTTATGTCTTCAAGAGTGATTTTTTTGAGCGCGATTCCTATTGCTGTTTCTTGGGCGAGGCTAAGAAATTCTGTGGTGTTCTTTGCTTCTTTTGCTAGGTGTTGGATACTGTGTTGAGTGAATGGATGTATCCCTACACCTCCGCATGCCTGTATTCTTGCTCGTAATATCTCTGCATATTCTTCTGCAGTGCGCATTCCTAATTCTATAGTTAACTCGTCTTGCGCTTGACTCAGGTGGAGTTTTTTGTGTGTTGAAAAAATAAGAAGCACATGCAGAGCACGTAGTTTGTCAAGGGTTTCTTTATATGGCGCAATGTCTTCTACATCATCTATGAGAAGGACTACTTTTTTCCTATTTTTTTTGTATACAAGCGCGTATAGTTCTTCTTCGGTAAGATTTTTTCCTCTTGTAAAGAAGCTTCTGTAATAATCTGCTAGATCTGTGCGTAATTGTTCTACACCCAGATGGGCGTTGTGAAAGTGGACGAGGTAGTCTTTGTGTTTTGCAAGCTCTTGTTTTGTCCAAAGAAGAAGCGTTGTCTTTCCTGTTCCAGAAGCCCCGGTGATGACGGCGTATTGTTTTGCTTTTATGAAAAAAAGGTTTATTTCTTGTCGTTCTTTATGCATTGCGACGAGATCAATTTGTTTCTCAAACGGGTTTGCATTCCAGCCAAACTCTTCAATCCAGTTTAATGTTATTCCTCCATTATTTTCGCTCGTGCGTTCTTCTGGTTCATAAAAACTAATCTTCATAGGGCAGTAATGGTATAACGCATTTTTAAGTCTTTACTCTAATGGTATTCCTGTCCAGAGAGTCCATTCATTGCTGGGCACGTAGCTTCCTACTATTGAGTTTGGTGCTTGATATCTCGCCCCCACTCCTATTCTTCCTTGCGGGAATTGGCTTGCGAAGTTTCTTGCATGGCTTGCTCCAAGATAACTCCAAGCGTCAGGTACTATTGTTTGAGGGTTAAAACTGCCTGCTTCAATAATAAAGTCTGTGTATCCTCTTTCTTCCATCCATTTCACAAATTCTTTTACGGGAGCGTTTCCTTGTCCTATGTGGAGGTGTTCATCGTTATAGCCGAAGTTGTCTGTGAGATGGAGGTGTCCTATTGCTTTTTCTTTATGCAGTTTTTCTAGGTGGCCAAATACCCATTTGTTGAATCGTTCTTGGAATTGTTCTTCTGATTCTCCTTTTTCTCGTTTCATCATGCTTCGCCACATGTTGAGGTGTCCGATGTCAAAGGTTGTTTTGATGTGTTTTTCTGCTAGTTCTTTTGCTTGTTCTTCATCCATTTGCCGATTGTCTTTTAATCGTTTTACAAATTCTTCTCTTCCTGCGCGTACTATTTTGAGGAGTTCGTCTGGGTGACTTCCGTACTCGTTTGGATGCCAGTTTTCTGGTGCGATAAAGAGGTCTTCCCATTTCTCATCTGGATGACGCATTTTTCTTGCTTCTTTTGACTTATCCATTGCTTCCTCTGCAAGTTTTGCGAGTGCTTTTCCTGTCTCTTTGAGGCCGTATTCTTCCATGGAAACAATATTTTCTCTTCGGAGAAGCAAGTCTGCTGCTTGTGCATCCGCTGAACTACTCGACTGGTGAATGTGTCTCATGCTCAGTTCAGCTTCTTGGAGTTGTCGTTTTAGATACTCTGGTATTGACTCTGTTATTGGACGAACGTACTCTCTTCCTGAACCTCTTCCTGGCATGCGTTGCATCATGATCTGCCATTTTTCTTCATCCGAGAGGCTTTCGTCTAGCTTGTTGTAAAAGTCGTATGCTGTTCTTAGTGCTTCAAATTCTTCTTTGTATGTATTATATTGTTGGAGGTAATACAGACTCTGTCCTTTTGCTTGGAGTATTTGTGTATCTAGTTGTTGTTGAGCAAAATATTTTTCTGGTGTCAGGCTAGCGTTGTATTTTTCATTGTATCGTCTCGTTTCTTCTTCGAGTTCCTCCCAGCCCATCTCTCTTGTCGCAAAGCGTACATCTCCTTTATTCTCGTCATATTCGTTATATACAGGTACTCTGCGAAAAAGCTGATTAATGTTTGTTTCATCAATTTTTCTTCCGTATTGGTCTATGTAATCATCAGGACGAATTATTGTAGGGTTTCCTTCTACGTCTGTTCCTTCTTGTTCACTATCATAACCAAACAAGCTTTGTGCGGTGTGCCATTGCGGCACAAATATTTTTTTATCTTTTGATATTCCTTGAATAAATTGTCCTGTTTCCTTATCTACAACAAGAAGCTCTGCTTTTAAGTCTTCATCATCGTATGCGCTAAAGCCCATTTGCTCATTTCTTCCCTTTTCTCCATAGTAGGTACTTATTGGCCGCTGCCATTCTCCTGTGTGCAACACAACTGCTCCTCCGGTGCTCGCATCCTTTGCAAAGTCTATTGCTCGTTGCACTTCGTGTATAGTTGCGTGTTGCTGTGCTTTGTTAAATCCTCGTTCTCCAAACCCTGCTAATCCACTTACCTGTGGTGTTGCGTGGGTACTTGTTCGTATATCGTTTAGTTGTGCAAGAGCACGCATCATTTCTCTTTCTTCTTTTCCATAACTTTCTGGTGTGCTCTGTTGGCTGTTTCCTTTTTGTCGCCCCATAAATTCGAATTCCATCTTGCTTGCTCCCTCGCGTATTTTTGCTTGGAGCGCTTGTAGTTGATTTTGCATGGGATTAAGGGTTGCTCCCAGTTCTCTGGGCGTAAGTGTTGACTGCGGTACTCCTTGAGCGTTTGAGGGCTGATAGGTGTGAATGGGCGCTTGTTCATCAAGGGTTACGAAATAACTAGGGCGATCCATTGCCCCAAAATAGTCTGTTGTGAGATATTTTGGATTCCTCATATGACAACTTTAGGTATGAGCGTTTTTATGTGTTTCTTATTTTTGTAGATATTCACCACCAATGCGCAGGCCTGATTGTTTTATGCTCTGTATGACATCATTTTGATATCCTGGTTGTTTGGTGGCACTTTGGGGACCTGTTTGTTGGTACTGGCTTTGTTGTGGGGAAGAGTTTTGTGAGTAAAAAGGGTTTTTTTCTTCTTGTGAAGCGTAGAGAGAACTTTTTTGTTGATATGAAGGATTGAGTGCGTCTGGTTGTTTTGTCCCTTCTATTCCTTCAAGGAGGTCGTTAAGATGTTTTTGTCGTTCTTTTTCACGTTGAATAAATGTTTCTTGCTCTCGGGGCTTTTCCTTTTGCTGTTCTTCTTGTACGCGTCTTTCTTCTGCTTCTTTTTCTTTTCTGCGCAGTTCCTCTTCAAGAAGTCTCTGTTCTTCTAGTTGTTTGTGTTCAGAACGTTCTTTTGTTTGCTGAGCTGGAGCTGTATTCTTCTCTTCTCGTTCTGCAGACATACCTCATTATTGGGTTCGGAAGTATTTAATTTTTTCTACCAGCTCAAAAGCCTGTGCGCTTTCTTATATATGTGCCACATCAAAAATAATTGCGATTTTGCTTCTCCAAGCGCTTTTGCTTTTGCTGCCTCGTTTATTTGTTTTGTTTTCCCTTTTTTTTTCGGCAGAGTTACAAAGGATCCAAATATTTCTCCAAATCCGCCAAATACTGCTGTGAATGGCTCTAGAGCGCTTCCTTTTCCTGTAAGCTGTGTAATGAGTTGTTTTGTCGTTTTTTTCTTCTCCTCTTCTTCGTACTTGTCTTCTTCTATGCGTTCATCGATGTATGCTTGAAAGTCATCTCCAAGCGCATCCATAACATCATTGAGGTGGGTATCAAGAATTCCAAGTAGTTCTATGGTTTCTCTATCGCGCATTTTTTTGTAATTCTGTATCTCTTCATCAGTCCATGAATAACTTCTAAAGTCCATTTGTAAGCGCCCCATGTGCGCAGGGCCTTGTTGATATTCTTTTCGTACCGCCATTTCGGGTCTTGTTCTAAACGTGAAAGTAATTACAAGTACTGGATAAAAACCTCCTTTTCCTGCTTTATTCGCTCCTACGGGCGGTTTTTTCGCGATTATTTCTATTTCTGAAAGATTGTTATCAAAACTGCTTATGAGCTCAGGGTCGTCCTCTCTTCCATCTTGCATCTGCAGTCGTTGTACGTTTTTTAGGTACGGCTTTGCCCATTGCATGTATAGCTTTATTATGGCCCAGTGTTGATGCAGGTAGCGTATATTAAATGTTCGTCTGTTCTTAAGCTCCTTATGTGTTTGTTCTTTCCAGACAATAAATTGATAGAGCTTTCTTCGGAGAACATTTTTTATGTTTGTGTTATAGTGCATTCCCTCTATTACTTGGTCGAGAGTATTTTTGTCATATACCCTCGTGCTAAAGAATATGTCTGGAAGTATGGTAAACCCTACCGATTGTGCAAGCCCAAATACGCTTTGTGGGTTTTTCGTTCCTCCTTCTACCTGATCTGTAAAGATACTTTTTAGCGTTACATCTGCTGAGGGGCTTTTCTGCCAATTTTCGTACGCGTCTAAGCGTTCATCTATGATACGCAGTTCTCGTACCATCTGAAATAATTCTTTGACAAATTTTCCTATGTTTGCCAGTAACCCTTGTGCTTGTCCTTGCTGCGCTCCTAATCGCTGTTGCTGGTTTCCCCAGAATGCGCTTGCTTCTGTTGAGGCATAGCTATCTGTAATTTTTATTATGTCAAAGAATCCTCTATCTACGCGTAGGTGTTCAAGAACCCAGAAATATCCTTCTTCCAAGCTACTATTTGGATTTTCATGTACGAGTCGATAATGACTCGCACTTTTTGGATAGGGACTTTCTACAAAATAACTTTGGGAATTCTCTATTTTGTCTAATTCCACATGATTAAGAAGTTCATTAAACGGCTCGCTTCCAGGTCTGAACCGTTTTATATGCGCTGTTCGTTCCTCAACAGTCCAGTGCTTATGCTCTGGATGTGTTGTAAACCCGTGTATATAAAGAAGTTTCTTGTATTTTTGTGTGTCCAACAACGCTCACCACTACAATCATAGAAGGGATTGTTTTTAACGTTTTCCTATTAGTATGCTTCCTCCTCGCATACTGAGCAGGGTTGTTTTTGTCTGTTGAGTGAGGAGTTGTGCAAGCTCTTTTCTGTCATATGTGTCTTTTCCTGCTTTGTTTATTTTTATAAAGAGCGTTTTTTCTTTCTTGAGTTTTTCTTTTATTTCTGTTATGACTGCTTCTGTCAGACCGTTCTTTCCTATGATGAGGTGCGGGTTTGTTGTCGGTTGCATACAAAAAAGAGTGCGCAAGTGTTTTTATGTCTTTGTTATTTTACGATTACTTTCTTGTGTGTAACTTTTTTATGTGTTTTTCTTTGTGCTCTGCAAAAAGTTCTAGGTTTGTATGTGCTGCGTCTAGGAGTATTGTTGCATGATCACCACCTACCAGATGTGGCACAATTACATAATCTGCTCCTTGCTCATAGAGCTCTATTGCTTCGTCACTGCGTGCACAACTGAGTATTAACGTGGCTTTCTTGTTTCTTTTTCGTATGAGTTGTATGAGTAAGCTGCTCAGTTTAGCGTCTACCACCGTGCTCACAAGTACGCGTATTTTTTCTATGCGCAGTTCTGCATACAGCTCAGCGTCGTTTGCGTCTGCGAGGATAGCGTTTTTTCCTTTTTTTTGTAATTCATCTACCCGCTCCGGATTATAGTCGATTATGAGTGTGTGCTGATTATTTTTTTGTAGGTGCTCTGCTATGGTGTATCCCATTCTACTGTATCCTATGAGTATTGTTTCGTACTGCATCTTATGTTCATACGGGTGAAGTACTTTGTGAACACCTCGTTTCTTGTAGGGAATAAGAGGGTGTATCTTGTTATATACTGTCTCTGCATAGAGAATAAGATACGTGCTAACAAGTATAGTAATAAGCCCTATGACAGTTACCAGGCTGAGTATTTCTTGAGAGACATGACCGACACTCACACCTAAAGCCACAATAAGAAGACTAAACTCACTAATTTGAGCTACTGCCAGGCTTGTATAAAAGCTTGTTCGTTTTGTAAAACCAAACCAGCTCATGATGTATATTACAAGAAGAGGGTTGAGTATCAGAACAAAGAGACTATACACAAGTATAGGTATTGTGTACTGCGTTATTTCTGAAAAATGTATTTGGCTTCCCAGTATGATAAAAAAAATGATGATAAAAAAGTCGCGTAACGGTTTTATTTTGCTTGCTATTTCGTATCTATACGGGGTGCTTGCAAGCATCACTCCTGCTATGAGCGCACCCACCTCTATTCCGAGACGAGCAATTCCAAAGAGATTTGCGATAATAAAACACCATGCAATGCTAAATAAGAAGAGTACTTCTGCGTTTTTTCCTGCTTGACTAAGTAAATAAGTAAGTATGTACCTCTGAACAAGTATTGCACCTACAAAAAGCGCGACTGCAAAGATGAGCGTATACCCAATGGTAAGAGCGATAGTCGTTTCTGTTGTGGAAATGGTTGTTATGGTAAGTAAACAGAGTACTGCTATGAAGTCTTGTATGAGTAAGAACCCCGTAGCGACTCTTCCGTGAAGGGTGTCTAATTCTTTTTTGTCCGAGAAGAGTTTAATAATAATTATTGTACTGCTAAAGGTGAGTGCGATTGCTATGTACGTACTCTCCATACTCGTAAAACCAAGAATACCTCCCAGAATGTATCCAAAAAGGCCAGTAAAAACTACTTGGCCCAACCCTGTGAGAATACTGACGTTTCCTACTTGTTTTAGACTGCGTACGTCAAGATTTATTCCTACTATGAAAAGAAGAAACGCGATTCCTATCTTGCTAAATACGTGGAGTACGTTTGCATCAGTGAGTCCAAGTATGCTTGGCCCCAGGAATACTCCTGCAAGTATGTAGCTGACAAGCGGTGGTTGTTTTATCGTTCGTAAGAGAAGAGTGATTGCAGTGGTAATTCCAAGAATGAGTGCGAGGAGTGCGAGTTCATTCAATGGTACTGCCTCCTGCAGGAATTACTTTATTATAGGAGTCTACTGTTCCTCCTCGTAGTGTTTTTATGAGTTGTTTTCCTATTTCGCTTGTTTTTTTCTTTCCTGGTAGAATGCGTAGTGCACGCTCACACCAGTGCTCTACTGTTTCTTTTGTTCCTACACGTATTTCAGGAATATATCCTTCCTCTTTGTGTAGCCCTATGTAGAGTTCTACTTTTGCTTGTACGTAGGTAGTTTCTCCGCGTATCATAAAGGCACCTTTTGGTAGGTATTCTCCGCTTTGTGCTTCTTTAGTTACTTGTTCTGGTTTTACGTAAAATACTTCTATTCCTGCTATTTGCTGTTTCCACGCACGACTGTATGCTGCTGTCAGCTGTGCGGCCTCAGATAGCTCTTGTTTTGTGGGCTGTTTTGTTTTAAGTATGAAAAACGGGCTTCCTGCCATGTCTGTATGAAATACTGTGTCTGTTGGATCCGTATGATGTTTTATAAGTGTCTCATTCGCTGATGCATTCTGCCCACCTACAATCAAATTTCCTTCTTGTGTGATACACCATCTGTATTTGTGATACCATTTTTGGGGTCTTGTGAGAAGTTTTGCTTGTTCTTGTTCGTGCTGGGCATGTTCATTGGCTTTTGCATGGTCCATTTGTGCCCGAAGAATGGCATCTTTTGCTCCCTGAATTTTTTTCTTTGCTTTTTTTGCGCGTTCAAAGTAGGTATTTGCGTTTTCTTGCGTGTTTTTTTCTAATGCGAGTGCGATTTTCATGGGCAGGGAGGTATGCGTATTTGTTGTATCTCTGCATCCACACATATCGTATCTGACGCGAGCGGAACTATTGAGCCGACAAGTTGGTTTGGACTGTTATGTGCAAAGGGCGCGCGTAGTGTTGCAAGTTCGCCGGTGCCAATATCTGTTGTTACCGGCAATTCTACGAATTGTTGTTCACTGTGGATTACACGAAGAAGAAGCTGATTGATTGTTTGTCGTCCTGTGTTTCGTATCATAAAACGGACTTCTTCAGCATCTGCATCGTAGCAGATCGCAGTTCTGCTTGCGAGTTCTTGAAGTGCTATGTTCGTGTCTGCGCATGTGCTAGATGACGAGGATCCGGAAACATCCCAGCTCATAACCATGGTTCCTAAGCTTACCGCAAAAGCGAGTAAAAGGATTGTTGCTATGAGTGGACTAAGTCCTTTTCGATTTTGACGCGCATTCATAATTCTGTTATTGTGTATTGGGCCTTTTTAAGTCTAGTGTTCACAAAGTCCACCAAACAATCAGTTGCATCAAAGTGTGCTACTTGTCTCAGCCCTGGAGGACCAAATTCTAGTCGCAACGAAGTATGAGTGTAAATGGGTTGAGTACATGTTGGGCATATTGTTTCTTTTCCTTTTTGAAAGGTTGCAAGTTGTTGTTCGATGAGTTTATGCAGGTTTCCTGCATCAAGATCTTTTTGCAGTAGCTGTAAATCTTGTGGCGTCATTAAGGATATTATTTTTGCAAGCTTATTCATGTGTGTCCTCTTCAAATACGCATTCAGGGTCATAGCGAAAAAAAATATCGTTTTGTAGGTGAAGGAAATATTCGTTTTTCGCACGTATACCTTCAAGATATTCTTCTTTGGTATGACTCCATAAACTAATAGTATGAGTATGCCCTCCTATATAAACCTCTCTTTTAGAGCGCTGGCGGTATGAGTCAATAGTTGAATGGATGAGAAGCAATTCAGGTTGTTCTCGATTCAACACGCACACAACCACTCCTGTCTGAAGGATGTCTTTTTCTTGAAGCATACATGTGAGAAGAGGAATTCCTAGCGGATGAATGAGTACTACGTGAAAGAACAATTGTTGTTTCTCAGTCACAAGCATTTTGAGTGCGCATTGAGAAGAAAGATAGGTGAAGTGAGCGCGTTCACCAATAATAGCATGAACGTGATGCGTTCGTGCCTGTGGCGTTCGTTTTTTACAGACCAAGCCCCCAAATTCTAAGTTTCGTAATTGTTGGCTGATATGTGCAGGACTTGTTGAAAGCAATTCAGCAAGTTCGCTTGTTCCTCGCTCTCGTTTGGCAAGCAATTTGAGTATCTCCCAACGTATACCTGTTATTGATTGTTCAAATACCATATTTCACAATATAATAAATTACAATATTTAAATAATTAACGAAAAATTTAAAGAAAATAAGTTTTAGCAAAAGATTATAAATGAAAGGCAACACAACCAGTGTATGTTTACACTAAAGAGGGGGTTTTGGTGAAAATTCTCATGCTTGGATGGGAGTTCCCTCCATTCTTTGCAGGAGGAATTGGAATTGTCTGTTATGAATTAAGCAAAGCGCTTGCTGATAAAAATGTTGAAGTTACCTATATCATGCCATTTGGTCCTCGCAATACCAGAAGCCCATTTCTTAAAAAACTCATAACTGCTGAAAACATGTATCCAACAATTAAAGTGCATCGAGTAGATACCATGATGCATGCGTACATGAATGAAGAAACATACACCCAAGAATATACTGTACGAATGCTTGAAGAAAAGACCAGTGCGACAGGAGTAAAAAAACAGCTGTATGGAAAAAACTTACTCCAAGAGGTGCACAACTTCGCCCACAGAGCAATGCTCATAGCAGAACATGAAGAATTCGACATCATTCACTGCCATGATTGGATGACTGTCCCTGCAGCAATAGGAATAAAACATGCTTCAAAAAAGCCTCTTATTGTACACATGCACAACACAGTCTTTGACAGGTATTTACAAAACACCAATAGTGTTGAATACGATATTGAACAACGCGGTCTTGACGAAGCAGATAAGGTGTTATGCGTGAGTCATTTCATACGAAATACTGTTCTTACCAAGTATCACGCAGACGAGCAAAAAGTAGGCGTATTACATAATGCCGCTCAAAAGATGAGTGATGCGCAAGTAGCGCCGCCAACTATTCAAGCACATGATAGGATAGTGCTTTTTGCGGGTAGAATAACAGTCCAAAAAGGACCTGATTATTTTGTAAAGGCATCGCGACTCGTAGCAGATCACATGCCCGATGTTAAATTTGTCATGGCCGGCACTGGCGACATGTTAACGCAAATGATTGAACTAGTAGCTGATTTAGGATTAGGAGATAAATTCCTCTTCCCCGGATTTTATACTCGCGATGATGTTGATACACTCTTTAGTATGGCTGACGTGTTCGTCATGCCCAGCGTGAGTGAACCGTTTGGAATTGTTCCACTAGAAGCCATGTATAAGGGGACACCTACAATTATCAGTAAACAAAGCGGTTGTTCCGAAGTCCTCGCCCACGTCCTCAAAGTAGATTTCTGGGATGTTGAGGAACTTGCAGAAAAAATACTTGCCGTCCTCGCCTACGAGGAATTGCATCAAACACTTCGCTCTCATGGAAAATATGAAGTAACACAGCTTACATGGGATAAGGTTGCAGATAGAATGAAACGAGAATATGAACAACTATGTATAGAGGTTAAGCGGTAATGGTATCAGTATGCATGTATTTTCACGCACATCAACCACATCGCTTAAAACGATATGGTATGTTTGAAATAGGGGTACACAGCGACTATTTCGATGAGAAAGCAAACAGAGAAATTCTTGACAAGGTAAGTCATAAATGTTACCTGCCCACAAATACACTCCTCAAAGAACTTATCGAAGAACATAAAGGCGATTTCAAGGTCAGTTTTTCAATTACAGGAACAATATTAGAGCAACTTGAACAATTTAGACCAGACGTACTCGAATCGTTTAAAGAGCTTGCACGAACAGGACACGTCGAGTTTCTCAGTGAAACATTCCATCACAGTCTCGCATATCTGTACAGTAAGGAAGAATTCGAGCATCAAGTAGCACTACACAGAAAAAAAATTGAAGAGCACTTTGATCAAACGCCAGTGGTGTTTAGAAATACTGAACTTATCTTTAACAACGACCTCGCAATTCATGTCGAAAAGATGGGGTTTAAAGGAATTCTTGCCGAGGGAGCAGATCATATCCTTGAATGGAGGAGCCCTAATTTTGTCTATCGACCCGCAAGCACACAAAAAATTAAGGTATTGTTAAAAAACTATAAATTAAGTGATGACATCGCATTTCGATTTAGTAATAAACAATGGGAGGAACACCCATTAAGTACCGAAAAATATGTTTCCTGGATGAATAGCGTTAACGGTAGCGGAGAACTGATAAATTTATTCATGGACTACGAGACGTTTGGAGAACATCAATGGGAAGATACGGGTATTTTTGAATTTCTCAGACATCTGCCAAAAAAAGTATTAGAGCATCCTGATAACAGATTTGTTACAGTAAGCGAAGCAGTTGATAACCACGATGTTCGTGGCGAGTTTGATGCACATAACTTCATTAGTTGGGCTGATCTAGAACGAGATCTTTCTGCCTGGTTAGGAAATTCGATGCAAAAGGGGAGTATAGAAAAACTATTTTCTCTTGAAAAAGAAATAAAATCGTCTGGTGACGAAAGATTAATAAGGGACTGGCGTTACTTAACAACAAGTGATCATTTCTACTACATGTGTACGAAATGGTTTACAGATGGGGATGTACACAAATATTTTAACGCATTTGATAGTCCATATGAAGGGTTCATAGCGTTCATGAATAGTGTGCATGACATCGAGTTACGCTTGAAACAACGTAAAAAAGAGAGGTGAGGTAAATGACGGATAATTCTGTATTAGCAACAATTAAAGGACTTGGACCTGCGAGAATAAAAAAGCTTTCTGAAGCAAAAATAACTACTCCAGCACAAGTTGCAAAGGTAGATGAACAAAAACTAGTCGAGATCGCAGGGTGCACACACGAGGTTGCCAGAGAGATAATTCTTCAAGCCAAAGAACTCGCTAAGAAGAAAACTTCTCCAAAAAAGAAAAAGAAAGTAAGTACACAAGCAGCAGCGCGTGCCGCTACTCTTGCACTCAAGGACATAGTTGCTCGTGCACGCGATCACTTCAAAAAAGCACCTTACGAGCACGTTTTCGTTCTCCATTCTGGCGAGAGCATCGCTGATTTACGTGAATTAGCTGAGGCTTTTGAAGAGATGAATCATGAATTATTCTCCTATCACGTAAACGCTCATCGACACGATTTTTCTACATGGATTCGTGAAGTACTACAAGAACACGCTCTTGCTGAGGAACTAGAAAAAACTCGTAAGCACCCACAAGAACATAGTTATGTTATTTACAGACACATTACACGTAGGGTGTGGTAACTATGAATTCCGGGTTTCATTTTGCTGATGGTTCGGTAGCACAGGATACGAAAGAACTCTTGGATATTCTCGAAACAAAAGATAATGAGATCACATTTGAACACGTTCTTCGTGGCGATTACGCACTCTGGATTAAGACATCATTACAGGATGAAGTTCTTGCTTCCCGAGTAGAAAAATGTCGCTCCGTTCAACAAGTCATTGATGTGTTACGTCTCGAACACATCCCCGTTGCAAAACACAGGGAAAAAAAAGTGCAACACGTACACGCGCACCAACACACACATCATGAGGAGACGCTTGTGCACGACACCTTTATGCAACAAAAACATCAGCATCATAAAAATATGAATAAGGTTGTTGATGAAGTATTTCTTGAAGAAAAAAAACCTGACGTTTCTGATGAAGATATTTCTCGTATTTTTTTACAGAATGTTCATGAGGACAAACCTGCTGAGAAAAAGACTTTTTCAGATGAATCAAAAATCCGTGTCGAGATACCTCAACCCATAACACCTATACGAAGAGATGCTACTGCTGAAATGAAACAATTTTTTATCGGACTCTTCTCTGGAGTTATATTAACGATAATAGTGTATGGTATTATAGGGCTGTTGTAGAATGTGTATGATTGTTGAGTGTTCTTGGGAAGTTCTAAATAAAGTAGGAGGAATTTATACTGTTATCACTTCCAAAGCTGAGTCCGCAACAAAAAAGTTTTCTGATTATGTTCTTGTCGGACCATTATTTTCCGGTCACACACCTGATTTATTCGTTGAAAAAGCACCTCCTGAAGATATAAAAAAAGCCTGTTCTGCACTATCCGAAAAAGGGATTCGAAGCGTCTATGGTACCTGGAGTATACCTGGTACTCCTCAGGTTGTTCTTCTTGATGCTACACACATGCACGCGGATACAAATCTCATAAAGGGTCAGCTCTGGGAAGAGTTTGGCATTGATAGTTTACATTCCGGCTGGGATTTTGATGAACCGCTTCGATGGGCGTGGGCATGTGGTATGTTTATTGAGCAAATTGCTCAACAGAAACAAGTAATTGGGCATTTCCATGAGTGGCTTGCAGGATTTGGCGGCCTTTATCTTCGCATGAATAACGTCCCTGCAGGTTTTGTATTCACTACTCACGCGACAATGCTCGGACGAACATTAAGTGCAAACAACGTAGTACACGTGTATAATACTGATGATTTACGACAAATAGACGCGCGTTCTGAAGCAAAACGGTTAGGAGTTCTTGATAAACATTCTTGTGAATTCGCCTGTGCGAATGCTAGTGACGTGTTTACTACTGTTTCTGACATGACTGCTTCTGAAGCAGAAATATTATTAGAACGTACTGCTGACGTTATTACCTATAATGGCATAAGCAAAGATGATTATCCTGCAGACCACATAAGAGATATGCAAAGACATACTTCTCGCGAAAAATTATATGATTTTATGACATATTTCTTTGGCCTTAACGAAACTGATTCTTTAGAAAATAGTTTATTTTTTGTAACAAGTGGGCGTTACGAGTTTCGCAATAAAGGCCTTGACGTCGTCTCTGCTGCTTTAAAAAGACTCGAGGAACATCTTATCTCAATAAACAGCCCTATTAGCGTTTATGGACTCTATCTCATTCCTGGTGACGCACGCGGCATTCGCAGCGATATTCTTGAAAAAAAATCAGCGTATTCGGAAATAAAAGACATTATCGTAAAAAGACAAGGAGCGTTGTGTCGATCCGTCGTTCAACAAGCTCAATCCGCAGAAGCAGTCACATGTAGTTCGCTCTTTTCTTCATCAGTTCGTCAGCGATTACGCGTTCTTGCAAGCACTCTTCATTCAGAAAAAGCGCCCTTTTCAACGCATAATCTTGGTGATGAATCAAACGATCCCATCATCAATTCATTTTATGCAAATGGGTTAGAAAACGTTTCTTCCTCTCATGTACGAGTAGCTCTCCTTCCATTTTATTTGACTGGTTCTGATGGCTTAGTTGATATGACGTATAATGAGTTTCTTTTAGGTGCCGATCTTGGAGTGTTTGCTAGTTTATATGAACCGTGGGGATACACTCCTGCTGAATCCATTTGTTTAGGCGTTCCTGCTGTTGCTCCTGATACGAGCGGTTTTGGTCAGTTCATGTCTGGACATGCACAAGAAGGTTTCTTTCTTCTTCCTCGGATGAATCGTTGCTTTGAAGATGTGGTTTCAGAGTTAACAGATATTTTCATACAGTATGTGTCTTTATCTCCTTCTGAGCGTTCTCGTCAGCATATCGCTGCAAGAAAGTTAAGTGAAGAAATTCTCTGGGATACATTTATTTCTCGTTACGAAGCAGCGTATGCTCTTGCTCGTTCACGATTACATAATTAACTTTTTTGTATATTGCCGTAGTTTTCTGTTTTTATTCGCGCGATATTTTTTTCTTTGAGGAGTTCTTGTATTGCTCGGATGAATTGGTTTGGACCGCATATATAATATGTTGCTTTTGAATCTGTTGGGATATCCTCTGGTGTAAATCGTCCTGTTTTTCCATTCCAGTTCTCTTGTGTAAGCGTGGGTATATAGGTTATTTCTTTATTCTGCTCTAGTTCATTGTGGTAGAGCATGTTTTCTTTGTATTTGTTCGTATACAAAAGGGTGATTTGTCTTTTTCCTGTATATGAGCGTATCATACTAACAAAAGGAGTTATTCCACTTCCTGCTGCTATACATATGCTATGCTCTTCTTCTCCGAGTTGAAAGTCCCCAAATGGGCCATGTATGGTAAGTACTGTTCCAGGCGGAACCGATTTCAGAACCGGACTCATTTTTCCTTCTGGCTGTACACGAATGGTAATATGTATTTCTGATTCTGTTGGACTACTTGCTATACTATAGCTTCTTCGTAACAGTTTTTCTTGTATAGGGTACTGTATGTGTACGAATTGTCCAGGAAGAAAAGTAAATTCCTCAGGTTTGTCTAAGATAAGTGTATATGCGTCCGTGCTTTCTTCACGTACCTCTTTTACTGCGATCTCATATCTCATTTTGTTGCTCGAAACGGTTCAAGAATATTATTTTTGATATGTGAAATTGTTTTTTTGACGAGTTTTCTACTCGCGTATACAAGCGACATTGCTTGTAGAGGGTGTATGTCCCCAATCATACTTATGTGAGGTTGTTTGTTCGTTTTTGTTTTAATAAATTCTGTGTTTTTGTGCGTGTGTTGCAGAATGTATGTTGCTTGTTGCGTTCGTATTATTCCTTTTATGCGCGTTATGGTTTGTGGCACGGTTTGTATAAATTCTTGTACCTGCTGTTTTGTTGTTGGTTCGTGCAGAGTTATCGTTAGTGCTGTTGAACCGTGCGTTACCGGTTTTTGTGCTTGAATTTTTGGCGGGGGAGCGGTTGCTTGTATTATTTGTTTGAGGGTAATGTTTCCCTGTACTGTTGCGTGAATAACAGCATTGGGATTTATCTGAGCCAGTTGTGTGCGAAGTTCGTTTATGAGTTGCGCATCAACAGTATCTATCTTATTCATGATAAGGACGTTACTTGATGTAATATGATTTTTTGCTTGTACACCGAGTTTTTTTGTTTTTGCGTATTGTTGTACATCGAGTACTGTTGCTGCTACTGTGGTTTCTGGTATGAGTTCCAGTATCGGTTGCAGGTCTGCGACTCCTGTTGTTTCTATGATGATATAGTCTGGATTGTTTTTTTTTGCTTCTTCAACCTGTTTTTTAAGGTCTTCTCGTTTGTCACAGCAGACACATCCGTCGGTAAGCTCCTCAGCCTCCGGAATAATAGTTGCGTCCACTCCAATTCTCGCACGTTCATTTATTATTAGCGATACTCTTGTATCTTTTGGTTTTGTTTTTAATATGTGTGCTAGCGTGGTTGTTTTTCCACTTCCCAAGTATCCTGTCAGTACGATTATTTTAACCATAATACGCGTTCCAGCTCTTTACGCCTTCGTTTTTATCCTTTAAGAATAAGTCCAGCCATACAAGCCCTACCACAAGCCATGCTATTCTTGGACTTTGCACCATAATCGCAGTTATGAAGAAAAACAGCGCTGTTGCAAACTTAAATTGACACGTCGGACATCCTATTCCGTGACTGATAAGTGTTATTGTTCTCCATCCAAGATATAGTCCTGTTATAAGGATAAGGAGTTGCGTGAACAGCTCTTGTGCAAATAATACAAAGAGAGTCAGTGCTATCGCGATTCCAAGTTTTATCTGAGTCAATGCATTCATAATATTCGAGTAAATTATTATTAAGTTTTAAAGGTTTGTTTTTATGTGTATGTTTATGACTGAGAAGGTAAGCAGAGCGTTTTTAAACTCTATCTTCATAAAAGAAATATGGCTGTGCGTTGCGTCCTATTTGATGTTACAGGAGTGTTAATTGACTCTGATTTATTCAGTGTGCAATATGCCAAGAGTTCTGATGTAGAGCATAGTACGATAAAAGCGTTCTTTGAAGGACCATACCTTGAGTGTATTACAGGCAAGCGCGACCTGAAAGAAGAGTTAGCCAAATGGCTTTCTGCATGGAAGTGGAGTGGAAGTGTCGATTCATTCCTCAACTATTGGTTTACCTCTGAGCAGCACATAAATATGGATGTAATGAATACAGTGGCTGCACTAAAAAAACAAGGTATCCTTTGTTGCATCGCTACGAACCAAGAAAAATATAGACAAGAATACATAAATAAAACCTTGGGCTTTGAAAAAATGTTTATGCACATATTCTGTTCTTGTGATATAGGGTATAAAAAGCCGCAACAAGAGTTTTATCAGTACGTAATCAAACAACTGGACCAAAAATATGGTATTCGCACTAATGAAATATTGTTTTTTGATGACACTGAGGACAACGTTGCGGCAGCGATACACGAAGGAATTCAAGCACGAGTATATACAGGATATGAATCCCTAAAACAGAGTCTAGACGAGTATGGGTTATGCAGGTAAGAGCGACCACAATAGCTCAAAATGTGCCCTGTAGGTATTGTTTAGATACTGTTCTCTAATTAATACAGCATATATTTTATCTTCTTGGAGACAGAGATGCGCCACTTTATCGGCGTATATAATGGTTGTTACGTGAGCTTCATTTCCTTGAGGAAGAAATTTTACGCTGACAAAGTTTTCAGGGTGTTTCTTCATTGCTTCTTGCGCCGTATAATTGGCTATACACCGTTCTTGTATGTTTGCTTGAATCGCTTTTTGTATGAGATGCGGATAGTAATACAGAAGTACATCATATGATTTTCCTGTTGCTCCAAGCACGAGTACAGAATCTTTCTTTTCTACTATATCCTCATAGATTTTTTTTATTCCTTGCTTTCCTTCAAAGAGCTCTACATACAAATCAGTTCTTGGTGCATAGAGGTTCTCAAGCTGCGGAAGTATGCTGCGTACATTTTGCTTTTTTTCCTCAAGTATTTCAAGTAATTTTTTTGGGTCTGTTGCTTGATAATGTTTTTTTGCATGTTTGATATAGCTTGTTACCAGTCCCTGTTGTTTGAGACTGTCTAAGTCAAGATATACTGTTGTCCTGTTTATCCCGGTTATTTGAGCAAGTTTGTTGGGCGTGCTCGTTTGCTCTCGGAGAAGTGCAAGATAGAGTTGTATTTCTCTTGTGTTTAAGCCGAATTGCCCGAGTATTTCTTCTTTCACAGCTTTGATAATCAACAAAATTATTTAATTGTTGTTATTTTCTGACAACATATTATTATCTAGTTTTTTGTATTCGTTTCATATGAAGCAAAAATGTTAGTCGCACTAGATTATCTGTTTATAGGATTGTATCTCCTACTTCTTATTTTTCTCGGACTCCACCAGAGAAATACTAGTAATGAGAGTTTTTTACTTTCAGAGCGCAGTCTCACAACTGCTCAGACTACAACATCTATTTTTTCTAGTAATATTGGCGCAGGAGTTCTTATTACCTATACTGCTCTTGTGTATCTCTTTGGCTTGGGGGCTCTGTGGTTTTTTATCGGTACCGTGCTTGGGTACTTTGTATTTTTTTTCTTTGCAAAAAAGATTAAAAAATTATCTGATAAGAAGAAATATTATACGTTACCAGATTTCTTTTTTGATAGTAAAGGTCGCAGTACTGGATATCTTGTGTCATTTCTCGTTTTTGTTTCAATGTTTGGTTGGGTACTCACTAATTTTATTGGCGGGGCAAAGATAGTTGAAAATTATTCTTCTCTTCCGTTTACCTGGTCTGTTGGCGTCATGGGAAGCATTATTCTCTTGTATGTCATCATTGGAGGCTTTCAATCAGTCGTACGTACAGACGCCATACAGACGCTTGGAATAGCATTACTTGTTGTTCTTATGGTGTTTCTCGTATCTACGTATTCACATACAATACCGTATCAAGATTTTAATTTGTTCTCCCTTCCCCTTATTCAACTCGTTAATTTTTTTCTTGCAGGAATCTTATTTCCTTTTGCTTCCGCTGAATTATGGCAGCGCGTATATGCCGCAAAAAGTCAGGAAGTCCTGAAAAAAAGTATTGTACATGCATCCGTTCTGTACCTTTTGACTGGGATCATATTATTATGTATTGGCCTTGTTATTCGAAATACAGTAGCAGGCCTTGATCCTGATGTAGCGTTGATTTCTGGATTGAGCACCCTGCTCCCTGTAGGCCTTTCGGGGCTTGCTGTGATCGTATTTTATTCCGCAATTATGTCTTCTGCTGATACCTATTTGTTTACTGCTAATGCGTCATTAATCCAGAACCTACTTGCTCGCTGGATACCTATGCGTGCAGACACGCTTGTAATAGTAATGAGAATTTCGCTCAGTGTGTTAATGACAATCGTTATTGTGGGAGCTCTTGTTGTTGAGGATGTTGTTGATGCAACGTTTCTTTTTGTTGCTTTGATGATGTCTTTGGCCGTGGTCGTTCTTGCTGTTTGGATTCGACCGAGTACTAATTCTTTTTCGCTAAACAGTTCCATAGGTATGAGTTTCTTTGGCGTCATTATTCTCGCGTTCGTTCAAGGCATTTCCATAAATCTTGTTCTTACAAGTCTTGGGTTAAGCATTGTTGGTTTATTTCTTGGGGGTAGCAACGTCTTTTTAGTCAATAAATACCGCCAGTATAGAGTTTTAGCTCGCTATAAAGATTGAACTTTCAAGAGCCGTATTGATTAAGTAGCCTCTGAAATTCTTCTTTTGACAACTGTATGATTCTTGCATCTCTCGCGAGTGCGGTGTGTGTTATTTCTTGCCCCATCCATTCTAGGGGCGCAAATTGTTTTGCTTCTTCTTCACTTAAAAACTCTACTTCTGCTCTGGATAAACCTTCATAATCGCCACGATATATTTTAATGGTAATTCGCGTATCCTCTAGGAATGCATAACTTTCTCTGATAATTGCTTTGGATGCAGTTTTTTTGAGTGTATCGAATTCTTGTTTGGATAGTGTTGTTTTTTCTGTCTTTCGTGTTGTGTCTGATAGGACAATTTTTTTTCTCTCTGATACACGTCTCCTTTCTTTTGTACTCGTTCTTCGTAACTTGGAGTAATTTTTAGGAAGTAGCGTTCATACTGTATGGGCGCGGGACTTAGTGATTTTGGAAGTTTTGTTAATAAAAATTTTCTCTCTATCTCATTCATATTCCTCTTAAATCTGTATTGTATATAAACGCTCTGATAAAAAATATTTGTATAGGCACACCAAGTTATCTCCCATCCCAACGTATTGGTTGTTTGTACGTTATACTTCCGTTTTCTAGTGCATATATTGCTGTTTGCATTTTGGTGTTTCCCTCTTCATCTATATATATTCTTCCTGAAATTCCTTCATATTCACTAAATGATTTCATATATGCTATGAGTTCCCTATTGTTTCCTGTTCGTTCCAGTAAAGAGAGGAGTATGTTTGTTGCGTCATAGCTCTGTCCTGCAGGGATGCTTATTGGCACGTTATACGTTTCCTCGTAGATTTGAATAAATTCTGGCGCGTATGGTTCTGAGCTGATAAAGAGTACTCGCATATTCCATGCTTTTGTTTCTTCTGCGAGGTATTCATCAATTTCTATCGAATATACCTATCCTGTGTATCCAAGTTCTTGGAGCGTTTTCCATAGGCGATAAATTGATAGCATGTCCCAAGAAAAATTGCTTCTGGTTGTGCATTCACTGCCTTTTGTGTTGTTGTTCGCACGTCTGTCGCACTTGGTTGGATGAATTCTTTGACGACTACTTGACCTCCAAGCGTTGCAAACTGTTCTGCAAAAGCCGAAGAGACTTCTTCTTCCCAACTATCTGTTGTTCCGAGTATTCCCACAGTGCGTATTCCTTGTGCATACACGTATTCTGCCTTCTGTTGCGCTTGTATTGTTGGATTCATCCAGATGAGAAGCGGATTTTTTGGCTCCACTCTTTGTGTTCGATGAGCGTATGAAGGAGTAATTATTGGCATATGTTCCCGTGCTGCCAGAGGCGCAATAGCTGCTACTTCTGTTTGGATGTTTGGCCCTATTATTGCATGCACCCGATGTATCTTTGTAAGTTTGTTGTATGCATTCAGCGCTGTTGTTACATCTCCTGCGGTGTCTTCATAGTATATTTGGACAGGTTTTCCTCGTATTCCTCCTTGCTCGTTTATTTGTTGTATCGCAAGTTCTACGGCGTTTCTTGTTGTCTCTCCCCAGAAAGCGCCTTCTCCAGTGAGTGCGAGCATAACGCCTATTCGTATTGTCTCTTCGTTTTCTTCTGATGTTACTAATCCTGTAAGTCCGTCTGTGTATATTGTTAGACTCAGCAGCCCTCCAATAATCGCCACTACAAGTACAAGATAGACTCTGTTTTTGTTTTTTTTCATATCTATAACCCCAAAAAATATTACTAAAAAAAAGTAGTAAATAATAAATATAAAAC
>SKHI01000049.1 GCA_007117065.1 Candidatus Woesearchaeota archaeon
ATATATAAAAAAAATATTTTATGTGTGTTTATGCTTGTATTTCTTCAAGCGTTATTTCAAATGTGAGTTGCTTTCCTGCTAATGGGTGGTTAAGATCGAAGGTTATTTCTTTTTCTCCTACTTCCTTTATTGTTGCTTGAAGTTGTTCGCCATTTGGTCCTTGGAGTCCTACCATCATCCCTGCATGTGGACTTGGTATGTTTTTTGCAGCTTCTCTTGGTACTGCTTGTACGAGTCTTTCATCTCGTTGCCCATATCCTTCTTCTGGTTTTATGTGTATTGTTTTTGTTTCGCCCACTTGCATTCCTTCGACTGCTGTGTCAAATCCTTTAATGAGCTTTCCTTCGCCTATGGTAAAGGTTAATGGTTCTCTTTCTTTGCTTGTATCAAAGACTGTTCCGTCTTCAAGTGTTCCTGTGTAGTGCACCTTTACGGTGTTTCCTTTTTGTGCTGTCATATATCCGTTATTCTTTTTTTGTTATTAAGTGTTTGTATAAGAACGAGAAAAAATATTTTTATCAAGTGTTTTTAGTATTCATATTTCTAAACACAAATATACTCCTTCGTCATCTCTTTTGTGTGGCTCATATGCTCCATAGAGTGTTTCCTCGTATACGCGTAGAATTTCTTCTCCTGTCTTTGCATCCAAATATCTTAGGTCTGTCATGTTAATCACCTATACTATCTTTGTTTTTTTGCCTTTTAAACTGTCTGCATCTTTTTTTCAGAGAATTGTTGCATAAGTTTTTTAAATCGTAATCATCCTTTTCTTTTATGTTGCAAGCTATATATGCTCCAAGATGGTTTTATGGAGTAGATTTATTCATGGATATTCTTTCAGCTCTTATCCTATTAAGTATAGGGTTTGTAGCTTTTCGTCATTATTGGTTTAGTGGTCGAAAAAATCATTTATTATTTGCTTTTGGTCTAGGTGTGTACGCCTCTGGTCTAGTGTTTAAAGTGGCTAGGAATTTTATTTTTTATTCTGGCGATATCGCTGATATAACGCTTTCGCAGATTCATAGTTCTGTCGCATTTGTTTCGTGGATGGTTATTGTTTCTCGTATACTTATCGTTCTTGGTTTATTGTTTATTTTCTTCCTTTATTATACCTCTCCTAAAGAGGTTCAAGCAATAACAGTTTTTTTAGTTCTGGTATCTCTCATTCTGTCTGATAGCGTATATGTTATTTTCCACATGATTAGTGCTCTGCTAGCATTCTTTATTGGTTTTCATTTTTCTCGTTCAAGAAAGAAACATTCTTTTTCACAAAAAAATTTTCTTTCGCTTAGTTTTTTTCTTATTTCGATAAGTCATATATTATTTTTCTTTATCAGTTTTTCAGGTTGGTTTTACATCATTGGTGAATTTGTTCAACTATGTGGTTTTATTCTTTT
Organism: Candidatus Woesearchaeota archaeon; assembly: GCA_007117065.1. Lineage (GTDB taxonomy): Archaea > Nanobdellota > Nanobdellia > Woesearchaeales > SKIA01 > SKIA01. The sequence goes on from SKHI01000049.1 coordinate 1,398, forward strand.
ATTTACAACGTTACTATCGGTGGTTTTATATGGCAAGAAGAACCCATCTTGATATAATTTTTGATATGCTTCTTACCATTCAGCAAAAAGGTGGTTTGATTAAGCCAACGCATTTGTTATATGGAGCGAATTTAAGTCATCAGCAGTTAAAAAAATATTCTGCTGAGTTAGTTGATAAAGGCTTTGTCGTTGTTGTAGAGAAGGACTCTGATTGGTTTCAAATAACTGACAAAGGCCACTTGTATGTTAAAAAAATTCGTGATATGCGAGAGTTCGAAGATGCGTTTGATTTATAGAATGCTGTTTTTATATTTGTTAATAAAAAACAATTTAAGGTAATATGTATTATTATTATTCTATGTTACTTCTTTTACATCCCATTCGATTTTTCAAAGAGGTAAATGCTCCTTCAACAGGAATGATTTTTATTAATCTTGTAGTAACATTAGTCTCTCTAACAGGTTATTTATATTATTTTGATATAAATCCCTTCTTTTTTTCTTTTGTTTATAACGCTCTTACCTATTTTCTTCTTATTTTTGGTATATATTATTTTTCTTTACGGTTTTTGATACTTTCTTTTACCGAACACAAGGATTTTGGTGCTGTTTTTGGTATGCTGACATATGTTGGATTACTTTCTGTTCCGTATAGTATCTTAATTATTCTGTCGCCCTTTTCACTGCTCTCGGAGTTATTGTACGTTCTGTTTCTATTTCATATCGCGCTGTCTCTTAATGGTATTTTAATTCGATTCATTTCATTTACTAAGCTGCAAAAATTGTTTGTTACCAGTATTATTACTCCAATTATTGTTTTCGTCCCTTTTTTTATATTAGTTATAGTATACGGTATATTGTTTGGTATTGCTCTAGGAAGAGCTTTTGGTTAGTATGTTGTTAAACTGTTCTTACTGTGCATTCATATAGAAAGATTTAAAATCTCTTAATCGCATATTTCTTTTATGCAAAAGTATATCATTTTCTTATTTGTTTTTTTGGCTTTTCTGTACACAGCTGCTATTTTTGCCTGGAGTGTGTATCACGAGTCGTGGCGCATGCTTGTTAGCGGTTCTGCTATGCTTAGTCTCGCTTTTCTTGTATATGAACTTTCGTCTCAATTACATCAACCTATACAGCATAAAAAATGACTGAGAGGGTCTTATTTTCTAATTCTCGTAAATTATCCTTAGTGGGATTGTTGTCAGTAGTTGACTCAGAGAAGATTGTTGTGTTTGCACATGGGTTTACGGGTGATAAGTATGAACACGGTCGTTTTATACGAATTGCTCAAGTGTTGAATGCTGCTGGAATTTCTACTTTATTGTTTGATTTTAGTGGTTCTGGTGAGAGTGATGATGATCTGTTACTCGTAAAAAATCAGGTTGATGATTTGTCTTGTGCACTTGATTTTGTTCAAGAAAAGGGATTTTCTCGTATCGGTTTGTACGGTCATAGCCTGGGTGGTTTGGTTTGTTTTTATTCTGATCTATCTCAGATAAAAACAATTGTAGCCTCTGCTCCTGTGTGTGCTCAGACTTCTTCATATGAAAAAAAACGCATGGATAAGTATGTGCTTGTTGATGGCATGTATGAACGTCACCGTTCAGATGATGTGCGTAAGGTAATTCGTATTAGTCCGGAGTTGTTTGTTGAGCGCGAGCAGGTTGATCAGGAGTCGTTGTTACAAAATGTTTCTTGCCCTGTTTTTATTATTCACGGTAAAGCTGACGACGCGGTTCCTTTTGAGAATAGTATGTCTGCGATGCAGTACTTATCTTCTGATTCTGAATTGTTGCCCGTAGATGATATGACTCATGATACGTACGCGGATTATGATTTTGTTTTAGGAAGAATTGTTTCTTGGTATAATACGCATATATAGTAGTAAGGACTTACTTTTTGCATTAGAGTGATTCTACATACGCAAGCACTTCCTCTTCCGTTTTTCCTGGTTTATGGGAAAATTCTTTTAGTATTTTTTTATCTCTAATTACGAATGTTGTTCTGTTTATGCCCATATATTTTTTTCCCATAAAACTTTTTTCTTTCCATACGCCGTATGCTTCTGCTACGCTGTGTTCTTCGTCTGCGAGTAGGGTTATTTCAAAAGAATATTTTTCATGGAACGAACACACTTTTTTGTGTGGATCTGGACTTATTCCCCAGACGAGCGCACCTGCTTCTATGAATTTTGGATATAGCTCGCTAAATTTCTTTGCTTCCGTGGTGCATCCTGGCGTATTTGCTTTTGGATAAAAAAAGAGCACTACCACTCCTTTTTCTGGCAAGCTGATTGTTTTCTCTGTTTGGTCGGGTAAACTAAACGTTGGGGCATTCATTGTTTATCGAACTCCTTCTCATATAATTTCATTGCTTCATTGATTACTTCTTTTGCTTGTTGTGCTCCTTCTATTGCTGTTATTTCTACTGTCTTTTTTTCTAAGAGTTTGTATGTTTCAAAGAAGTGCTTGATAACTGCTATTTTGTGTTCGTCCACATCGCTTATATCAGTAATATTTTTGTTTTCAGGGTCGTGAACGAGAACGCCAATTATTTTATCGTCTTGTTCTCCTCCGTCTATCATGCGAATAACTCCTATTGGTCGTACGTCACACATCGTGAGTGGATACAATGAATCTTCACCGAGTATAATAACGTCTAGTGGGTCTTCATCATCACAATGTGTTTGCGGTATAAATCCATAGTTGCCCGGATAATGAACTGCACTGTGCAGTACTCTGTCTAGTTTAAGCAGACTTGTGCGTTTGTCTATTTCGTATTTGTTATGGCTTTTTGCTGGAATTTCTATTATTGTAGTTATTATTTCTGGCGCATTCTTTCCTGGGGTGATATCATGTAATATGTTCATATATGAAGTTAAATCTTCTTTCCTTTTATGTTTTTGTCTTTTTTATTTTGAAAAACAATACAATTATGTATTTTCTTACATTTCTTACTTGTAAAATGATTTCACATATTAAGACGGTTACTATATTGGATAAAGGTCAAATAGTTATTCCTAAAGAGCTAAGAGAAAAAAAAGGCTTTAAGACAGGGGATAAAGTAGCTCTTATAACGTACAAAGATCGAATGGAATTACGACCGTTACCTGCAGTACATCAACGCATGCAAACAGCGTACGCAAGCGAACAATCTCTTACCAAAGAATGGGATTCTCAAGAAGAGGATGAAGCATGGAGCGACTTGTAAACGCAGATGTAGTAGTCATTCCTTTTCCATTCTCAAACCTTCTTCACAACAAAAAAGACCTGCTCTTGTACTCGCAAACCCTGGTGGGGGAGCTGTTTTGTTAGCACAGATAACAAGCAAAAAACACCGTATTACTCAGTCGCGCTATCAGAGAAAGATTTTTCTCAAGGAAGCTTGCACAAAACAAGCTACGTAAAAATAAACAAGCTTTTCTCAGCAGACAAAAGCATTATTTTATATGTTGTTGGGAGGCTGCATAAAAAGAAGTTAGTTGATGTGTAAGACAAAAGAATTGCTTATATGTGCCAATAATAACTTTTTTTTCTCCAATGACAAATACTTTTAAACAATGCAATCATTACTCCTTGTATGGCTGATTATGATGTTGTAATTATTGGTGGTGGGTGTGCTGGGTTGGCTGCTGCTTTGTATGCGAAAAGGTATGGTTTAGAAACTGTGGTGTTTGCAAAAGAATTAGGCGGGTTGATTACTACCACGCACATTGTGGAGAATTATCCTGGTATTACTCCTATGAGTGGATGGGATATGATGGATATTTTTTTAGAACAGATGAAATTGTTTGAAGTAAACTTGGTTGAGAAACCTGTTGAACGCATAGAGCGTCTTGGAGAGCATTCTTTTTCAGTTGTAGTGCAAGGCCAAACGCATACCTCAAAGACAATTATTTTTGCTACAGGCACGCATCATAGAGAATTGAATGTTCCTGGGGAAGGAGAGTATCGTAATAAAGGTGTTTCTTATTGTGCTACGTGTGATGGCGCGTTGTTTAAAGGTAAGGAAGTAGCTATTGTTGGCGGTGGCGATTCTGCTGCAAAAGAAGCACTTTTACTTGCTGATTACTGCTCTCACGTATACATTATTGCGCGTAGCACGCTTAAGCCTGAGCCGATCAATCTTTCACGTGTTCAGCAACGCGATAATATTACTGTGCTTGAAGGAACACAGGTGTCTGAAGTTCATGGTGACGGCTCTTCGCTTTCTCATGTGACGTTAACAAAGCCGTTTAACGATTCTACTGAGCTTTCTATTCAGGGCTTGTTTGTTGCTATTGGTCACATTCCACAAACAGAGTTAGTTGACGGCCTTGGTCTGGAACTGAATGCAAAGAAAGAGATTAAGATTGACAAGGCTTCTCGAACGAACCTCAAAGGGTTTTATGCTGCGGGCGATTGTACGGATACTGCTTGGAAGCAAGCAATTATTAGTGCTGCTGAGGGTTCTCAGGCTGCAAATAGCGCGTATGAAGATATTACTGGTGGTTTTGTAACAACAAAGTAAAGCTTTAAAAACACTCAGAGATTCTCTTAAAGTATGATTGTACCTGTACGTTGTATGAGTTGCGGTAAACCAATTGCGCAATACTGGAAGGCGCTTCAAGAAAATCCTAAGAATCTTTCTGTAAAAGAAATGTTTGATGAGTTTGGTCTTGAGCGATTCTGCTGTCGTGCTCAACTTCTTGGTCATGTTGATCTTATTGATGTCGCTGCTAAGTTTAAGCGAGCATAAACCGTAACTTCTATAAACTTCTTCTTTCTTATAGTCTTATGGATCATTCTGCAATTGCGAAGAAGTGGCAGGCTGTTTGGGCTGAAAAAAAAGTTTTTGTTCAAGAGCCTGGTGAAAAACCCTACTATTGTTTAGAAATGTTTCCGTACCCTTCTGGAACGATGCACATGGGTCACGTACGAAACTATTCTCTAGGTGACGCTGTTGCTCGGTACAAGCGCATGAAAGGACATCAAGTGTTGTATCCTATGGGCTTTGACGCTTTTGGTTTGCCTGCTGAGAATGCTGCTGTACAGAATAATTTCGATCCTGCCGATTGGACTGAGGAAAATATTTCTACTATTACTGAGCAGTTTAAGCTCCTTGGGATGAGTTATGATTGGTCTCGTCTCGTAGTAACGTGCAGGCCTGATTATTATCGTTGGACGCAGTGGTTGTTTATTCAGTTGTACAATAAAGGTCTTGTCTATCGTAAAAAAGCTGTTGTGAATTGGGATCCTGTTGATAAAACCGTTCTTGCGAATGAACAAGTAATTGATGGTCGTGGTTGGCGTAGTGGTGCTGAGGTCGAAAAAAAGGAAATTGAGCAGTGGTTTATCAAAATAACTGCGTATGCAGACGAGTTGCTCGACGCCATTGATGGTCTTACTGGTTGGCCTGAGCGTGTTCGCACCATGCAGAAGAATTGGATTGGCAGAAGTGTAGGCGCACATATCTCTTTTTCTGTAAACGGAGAAGAAATCAAAGTATTTACTACGCGCCCTGACACGCTTTTTGGCGCTACATATCTTGTTATAGCCCCTGAGCATCCTCTTGTACGCTCTGTTGCACAGAAAAACTCTGCTGTTGCAGATTATCTTTCTATCGCTGCAAAAAAAAGTTCTATCGAGCGTTCTGCTGCCGATAAATCAGGAGTTGATACTGGTTTACGTGCTCTTCATCCAGTTACGAAAGAAAAAATTCCTGTATGGGTTGCGGAGTATGTCTTAATGGAGTACGGAACAGGTGCAATTATGGCTGTTCCTGCCCATGATGAGCGCGATTTTGCTTTTGCTCAAGAGCATTCTCTTCCTATTAAACAAGTTATTTCTTCAGATCAAGACCTTCCATTTACTGGTGAAGGCGAACTTATGCAGAGTGGTTTTTTAGACGGTTTGTCTTCCGTTCGTGCTCGAGAAGCCGTTATTGAGTTACTCGAAAAAGATGGGGTTGGTTCTCATCACGTTCAATATCGGTTACGTGATTGGCTTGTGAGTCGTCAGCGATATTGGGGTTGTCCTATTCCTTTTGTGTACTGTGACTCATGTGGTGGCGTTCCTGTTCCTGAATCAGACCTTCCTGTTGTACTTCCTAAAGACGTTAGTTTCGGGGAGGGAAATCCTCTTGAGACAAGCAATTCATTTATTCAAACTACCTGCCCCAAGTGTAGTAAGCCTGCGCGTAGGGAGACGGATACTATGGATACATTTGTCGATAGTAGCTGGTATTTTTTTCGGTATACGGATGCGAACAATGAATCTGCACCCTTTGATAAGGGGTTGGTTAATTCTTGGCTTCCCGTAAATCAATATATTGGAGGTATTGAGCACGCTATTCTTCATCTCTTGTATGCTCGTTTCTTTACAAAAGCAACGCGCGATCTTGGTTTACACACGATTGATGAGCCGTTTAAGAATTTACTTTGTCAAGGAATGGTTCTTAAAGACGGTGAGAAAATGTCTAAAAGCAAGGGGAATGTAGTTAGCCCTCTTGATATGATTCATGAGTTTGGTGCAGATGCTGTGCGCACGTTTAGTTTGTTTGCTGGCGCTCCCGAAAAAGAATATGAATGGAGTTCTGAGGGTGTTTCTGGCGTGCAGCGATTCTTACACCGTGTTTCGTTACTCTGTGCCCAAAGAGAGTTTCGTTCCGCGTTTTCTTCTCATGATGAATATATTCTGAGTGTGACACATAGAACTATTGAACAAGTTACTGAACACATGGATTCTCTTCGTCTTAATCTTGCGATCAGTGATATCATGGTTCTCACCAATACTCTGTCTTCTTACGGTCAATCTGCTGTTCATCAAGAAACGTTTAGTTTCTGTGTTGATACGTTACTTCAATTACTTGCTCCGTTTGCACCTCACATTGCTGAAGAGTTGTGGAGCACTCGTCATGACTCCCTACTTGCATCTTCTGTTTGGCCTATTGCTGATCCTGATAAGATGAGTCTTGTTGCTGAGCAAGCCTTTGAGTTACATGCTTCTTTGGAAGAGGATATACAGAAGGTTATCGGGTTGTCTGGTGTTACTCCGCAACAAATAACTATCTTTTTACCTTCATCGTGGAAATATTCTTTTTTAGCAGACTTAAAAGATGCTTTTTCTCAAACGCATAATGTCGGTGAGATAATTTCTTCTTTTATGCAAACTGATTTACGAAGGTACGGTAAAGAAATCAGTTCTCTTGTTCCTCGTTATGCAAAGGATAGAAGTAAACTTCCTCGTGCAATTCTTTCCTCAGAACATGAAGCAAAAGAGGTAACTCTGTTTGCTCGTTCACTCTCTTCTCGTTTGAACGTCCGGGTAGTTGTTGAACTCGAGGACGGTTCTTCTCATCCTAAGGCAAAGCAGGCTATGCCTGGGAAACCAGCTATTTTTATTGAGTAAGTTGTTTTGTTTCTTAGAACGCATAGATTAAATTAAGCACGCCTGAGGGTGGGCTTCTCCTGCGTAGTCAGTTGTTCCTCGTACTTCCTCCTTCACGCTCCCTTACATACAGGCGTGCGCTTGTTTAGGTCTGCTCCATTCCTGGCCTGAACCGGTTCACGAGCACCCACCTCATGTAAGACGTGATATCGACAGTTATACGTGGACTGCGCTATGCATTTGTCGCCGCCCCTCAGGCTTCGACTCTGTTAAGGACGGTTTACAGTTACAGGACACGCCCAGCGTCCCAGTCTAGCAGTGGTAATGAATTACTGCTAGTTTATAATATTATAGAATGAGGAGTGCTATTCCCAGTCCAATAAGACATCCTGCTGTAATAAATGGCATTGCTGGATAGAATTTTCCCGGTTTTGAGTTGAGAAAAAGAATGAGTAGTCCTGCTGTCGCTCCTATTGTTACGCTATTTGCAAGTATGTATGCGCTTAGTTTGCTCAGGCCTGCCTGTACTGCTGTGTGTAACAGTGTTCCGCTCAAGATGAGTGGAAACACGATATCTCCTCCCCCCAGTATTGCAGTTTGTACCTGTTTTATTGTTTTATGCGTGGTTTTTTTTGTACTGTGTTGTGCAGGCGTTTTCTGTTGTTGGTAGGGGACGCTTAATCCTGCAAAGAGGTTGCTTTTTGTTTGAAATTGTGCGAGTGCTATCATGTGTTTACTTTTCCAGACGGCATACGCATCATAGATGCTTATTGCTATCAGAAGAAGTACTGCCCAGACTATTTCGAAGAGCGGCACTACGAGGAGTCCTATTCCTGCATAAACAAATATTTCTGTTATATTATTTATGATTGGTTGTTGCTTGTACAGTTTCAATCCCGTTGCAAGTATTCCTATGATCCACGCCAGTGCTGCAGGAAGTATTGTTCCAAGTGCGATGCTTATTGCCATCCATACTGCTAGTGCGTACCAGAGCTTCCATATTTTTTGTTGATTAAATCGTATGAGTATCAGCAAGAGTATAGTCCCAATTAATACTCCGCCCAGTATGAGTGCAAAACTCTCTCCGCCTGTTGTTTCTGGTCGTGGTCCTGCTATTGTTTCACTAAAAACGACTTCTTCTTCTCCTGTTTCTTCATTTATTTCCAGGTTTATATCATTTACAAGTAATCCTAACCCAATAAGTTGTGCGCACACGAAGAGAATGATGATGATTGCTGTTGGTGTGAACGGGTGTTTCATGAACGTATTGTATTTGTGTTCTTTAAGAGAGTATCTTTTTTTATAGTTTCTGTATTTTCTTATTATCATGCGCTATACAAATACGATTCGCCTACGAACTCATGCTAAGTCGGCTGAAGAGAATGATTCTCTTCTCACTTCTCTAAAAACGCTTTTTGCTGTTTCTTCTTTGGACTATTCTCAAGAAGTTCTTTCCCACGAGTCTTTTGATACTATTCATGTTCTTATTATTCGTTTGTATACTCAGCCTTTGCAAAAAGCGTTTCTTTCTTTTCTTCGTGAGGGTCTTTCATCGCAAGAAAAGGAGTCTCTTTCTGTTAAACCGTTAGATGCGCGTTTCTGTTTACAGTTTTTGCTTGATAAATCATCTCTTCTTGCTGGCAAGGCTGTTCTTGGTTCTTCGTCTGTTGTTTCTGTTCGTCTTAATTTGTGTGCGCATCCTAAGAATCTTCTTTCCGCTCAAAGAACACAACGTCTTCTTTTTCCATAGCTTTAAAAAATATGACTTCGTAATATCATTTATGTTTGCTTCAAAACGTTTTGGTCAGGTGAGTGTCGAGTTTTTACTCGTTACTGGAGCTGCATTGTTAATTCTTACTGCAAGTATGTATTTCGTGTTTGGGTTTATGCAATCCTCAGCAGATTCTACTGCATTGTATCAGTCGGCCAACTTAGGTTACGTGTTAGTTGATGAGGCGAGGAGCGTGTTCTTATTGGGTTCAGGAAGTTTTGTGAGTGTTTCAGCCAGCAATCCTGACTTGTTACAAAGTGTCTATGTCACTCCTGATAATGCTTTAGTTTTTAACGTATCTACAGCAAATGGTGTTGTATCTATTCCTGTGTTCAGTTCAATTCCTCTCGCTGGAATTCAGTCCGTTGATGACGTATCTTTTATCCACTCTAATGATCGTATTTCTAGCGGGAGAACCTCGTATCGACTTACAAACAGGAATGGGGTCGTGGAGATTAGGCAAGTATCATGAGACGTGCTCAAGGGGCTTTAGAATTTACCTTAATTACCGGGGTTATGTTAATCATTTTTTCAGTAGTATTTATTGTTGCTCAGAATAATTATCTCTCCATACAGGAGGCTCGTTTTGATGAGGGTGTTGAGCGTTTTCTTTCTTCGATTGAGCAGGAAATAGTTTTTGCTTACAGCGCGGGTGAGGGTTATTCTCGTAACGTAACGTTTCCCCACCGTTTACAAGGAATGGTATATCAATTGTTTATTCGTCCTTCCACACTGAATACGGCTACTGAACTATATGTTGATTCTCGTGGTACGCGCTATCTCAGCTTCATTCCAATACCAGTAGTTTTTGAAGTAGGTTTCGAAGATGTCTCTGGAGTGTATGAGCTTTCCCCAGTCCATACGTTTACCTTGAGACGAACAAGCACCAGTGTTGAGATCTCAAACAGTTAGGTTTAATAAGGAGTATTTTTACAACTATACATGTTTCGTAAAGCACAAGTTTGGAGTATTGATGTTATCCTTGCAATAGTTATTTTTGGTTTTATTATGGTTGCTGTTGCAAGCTTTGCGTTGTTAGAGCGCCCGGATGCTCAGTCGTTACAACGTGATGCACAGTTCATTAGTGCACAACTCAGTGGCACACCAATTCCTGGTTGTCCTGGAACTCTTGTAGTCGGAAACACTATTGACGAAGATGTTCTCAAATGTTTATTAGGTCGGGAGTACTCTACTGTTAAGCAAAACATTAATCCTGGAACTGATTTCTGTCTCTTTTTTGAGGATGAGCGGGGACAAATAATTCTTTTGACGCGCACTGATGGGAATACGACGTATGGTTTTGGAAGTAGCTCTGTTTCTCTGAGCGGTCATCCTTGCGGAGAGAATATTTCCTAATCATGATTGGTTCACTCAGTATTCTTGGCGTTTTAGCAGGCTATATCATTGCTTTGTTAATTCCTGATGAAACACAATGGTATCCAAAGCAGTTTCTTATCGCGGCGAGTGTTTCAGTCATTATTTCTGCGTTCTTTTTTAGTACGGTTTTTTTTATTACCGGTGTTTGGGTTGGTTTATTGTTCTCTGGCGCGTTCATACTCTCTGTTCAAAAGAAAAGCGTTCTTTTATCAGCTCTTACTGCGTCGCTTTTGGGATTCTCAACAGAGGTAACAGGTATTTTTTGGCTTTCCCTTGCCCTTCTTTTCTCTGCAGGATATTTTGTTCATCATAAAAAACCTCTGTGGTGGTTTCTTCTCACCCCAAGTATTATAATCTCTACTTCATTTCTGTTCTAAATGTGTGGCATATTTGGTCTCTTTCATTCCTCGCAAGACATCTCTGCTGCTATGCGTGCTCTTGCTCACAGAGGAAACGATGCCCAGAATGTATTGAAAGTTCCACACGGCATATTTGGTCACGTCTTACACGCGCTTACTGGGTATCAGGAGCAGCCTCTTGTTGGTATGGGCACGTTGCTTTTTAATGGACAGATTTATAATTGGAAAGAATTAGCTCAACAAGAAAATATTTCTGCTTCTAGCGATACAGAAGTGCTTTTACACGTATTAGATACATACCCGATTGAGGAAGTTACTTCTCGTCTTGATGGCGTGTATGCATTTGCGTATCTACGCGATAACACCCTTGTTTTACAGAGAGATCTTTTAGGAGTTAAACCGCTTTGGTATGCGCATAATTCTTCCTGTTTTGGTTTTGCAAGTGAGCCTAAAGCCCTTAAAGAAATGGGTCTTGTTCCTAGAGAGCTTCATCCAAGAACGACACTCACCTATGCTGTTTCTCAGAATGTTTTGCAGTCTTCTTCACGTCCTTTTTGTTTTCCCAAGACAGAACTTTCATTGGATGACGCATTATTTGCTGCTGTGAAAAAGCGCATCCCTTCTTCGAACAAAGTGGGGGTATTATTTAGTGGGGGTGTCGATAGTAGTTTGGTCTCGTTACTTGCAAAGCAAGCCGGTGCTGATGTTACGTTATATGTGTGTGCTCTAGATGATCCACAGAAAAGTGTTCCCTCAGATTTGCTTGCTGCACGAGAAGTGGCGCAAAGTTTGAATTTGCCTTTGATTGAGGTTCGCGCTTCCCTTTCTGATGTAGAGGGAGTTCTTTCTGAGATATGTTCGCTTATTGAAGATAGTTCAGTAATCAAAGTGGGCGTGGCCTTGCCATTCTATTTTGCTGCTCGCCAAGCCGCTCGTGATGGTCATAGAGTATTGTTTTCTGGTCTAGGTGCTGAGGAAGTGTTTGCTGGCTATCAACGTCATTTACGTGCGAAAGATATATCTTCTGAGTGTCTTCGAGGGTTACGTGCTATGCATGAGCGAGACTTGTTTCGCGATGATGTTATTTCTATGCGCCATACCGTCGAGTTACGTCTCCCCTTACTTGATCACGCAGTCATTACGCGTGGTTTAGCAATTCCTGCTGAGGAAAAAATCATTGATGGTGTTGGAAAAGTTCCTCTCCGACAAGCTGCTGTTCGCTTTGGTCTTTCCAAAGAGTTTGCTTTTCGTCCCAAAAAAGCTGCGCAATACGGTAGCCAATTCGATGCTGCTCTTGAAAAATTAGCTCGCAGAGCCAGTCTTTCTAAAAGCGCGTATTTGAAACAAGTGTATCCTGTAAATGCGCGTATTTGTGCTTTATTGTCCTCTGGTAAAGATAGTGTCTACGCTTTATATCTCATGCAAAAAATGAACTACGCTGTTGTGTGCACAGCCACTGTTCTTAGTGAAAACAAAGACAGTTATATGTATCATACTCCAGCCATATCCTTTGCAAAAAGACAGTCTGAGAGCATGGGCTTACCTTTTCTATCAGCGACCACTGCTGGAAATAAAGAAGAAGAGCTTGCCGCGTTAAAAGATGTTTTATTACGCGCAATCCAAGAGCACCATATTGATGGAGTGGTTTCTGGAGCGTTATTTAGCAATTATCAACGCGAAAGAATTGAGCTTGTATGTGAAGAATTAGGTTTGCAAGTATTTGCTCCCCTCTGGCATCTTGATCAAGAGATGGAAGTGCGAGAAATACTTGATGCTGGTTTCTCCTTTGTTCTGAGTAAGGTTGCAGCCGATGGTTTAGACCGGTCTTGGGTGGGGCGCGTTATTACGCATATTGATGTTGATATTCTTGCCTCGCGTCTTGGCCTCAACGTTGCTGGAGAAGGAGGAGAGTATGAAAGTTTAGTTATTAATGGCCCTAATTTTTCGTATCCTCTCTCCCTTGAAGGTCTAGATATTGTTTGTGAAAAAGAAGGAAGTGTTGAGGTTTGTGAGCTAGTTGAGAAGAAATAGCTGTTTTATTGGTGGAGGGGGATACATATTTATTTGTGTATAGTATTTTTTTTATCTTCTTGCGAACTGTTGATTGAGTTTATCTGGGCGATTAATCCATCAATGTAATTATCATCACAGACCAAGAGGAAAGCTTTTTTGTTTTTCATATATTTTCAATTTGTAGTTATTTATGTACATTTATCAAATCTCAATTATTGGAATCTATTTTTTGTTCTTGTATTTCTTGATGTAGTTTTGTTTTGGAGTATATTTCTTTTAATGTTATCCCGGTGATGATTAATGCAGACATGCATGCTGTAACGGCTGTAAATGCGAGCATATGCTCTTGTGCAGTATCTGCTGGGAACTCGAGAAAATGTTTTACTCCTTGAACTCCTGCTAATCCTAGGCTTCCTGCTAAAATACTAAGCTGTTGTGTAGTTTTATACATGCAAATGTTTATTATGATATTGTGTGTTCTCGTGGTTTTTTCATATAAATTTGTAATATTTTGGATTCTTTTTTGAGAGATAGATAGTAGTTGGTTAACTGTGTCGTGGATAAATACTGCTTCTTCTAATGTGTGTTTTTCTTTATTTTGATTGCGCTTTACTGCTTCTTTTAAGCTAGTAAAAAGTTTCTTTTCTTGTTCGTTAAAAATTGTTTCCTGTTCACTTTCTTGCTGAAAATGGATTAATAAGTCTTTCATATGTGTGCATGATTTTTTTGCAGCTGAAAGATGAAATTCAAACTCGGTATAATCAGTGTCTGTTTTAGTGATTTCTTTTTTGTTTATTGTACGTTTAAAGAAATAGATTGTTGCCTTAAGTAATCCTTGATGCACTGGCAAACTTTTTTTTATCTTATCGATATCTGCTATTCTTTTCTGTATTTCGAGAAGGATTGCTGCTATATTTATTTCTTTTGTTGTTTGCTGTATTTCTTGATATTTTTTCAAATATTCTTCTACGATGATTTCTTCATTAGCGTTAAGACGTTTATATAATTCTGAGAGTATCTGGTTTTTATGTGTGTATTCCTCTACTGTTTGAAGTGTGTGCTGTACAAATGGCTTCAGTATCTCTTGAATTCTATCGCTTTCTTGTTTAAATTTTTCAAGTACAGCTTCTTGCATGTGCTGTTATCTTATTACTTGTATATATATTTATGCTCCCGCGGGGATTTGAACCCCGGCCACACCCTCCGCAGGGGTGTATCATATCCAGGCTAGACTACGGGAGCAAATAATATTGATATTTTTTTGTGTTGCTATTTGTTGTGAGTACGCGAATATTTATATATGCTGTTATTTTTACTATGTTAAGAAACAAAATGTTTTTATATGATTAAACATATATGTTTTATTATAGGTGTTACAGTAGATGATTCAAAAACAAAAAAAAATATTTGACGTGTTATTTAGAGAAAAGCCTCTACACATGTTAACCATGCTGCTACATTCTTCAGAAGAGATGTATGCAAGCACTCTTGCAAAAGCTGTTGATTGCACGTATAGTCATGTCGTTAAGATACTACAAGAAATGAATAAGGCTGGGCTTGTTTCTTTTCAGAAGCGTGGTCGTCTGAAAATTCTTACCTTAACCAAGAAAGGAAAAGATATCGCTTCTCGTCTTGATGAAGTGCAAAAAGCGTTGTAAATTTATTGTATGTCGAATCTTTTTATTTCTAAATACTCTTTAGATGTTGTGAACTTGTAGTCTGCGCTTTCATTAAACTTCGTCAGTCGAGTAATTATTTCTGGAAGGAGTACTTTGTTTCCTCTAAATTCTAATCCAGTAATTATCTCTTGTTCTACAGATTCTTGTTCAGATTCAAGTTCTTTCATTATTTCTTGAGCGTTTTTCTTATCTATCTTTGCTTTACGCTCTACTGTTTGTTGATACAAGTATCTTCCAATTTCATCAGCAACATCTATGCCTGTCGTGGCTGTTATTCCCTGTAGTCCAGGTGAAAGATTTACTTCTAAAAAGAGTGGTCCTCTATGTGACATGAGTAGGTCTACTCCAGCAATATCTGCTCCCACTGCTTGCGCTGCTCGTACACAGAGTTTTTTTGTGCTGGAATCAAGTTCTATTTGTTCACCTGAGCCGCCACTATGTATGTTTGCGCGAATGTCTTTTCCTGAAGCTACTCTTTGATAGGCCGCAATAACTCTGTCTCCTATCACAAACGCTCTTACGTCTCTTCCTCCTGTATCAATAAATTCTTGTATGATGAATGGTTGTCTGAGTGCTGATAGAGCGTCGAGTATTCCTTTTGCTACGAGTATACTGTCTGCATAGATGACTCCTTTTCCTCCTGTTCCGTGCGGAAATTTAAGGATTATTGGAAAGTGTAATTTTTCAAGTAGCTTTTTTGCAGCTTGTACTGTGCTCACTATGGTTGTTGTCGGCATTGGAACATCTGCTTGATGTAGTGCGAGTTGTGTGAGGAGTTTGTCGTGTCCGATAGAAAAACTCGTGCTTCTCAAGGGCATATAGCAACCTCTCTCTAGTATTGCGCTCATACTACCAAGGAGTTGTGCGTATCGAAAGCTTCCTTTTGCAAAAATGCAGTCATAGCGCGATATTTTCTCGCTCATATGTAATACTTCTGAGGTATCTCCTGAGAATGAAACTTCCATGTCTTTTAGACTCAGGACGTCTACTTCATCAAAGTATTTTTTCATTGCTTCTTGCGTCCACTTACTTGAGGTGCTTCCCAGACTAATGAGTGCTGCGCGAACCATTCTTACACCTCTTTTTTTGGATCGATAAGAAATCCTTGCATAAGTACATCTCGCCCGATAAGTATGTCGTATTTCATGTGGCTTCTGTCTGCAAGAGTGAGCGTTGCAGCGTATTTTTTTCCCTTTATTTCTACTTCTGTTCGTATTGCTGCACGAACCCTGTTTCCATTTGCGCTTTTTATTGTTTTTACTTCTGCAATTGGCCCAAGTTGTAATTCGGCTGCTAAATGTGTGTCTACGCTACTGTATGCTGCGCCTGTATCTATGCGTGCTCGAACTATGCGTTCTTGTCCGTTTCCTCGTATGATTACTTCTTCTATTAATCCGATGATTACTTTTTCACTCATAATACTACATAATGTCTTCGTGTTTAAAAACGTTTAGAGCAAAGAGAGATCTTTTGTGATTGCATCTATTTCTGCTTCTCGTCCTGGACCAATTGCTCCGCATGTTACTGTGCCTGGCGCAACTGTTGTTTTTCCGGCGTCTGTTATTATTGCTGTTGCTATGCCCTCATCTTTTGCTTGTTGTATGTAGGTATATAATTCGTCAAGAGCGTCTACTTTAACAACTATCTTTGCCATTCCTTGCCGGCGCCACTCTTCATAAACGCTTTTCTCTGCTCGATGCGCTGCTTCTACAGATGCGTGCGCTGCTTGGGCAGCAAGTTTTCCTTTGGGTAGTTTGAGCGATTGAATAACTATGATTACTTGCTTCATGCGCGAACAAAAACTTCTACATACTAAAGTGTATCTATTTTATAGCAAAATTTTATATATGACGCCTCCCTTGTTCTTTGTATGGATAAGTCATACATCTGGTTATTTTTTGGTCTGCTTCTTATTATCGTAGGTGTAACGTTGCTTATCGATTACGTTCGCGAGTTTGGCCGTATTGTCATTGGTATTCTCGCGCTTATTATCGGGTTACAAATTATTGGGTATGTGCGTAATCCTCGTATGCGTTAGTGACCGATACGAGTTATCCATGAGCATTCATGACACGTAATTGCTCGATATTTCTTTTTTATTCTTACATGCATGTTTGTTGCAGTAAATACGTTGTTACAGTTTTTGCAGTAATCTCGCTTATATGTTCGTATTGAAAGAAGGTGTTTTGTAGCAAGTTTTCTCATGTGTCGTATGGCTGTTTTTGCATCTCTTGTTCGCTGTTGAGTAGACCACCTTTTTGCGAGCTCATAGAGGTATTCGATACGTTTTTGGGCGATTTTTTTTGTCTGAGCAGCCATAGCATGGCAAGGATGCGCATATTTATATGTGTATATGTGTTTCTGCCTCTATGCAATCATTTGAATCTTTTGTACAGTATTTTTCTCAACAGTCCATCCCTTATGTACTCTTTAAAGAAACATATCTCCTTCCTGGTGAGCTGGTGAGCGATCATGACTCTCTTCTCTCGTTTTCTCTTCCTCTTGGCGAGCAACGAAGAAACACGTTTATTCCGAGTTTTATCCTGCTTGAGCGTCTTCTTGCGCACACGAACCGTTTTGCAATTGTTAACGAGCGTTCTGCATGGCTTTTTCTCTGTAAAAAAAATGTATTAAAGGAGGGTATTGTTGAAAAAGGTGTTGACGAAGGGTTTGTTCTTGTTCTTAATGAGCGTCGGGAAGTATTAGGGTATGGAAAAATAACTGGTGCGGGTATTACTAATCTGCGTGATCGAGGGGATTTTTTACGAAGAGAACGATGAAGGTAGGCCTAGATATTGACGGAACTCTAACGAAGACGTTTGAATTATTTATCAAAGAGTTGCGTGAGCTAGGGTTTCTGCTATCCGACACCCCTGAGCACAAGGGAACTTCATATTCTGATTATACTCTTGGTTGTATTCCCTCGGAGTATTATCGTCGTTGGTATGCAGAGAACTTTCTTCGTTTACGAAGACTGTATGCTATTCAACCAGGAGTTCAAGATGCCCTACAAAACAGTCCCCATACGTTTGTTGCTGTGACTAATCGGTGCACCATAAACGGCTCCTGCCCTTCTACTCTTTCTTGGATACAGGAACATTCTCTTCCTATTTCTCAGGTATTCTTTACGCAAAACAAAGTTGCGGTTTGTAAGCAGCAGTGTATCGATATCTTCGTCGAGGATACTGTTCATAACGCTCTTGCACTTGCAAAGGAAGGTATTCCTGTATTGCTTATTAATGCGTATTATAATCAGAACGTTTCTCATCCGTTTATTAAACGGTTTTTTTCTTGGCAAGAAATTCCTTCATTGATTGAACACTTCAATCGCAGGAAGTCTTTTTCCTGATATGAGGTGCAGTGTTGCTCCTCCTCCGATACTGATGTGTCCAACACAGTCTTCTAGTCCAAGACTATGGAGTGCTGCCCCGCTGTCTCCGCCAGCAACGATGCTGTACGCGTGACTTTTTCCTATTGTGTGTGCCACTTCTTCTGTTCCGTGAGCAAACGCCGGTATTTCAAACACGCCTACTGGTCCGCCCCAAATAATTGTTCCTGATGTGAGGAGGAGTTCCTTATATTCCTGTAAGGTTTGTGGCCCAACGTCCATGATGGTGTATCCTTCTGGTATGTCTTGTACATAGCACGTTATTGTTTTTGCTCCGGCTTTTTTTTCTTCTGCAGCAAGACAGTCTTTTGGCACATGTATTTTCTTGCTTGCATATAACTTTCTTGCTTGTTCAAGTTGTGTTTCATCATGGGTGCTATTCTGCACGCTTGTTCCGAGTGCTGCTAGGAACGTGTTTGCAAGCACTCCTGCTACAATAACATTGTCTGCTATCTCAAGTGCGCTTTCTACAACTGCTATCTTATCTTTTTTTGCTCCGCCAATAATGATGGTAAGCGGTCTTTTTGGACTGTGTATTGCTTGTTGGACCAGTTGATACTCTTTATACAATGTTCGTCCTACTGCGCTTGGAAGCAGCTTTGGAAGATGATTATTGACTGCTCCGTTTCTATGTGCGTCTATGTAATCATCATTTACGAATGCATCAGCCAGTGTTGCAATTCGCTTGGCAAACTCTTCATCCACTGCCTCTTCTTCGGGCCACATCCGAATGTTTTCTAAGACTACGACGCCTGGTTGTGGTGTGTTCCGTATTGCTTGCCCATCAAGTTCTTCAAGAAATGTTATTTCGTACGGAAGTATTTTTTTGAGATGTTGAGCTACTATGCGTAAGCTTAGGTCAGGATTTTTTTTTCCTTTTGGTCGTCCAAGATGCCCTACAAGGATAACGCGACAGTTTTTTCGTATGAGTTCATGTATTGTTTGGGTGCTTTCTTGTAATCTGCTATCATCTGTTATGGTTCCTTCATGGAGTGGTACATCTAAATTGCTTTGTACAAGTACTGTTTTATTGCTAAAATCCACATCATCGAGTGTGCGCATACACGTCTAACTCGTTCATCATTCTTAAAATATCTTCACTCTTCAATCATAGTTACATATGATTTTTATATTTTATCTCTATTATTTTGTTATGCGTATTCTTGTTATTGGCGATTTGCATGGTCGGGCTCCACGAATTCCTGATGTTCCTTTTGATTGCGTGTTTGTTCCTGGCGATGTATGTTCTGATGAGGGGATAAAGCCTTTGTTACTTGAGCTTGTGCGTCGGCGAAAGGAAGGTGAGAATGATTCTTCATGGTGGGATCTTGTATCGCGTAAGCAGGCAGAGCATCTTCTCGCTCATTCCTTGCGCAAAGGAAGGGATACGCTTTCTTCACTAAACGATCTTGGAGTTCCTATTTATGCAATTCCTGGTAATTGGGATTGGACAGGCGATCCTTCTGCTTTTTGGAGTAGTGTACGAACAAATCTTTGGGAAACAGAGTTACTTCCGGGTTTGTCAAATATCATAAACGCAGATAAACAGCTCATTGAGTGCGAGGGATTTTCTCTTATTGGTTATGGGCGCGTCAACGGACCTGAACTCATTACAAAACGAGGATATGCAAACATTAGCTCTGCTGAAGTATGTGAAAGCACCCAGCGGTACGAGGACGTAGTATCTTTTTATTCTCGTCTATTTTCTCAAGCAAAGCAGCCTGTTATTTTTTTAGCTCATAACGTTCCGTATGGAACTTCTTTGGACATAATTGATGATGGTTCTCATCCATTTCATGGAATGCATTATGGAAGTAATGTCGTTCGAGCAATAATTGAACAATTTCAGCCACTGGCTACTATTGGCGGCCATATGCATGAACACTATGGCGTGGATACTCTTGGCTCAACGCTCTGTCTTAATGCTGGTTTTGGCAGTGATAAAGCGACCATAGTAACTGTTTCTGATGGCGTTTGCACTATCGAATTATTGAAGTAACGTAATAATGTCTATCATGCGATTGCTATAACCCCATTCGTTATCATACCACGCAAGGACTCTGAGGTGTGTTCCGTCAATAACTTGTGTTTGAGCAGCATCAAAAATACAACTATGCGTATTTCCTAGGATGTCTGTTGATACTATCTCTTCTTCTGTGTACTCGATAATTCCGTTGAGGTGATGTTGTGCCACGTTTTTGAACAGTTCATTGACTTGTTCTTTTGTAACGTTTGTTCGTAGCTGGCAGGTAAAGTCAGTAAGTGAGCCGTCTGGTGTAGGTACTCTTACTGCGAGACCTGTTATTTTTCCTTCTAATTCTGGTATTGCCTTTGTTACTGCTTTCGCAGCTCCTGATGTTGTTGGCACAATATTTACTGCGGCTGCTCTTCCTCGACGAACGTCCTTGTGCGGTGCATCGACGTGTCTTTGGTCTCCTGTGTAACTGTGTATGGTGTTAAAAAATCCTGTTTCTATTCCGTAGTTATCATGTAACACTTTGATAATTGGACCAATACAATTCGTAGTACAACTCGCATTGCTTAGTATGGTGTGTTCGGGCGTTATTGTGTGTTCGTTTATTCCTTTGACAATGGTGTGTATTTCTCCTTTTCCTGGTGCGCTAATAACTACTTTTTTTGCTCCTCCTACGAGGTGTTTTTCAGCGTCTTCTTTATTGGTAAAAAATCCTGTACATTCCGCAACTACATCTACATCGTGATTATTCCAAGGTATTGTTGCAGGGTCTCTTTGTGCGTATACGCGTATTTTTTGCCCTTCTACAATAAGGTGTTCGTCATCGTAGCTGACGTGTTGAGACAGTTTTCCGTGAACACTGTCGTATTTGAGTAAATATGCGAGTGTTTTTGTATCTGTAAGATCGTTTATTGCAACAAACTCTATGTTTGCATTGTTTATTCCTGCTCGAAAAATCATTCGTCCTATTCTTCCAAATCCATTAATTGCTACGCGTACCATTTTAATCTTAGTTTTTTGAGAAAGAACACGTTTGTGTACTACTCACCTTTTTATTGATACACTTTTTTTACTTTATAAGTCTATGCTTAATTGGGGAGGTTGTTGTATGCTTTTCTAATAATTCCGTTGTATAGTTTTGTTAACTGTTTAATCCCCTCTCGTATATCTTCGTGAGCTATTAGTCCTGGCGGTAACTCGAATTGTTCTCTTTTTTCAGAATAGCGTAGTTGTAAAGCCGATCGCGAATGTTTTTCTGTTTCCTCTATTACTTGTCTGGTCGTCTCAGGTCCTAAATTTGTTTCCAGGAATGTGCGTGTTTTTGGTTGAATATCCTTAGGATTTCGCAGAACTTCCTCCAAGCACTGTGCCATGTGGTCTTTAGTCATTTACGTCTACTCCTCCTCGGGTATATTGTTCTGATTTGTTCATTTAACATTCTTGCTTGTTCCATAGTTCTGTTCAGGCTGTCTACGACTGTTTTATATGTTAGTTGTTTTTCTTCAGGAACGGAGAACTCTTCTTTTAACCTGTACACTATTATTTTACGCTTTTCAGTTGTATCTATTTTTTTTGTTAGCGCTTGTGTATCGATCTCTTTAATGAGAAGTAAAGTCGCTTGAATTGGAAATATTTCTGAGAGTGATTTGAATTGTTTTTCATCTCTAGATTGCAAATATTCATCTATAGTTTTACCTACTAGATTCGGCATATATGTGCCTCTTTTCGCTTTTTTTATGAGTATATTTTCACTTTGTTCAATTATTACTTTAATGCCTTCTTTATAAAGTTCAGATTGTTGTGGATGCATATCGCTTGGAGTTGTGCGTTGCCAGCGTATATATGCTGCTTGCAGAGTATATATTTTATCAACTAATGTTGAATGTGTTTGCATGCTTGTTTGAAGTCGTTCTGGATATATAAATCTGTGCATTTTAACTCCTTATTAGTAGTCATTTAAACGTATTCCATTCTTCGCTTGCATACTTTTCAACAAGTTCTTGTGCATGCTCTCTTTCCTCAGAACTCATTGTTCCTTCCTCTGCTCTAAATGCCTTCTTATACTCCTCTCGTATCGCGTCGTGTACCTGTTCATAGCTTCCAACTCCGCAGTATGCATCTGTATTCTCTTGTGCATCGTCTGCTAGGAGTATTCTTCCTTGCTGGAGGAGTATTCCGTCCTTTCTTGTTTGTGCATGTTCTGCACATATTTTGCTTGCAAGACGGAGCTTGTCAAGGGGTGTATAGTGCGTTTCCTTACCTAATTTTCTTAGGGCTTGCATAAGTGGTTTTATTATTTGTCCATAGCTTTTTTGTATATCTTGGCTAAAGTATGATTCTGGCGCTATAATGCTATACATAATTTCTTTTTGGTGTTTCCAGCATCCTCCTCCTGCTATTCTTCGTGCAACTGTATGGGTGTTTTCTTTAATCTCGTCCGCGTAGCGTTGAAAGTATCCTATCGTTGTCGCGGGCTCGCTGTAGGTATACAATCTCATTGTTGGCGCTACTCGCTCTTCTTTGACTGCTTTCATACATGCTTCGTCATATGCGAGGTGAAAAAAGACTGTGTTTTTTTCTGTTGGAAGAATGCGTATCATGGGAGCTGTTGTATAAGTTGTACGATGGTGTTTTCATCAAAGCCGTGCATGCGTATATCCTCTCGCTGTACTACATACATAAGCACTTCTTGTAATGCTTGCGTGTCTGTAGAAACAAATCCCTGAATTGCTTCCTCGAGTGCGTGAATTCCCTCTGGAGGGCTGAGAAAAAAATCTCCGCTGATATATACTTTTTCGAGTTTCGAATCTTTTTTTTCTGCGTGTACACAGAGTGTTTTTCCTCCAGCTATGGTTGTTTGTATCTTTTGCATAGAGTTTTTATTGTGCTGCGTATTTTAAGTCTTTGTATTAGCTTTTTTTTAAAGAACAATATTTATAAGGTGTGCTTGTTTAACTTTTTTTTAGATGAAAAAATTGTTTGTCGCGCTCCTGCTTACCTCTTTGCTTTTGTTTACTCCTATTTCTGCACAGGAATTTGTCGATATTCCGTTGCTTGGTGCTACTGCTGTTGACGATGTTTCCTTATTACTTGCAACTGTGCTTATCGCTGCTGCCGATGGTTTTAATCCGTGTAGTATTTGGGTGTTGTTATTCTTATTAGGAATGATTATTCACACGAACAGTCGTAAAAAAATTCTTCTTGTTGGGGGGGTGTTTTTGTTTACCACAGCTGCTATGTACGGATTGTTCATTCTTGGAATATTTACTATATTTACATTCATCAATCAACTTACTTCTATTATTTATGGAGTTGCTGTGCTCGCATTTATTTTTGGTCTTGTAAATATTAAAGATTACTTTTTTTATGGAAAAGGTCTTTCATTTTCCATTCCTGATTCTGTAAAACCGCGTTTATTTAAGAAGACGCGAGCTCTTATAAAACAAGAGAATCTGTTCTTTCTTCTGTTCTCAACCTTTCTTCTTTCTTTGGGTGTGGCAATCATTGAACTCCCCTGTACTGCAGGTCTTCCTCTGATTTGGAGCGGCATTATTCTTTCTTCAGCACAAGCAAACTTTTATGCATATCTTCTTGTGTATTTATTTGTGTATTTACTTATAGAGATACTTATTCTCGTTGTTGTTCTTATCACTCTTCGAACAATTAAAATGGATGAATTTAAAGGTCGTGCTCTCAAGCTTATTGGCGGTGTACTCATTACTGCTCTTGCAATTGTTCTTCTTGTGGACAGGACGCTTATGAATGATATTGGAACTGCTTTACTCATTGTTCTTGGTTCATTATTGCTATCCTTGCTCATCATAGTTCTTGATGTATTTTTACGGAGGCGACGTGAAGCTAAACCCTGATCTTTCTTACTCGCGTGATCATCTTTGGATATCCTTTACTGATGATATTGCCATTATTGGTTTAATGCAGGAATCAGTCGATGCTGCTCAAGAAATAGTGTTTATTGATCTTCCTCAACTTCATTCCGTTATCAACTCCGGGGAACGCTTGTTGAGTGTAGAATCGTTAAAGAGTAGTTTGCATCTTCCAAGTCCTGTAAGCGGCGAGGTAGTTGAGGTGAATGATGCGGTTTTTGATGAACCAAACATCCTTAATGCAAATGCATATAATACTTTTATTTGCAAGATGCGCGTTATCAAAAAAGGTGATGTGTTATCTGCAGAAGAGGCTAAAACATATTATGAAAACAAATAGTACCTTTTGGATTTGTGCAGCACTTCTTGTAAGCATGTTCGTGTTTACGGGTTGTCAAAGCGAGATAGTTCACGATGAACCTATAGTTCTTTCTGAGATAAGTTATTCTGAACAGCTTACCGTATTTTATTTTTATCAGGCGACGTGTCCTGTCTGTAGACAGATGGCTCCGTTTTTAGATGCTCTTGAAGAGACATACGATATTCAAATTCTACGCTTCGAGCTACAGGGAAACATTCCTCATCAACAAGCATTTAGGCAATCTGCTCAGCTATTTGGTTTTGAGGCGCGAAATGTTCCAACAACGTTTATCGCAGACAAGTATTTCATTGGTTTTTCTGATAGTATTGCTGATCAAATAACTAATCTTATTCAACAATGCGAGTTAGGTGGGTGTGAGGAATTACTTAAGTGAGAATTGTTGTTCTGGGCGGAGGTACTGCTGGCCATGCCTTTGCGAGAAGAGCACGTTTTTTTGATAAACAAGTAGAGCTCTGTATTCTTGATAAGGATGGCTTAGACCAATATAGTCCGTGTAGTTTGCCATATTTTATCGAGGGACGAACGAATGCGGTTGATGTGTATGCTGACTATGATCGCGACAACATAACATACTATCGCGGGTACACTCCCATGAAACGGGAAGGCAACACGTTAGTGTGCTCTCATCCGCACAAAGAACCAATAGAGTTGTCGTATGATGTGTTAGTTATTGCTCTCGGTTCTATTCCTAAGCGTCTCAGAGAGGAGTATTATTACTTGAAGTCTTATGCAGATGCGCAACGAATTAAGCAACTCTCCTCTGACGTTGCCATTCTTGGTGGCGGGTATATTGGTGTGGAGTTATCTCTTTCTTTTGATTTTTCGGTATCGTTATATGAAAAAGAAAGCCATATTCTTGGATCGTATCTGGATGGTGACATGGCAACTCTTGTTCAAGAATATCTTGTTTCTCAGGGCGTTCGGGTGGTATGTAATTTCACTGATGCACCAATAGAAAAAAATGTTATTTGTTGCATTGGTTTTGAGCCAAATATTGCCCCTCTTAAGCAATTAGATATTTCGCCGATCACAACTGATTTTTTTGCGTCACAAGAAAACATCTATATCATTGGCGATTGTTCACAAAACAAAAATATGCTCACTGGAAATAAAGAATACGCGTTTCTTGGCGGTCTTGCAAAGAAACAAGGTGAATTACTTGCACAAAATCTTTTTTCATCCACTCCCACTCCTTATCAAGGATTTATTGTAAACAGTATCACTAAAGTAGGCGAGTTACTCTTTGGTACTGTGGGGCTTACTGCGCGCTCTGCAAAGCAAGCAGGTATGCGCGTGTTTTCTGCTCGTTTTTCTGGTCTGGACAAATATGCTCGTCTGGGCGGAAGAAAGCTTGTTGTAAAACTATTATTTTTGTCTGATGGACGAATTATTGGTGCACAAATCGTTGGGTACGCTGATGTTTCTGGAAGACTCAATTTGCTAAGTTACTGTATGCGTATGAAACATACCGTACACCAGCTTGCGCTTCTTGATACATGTTATAATCCTGATAGCGCAGATATTACCGATCCTGTCGTGGGCGCAGCGTTACTCGGTGTAAAAAAACTTTCGGTGATCAATCGATGAGACAAGCACTGTATTTTGGCGAGGAGCGCATGTTTGATGGGTTTATGAAAATGGCTTGTGACGAGGTAGTTACACAGCACGCTGTGCGTCTTGGCGTTCCTATTTTGCGTTTTTATTCTTTTCTACAACCAGCGGTTAGTATTGGTTTTTTTCAGGAAATTAATCAAGAGGTGTCAGTTGATTTGTGTGATGCTGACAACATCCCTATTTTTCGTCGAAAAACAGGCGGTGGTGCAGTGTATAAGTATCCGCCAGGTGAGATAAACTATAGCTTCTCATGTCCTGGGGATTTTATTCAAGGTGACATTTTACGCAGTCATGAAGTAATTAACGCGGCTCTTATTCGCGGTCTTGGTATGCTTGGGTATTCTTGTGTTCACACAGGCATTAATGATATTTCTCTTGCTGGAAAGAAAATTAGTGGTAATGCTCAGACGCGTTTCTCCGGAGGTATTTTGCAGCACGGAACACTTTTGTTAGACTTTGATGCTGTTGCTATGCGGCGTTATCTTTCTATTCCTGTTGAGAAAATGAAAAAGGTTGTTGGTACATTGTACGAACACAAGTATTATGATAAAGAAACGATTATTGCACACATCATTAAGGGTTTTGAGGAAGAGTTTTCCCTTTCCTTTCAGTTTAGCGAATTTCCTTCTTCTCTCATAGAGGATGCGTTAGTTGTGCTTCCTTCGTATGCTTCTCGCGATTGGGTGTTTCGCCGATGATACGAAAATATTCTACGTATAAGGTTCCTGATGGTAAACTGTTACGCATTTCTTTTCTACTCGACTCTGCTCATCGAGTATTTGAAGTGCGTATTTGTGGAGATTTTTTTTTCTTTCCTGAAGATGCTTTTTTGGATTTAGAAAAAGCATTATCTGGTGTTCTTTTAGATGACGTTGCAACCGTTGTCGATTCGTTTATTGTAGAGAATGCTGTTTCTGTGATTGGCTTTACTGGGGCTGATGTATGGAAAGCAATGCATGAAAGTACAACCAAATAAGAGTAACATTTATAAATAAGTTTTTATTTGCACTGCCATGACAGAAAACTATGGGCTTCCAATTCGGAGAAGGGTGCCTCCAGGTCCGAAAAATAATGGACACCCAGAAAATAGTAGATTATTTAGGAAATCTGATCCAGTAGAATACTTATTTGGTCCGCCTCAACAAGAACCACCTATGCGTGGTCGGGATTTTAAAGATCCTGGTCCTCGTTCGGGAGATTGTGCTTTAATTGTTGACGCTTATCAACTATGGTCTCCGAAGGATAGATTACCTTATGATAAGCCTACTGTTCAACAAGTTCCTTTAAACGATCGTGGTTCGCATTATAAATGGATGAATTCTCTACCTCCTCGGGATGGTACGTCTCCGGAGAAAAGATTACCTTATGTTAAGCCTGCTCTTAAACAAACGTCTTATGATGTCGTTGGCATGTCTCCTAAATGGGGTGCTGGTCATCCTCTGCCATAATTCTTGACAAAGTGTTACGATTCTTATTCTAACGAATTCCACACGTAAGCAAATAATTTCATGTATCCTTCGTAAATCCATGTATCTTCTACTTTACTGATAAGTGGTTTTCCTTTGTTTGATACAAATACTACTTTGTTATCATACATGAATGTTGTTGCATGGTTATCGTATTCTTCTGGCAGATATTTAATGGGTGTATTCCAGTTTTTTGATCATATCTATAACAGATCCTGGCTTGTAACAATTCCGTACCGATTATTTTTCTTTACCAGTATTGCTTTGTTTCCTTCTTTAAGCATCATTTTTGCAGTTGCTACACTTGTATGTATTGGCACCAGTGGAAATGATTCTGAGAGTAGATCATTTACTCGTGTTTCTTCATCTTCTCCGATAAGATCTGTGATTATGATGCTTCCCGTTATGCTTGTTTCATCAATGATCGGTATTTGGGTGTATCCTTTTTGTTTCATTATGTGTTTTACGTCTTTTATTTTTGCCGTTGAGGGTGCGCTTAATAGTTCAGTTTGGTGCTGTTTCTTCTACCATGATTACTTATTAATTTTGTATTCTTTTTGCATATGCTGAATTCTTCCTCATTCTTCTGCTTGTCTCCAGAGATACGCAAATATTTTTTTTTGTGTTTGCGCAACGCTTTCCGACTCTATTTTTGTTGCTGTTAGTTCTGTTCCATAATCCCAGATTACTAGTGTATTTCCATAGATGAAGTATGTTGTTTCGAAATCATTCATGTATGCGTGTGTTTTTATTTGTGTGTACTGGAGTATTTCTTTGTCTTGCATGTGTTTGGGTATTGCTGTTCCGATAATGCTTTTGAGTAGTATCTTTTTTTCTACTCGTTTTCGTGCAAAGTTTTCATTAAATACTCCAAATGCTTCATCTGCCTTTATTCCTCCTCCGTAAACAAGTATTTCTTTTTCTACGAGCATTTCTTTTGCTACTGTGCGCAGCCCAGTTTTTCCTTTATAGATTGTAATGTGTGTTTTTGTATTTGCTTGCTTATATAGTTGCTCGAGTTGTGGCACTACCTCTTTTATGTGTTCTTTTTTTTGGTTGAGCAGTTCTATGAGTGCTTGTGGTGGTTTGGCTGAGAAGTATATTTTTTTATCTTTTTTATATGTGCTTAGTAGTCCTTTTTGCACTAGTGTGTGTGCGATATCGTAAATGCTTGTTCGTTGAAGTGGTGTTTTTTCTGCGAGTGTATTACTCGTACTGTCTCCGTTGGTTAGCGTTGCAAGGTAGAGTTCAGCTTCTTTTTCTGTAAGGCCGTATTCTTGTAGTGCTTCTTTCACGGTAGTTATTATTAGTAAGCGAATATAAGTTTTTCGTGTTTTTTCCACAAATTAAATATAAATACTATATTGATGTTATTCTCTACATGGTAATAACAAAAAAGTATTTTTTTGTTTTGGTTGTACTCTTGTTCATGTTGAGTGCGTGTACAACTGATTCAGAGGAAACGATTACGATAGGATTTATGACTGATCTTACTGGGCCTGTGGCTTTTGTAGGCGAGGAGATACGTAAAGGAGCTGAGCTGGCAATAGCTGAAATTAATGACTCGCGCCTGCGCGTATATTTCGAAGATACGCAGTGTAGTGGGCGTGAGGCGACAAACGCAATGAATACATTTATTCACATCCGTGATATTCGATATACAGGTGGGAGTCTTTGCTCTTCTGAAGCCCTCGCAGCAGCGCCTCTTGCCCAACAACATTCTGTGTTGCATATCGCTACCGGTGCAAGCACTCCTGAGCTCTCGCACGCAGGAGAACACATTTTTCGTGTTTGGCCTTCAGATGCGCGGGAAGCACAGCTCATTGCTGAGTATGCTGTTACTGAATTGTCTCTCTCTACCTTTGCAGTCCTCTCTGTGAACACAGAGTTTGGAGTTCCTCTTGCAAGTACTTTTTCTCAAGCAATAGCAGAAAATGGTGCAGAACTGTTAGGCAAAGAAATGATTTCCGCCGAGCAAAACACAATGCGAACTGAGCTACTTCGATTACAACAACATAATCCTGAAGCAATATATGTAATTGTAAATCCTTCACAGATTGTAACAGTACTGCGTCAAATACGTGAGTTGGAATTAGATGTGACTGTTCTTGCATATGGTCCCTCTATTCAGGCTGCTGGTGTTAAGGAATCAGCAGGGAAGTTATTGGATGGTGTGTATTACGCTACTCCTCATCTCCAAGAACGCGCGTCATTTGTTGAACAATTCAGTATCAAATACGGACAAGAACCTGGTTTAGGGGCAAGTGTTGGCTATGACACTCTTGTATTATTATACACTGCTGCTGCTTTATGTGGTGCTGATATATCGTGTGCGAGAGAGTATCTTCTTGGTTTGGATGGTTTTCCTGGTGCTTCTCAAGTGATTCGTTTTGATACTTTTGGTGATGTGCAGACTCCTGCCCAAATAGTGCGTGTAGATCGAGGTGAGAGCTTAGTGGTGTTTGAATAATATTTTTTTAGTTTATTTTTTTGTTGTGTGTGGTGTTTGTTGTATGTTGAGGGTAAAGAATAGACAAATATTACTACTATACATCCTATTTGAGTAAAAAGGATGTGAACTGAAGTTGGGCTATATGCATCAATTAGTTTTCGTGCTAGTAACAAAGATCTGACAGATAACTGGTAAAATAATTTTTTCGA
>SKHI01000026.1 GCA_007117065.1 Candidatus Woesearchaeota archaeon
CCTGAACGTAATTCAGGCACATGTAAAACCACATAATCGCGATCAAAATCAGTTATAGAAAACGTGAGCGAATCAAAATTTAGAGGCGCTCCTGATGCTGATCCTGTGAGACTAAATGAACCAAAATCCCAATCCTGGTTATACTCATTATCCTGAGCAAAGCTCGTAATAACTATATTATTGAAGTTAAGCGTAGGATTCGTATTTAGCGGAGACGGAAATGCAAATGTGTGAAGTGCGAATTCACTTGATATGTTAAAAATTAAATGGGTGTTGTTATACCAAAAAAAATCAGTTTGCCCATCTTCATCTATGTCAAATGGAAGTGCTTGAGGAGTATTTATGGGAACAGTCCCTGTGATCTGCTCAGTAATTTCTATGCCAGGAAAAATGAGTTGTGTACCGAATCGACCTGCAAAGTGTGAAAAGCTACTGTTTAAGTTTCCGATGTCACCTATCGTAATGTACAGATCACTTACTGTTTCCAATCCAGGATTATGAATAGTTACTACGCCTTCAATAAATATGCTTTCAGTTTCTGCCATCAACTCAAAATTTCGGGCAAAGGAAACATTCTGGTGCACTATCTCTTCTATCGTTATATTAATATGCGTGTTTGTAGCAAGGGCAATTCCCGGTAGCAGACAAACTGCTAAAAGCAATATGATGAGCCTTTTGTTGTTCGTTTTGTTCCTGTTCATGGCGCACAATAATCAATGAGTATACTCAATTGTATACTGATATTGAAATAAGTAGTATTTAAACTTAGCGGTTTTCTCTTTCCTTGTGGCGAATGTACGTCTCTAAAATAGCGAGATGTTCTTCAAGCACGGTTATTCTTTGTTCAAGACCGGCGATATATTCATTTAGACCCATATAGACGTTGCACCTTATGTATGAGCGTATTTAATTGTTTCTCTTTTTTATATATACGATACGTCAGGAAGAGAACACGCATAAATAACCACGTTTTTTGTGAAAAAAGCACGATAAGAAGAACAATCACTCCAAGAAATACGTATACGCGTGTAGGAAACAAGGTATTTGGCAATACGCGGAGTACAAATGCGTGCTCGTCGATAAGCGTTTCTGAATGCAGTTGTATATGCACAGTATAGGTTCCCACAGGCAACTCTCTTGTATGGAGCGTGTACGCGCTCGACATAACTGTTTCATTCCCCTCCAGAAGGATAAGTTCTTGGGATCGAATACTGTATTCCAAGCGTGGACTTGTGTTGTACTGTTTTATATCGAGCACAAGATCTTGACCTTGATACACAGTTCTCTCATAGACCATCATCTGAACCGCTACATCTTGTTCGCGACTCTGTATGAGATCATCGTTGATAAGAGATTCTAAGACCACTCGATAAACTCCTGGTTCTAACGGTGCCGAGTACAGAAAAGACATTTTTACTGTCTGAGAAGGAAGTACCTGTATTTGTTGCGGATACGTTGTTGAACCGATAAGAATACCTTCTTCATAGATCTGCAAAGTTACTGCGTGATACGCAATAATATTACCATAGTTTTCAAATGTTGTTTCGACAATTATTGGCGAGCCTTCTTGTACGGCAGGAACGTGTATGGATATGTCTGAGTCGAGCACTGCAAAACCAGTTATCGGTATTGTGATAGAAAGTTCTTCTTCAAGCACTCTGTTTGCAGTTACCAGTGTAAAAAGGAGTTCGTGTGTTTCTGGCCCAAGCCATTCTGGAATAGTTCCTCGAATTTGTATGTTTGCGCTTTCTTGAGGCTCAAGAAAAAAGTTGGTTCGAGGAAGCAGTATGTCTGTTGTGAGATATTCTGAAAATGGATGTGGAAGTAAAGAAAAAGAGAGAGGCGTATTTCTCGTATTGGTAAATGTTATTATCTCGTCATACTCGCCTCCAAGTCCTGTGTCAAGAGTGATAGTGGCGGGTTGTATTTGAAGTCCTAGAAATAGGAGTGCAAACACAATATAGAACACCTCTCTTCGCATATCAGCTTTGCGTAACAAATTATTTTAAATATATGCTTTTTAAATCAGTCGTTTCCCTGTAAAAAACGAGTATACTGAGAGTGTTGCAAACCCTATTGCTGCTAGTGTATGGGAGGTAGAAGCTAAAGCATTCACCATCTCTGAAAAAGAGTGTATCTCTTCAATGAGTTGCGTTGTTCTTTGTTGTTGTGTAATATATGTATCAAGAAACGTAATTGTTTCCTGCCTCTTTATTGCGATATTCGCATTTGTCTGAGCTTTTTTTTTAAGACGCGAATTGTGGGTGAAATATTCTCTGCACAGAAGTGCATCTACGTATCCGTTTGCTTGTTCTGTGCGCGAAAAGTCATGTATAACCCAGCCACATTTGCGCGAATACGCCTGTGTTGAAGCACGTACCGCAGCATAGACGGGCGTTCTTTGTGTTTGTTGTACTGGCATGAATGTTCTAGTCGCATTCGCGGCTTCTTCGAGAGAAGAGATGGTTTTTTGCAAGTCTTTTTTTGTTTTTGCAGATCTATATACCGCGTGTGCCCACAGCCTGTCAACAGCATAGTTTCTCTGAGAAGGCTTGCTGTGGGAGGCAAGAGTAGCAGCGCTGAATTCCAATGAGGACACTCTCTTTTGCGTAAGCGGTCTTGCAAACTCACCCCACATAGTGTTTATTAATTGTTCAATATACATACAGTACTAAAGACATACAGAGCTTATATGGGTGTTTGTGTGATAAACGAAAAAAATGTATTTAAAAAAAAAGTATTTCCGATGTGTAAAATAAGATTATTCTTCCGCCGATTCAGTTGCTTCAGGCGTCTTAACAGCGTTTTTTTCTATGAGGTTGCCTCGTTCAATACGTTTCATCGTTTCAACATCAGAATAAATAACTGCTGATACATCTGCTTTTGGTTCGCCATAACGTTGATAAATATGCGTTACCAGTACGAGTTCTCGTTGTACAGAGAGTTTTTTTGCGATAAGATCAGCTACTTCTTGTCTTGTTGGTGTCGTCTCAGCTACAGTAATGTGCGCTGTTAGTATCGTTCTGTTAAATGCCTGTTGTTTTTGTTGTTCTCCTATTGTTAGTTCCATTTTATCTTACCTTTATTGCGTACTCACCTTCTTGAGGTACATCCATCTCTTTTGCTATTTGAGATTTCATAACATCAAATATGACTATTTTTCCTTGCCAGTTCTGACTGAATTCGCCAATATTCTCTTTTTTTTCTGTTATTTCTGTTTGCGTAAGCAGTTTTTTTGTTTTTTTGTGTGCGAGTTGTTTTGCCATAATTATGCTTCCTCTTTCATTTTTAGATCTTCTTCAATCCAATCAAGTTTCCCTAATCCTTCTTGTCGCATAGTGAGACCTATTTTCGGATTTGTGATATCTTTGTAACTTATTGCTATTATTCTTGCTCTACATACATCTCCAAGCTTAAGATGTCTGTTCGTTTCTTTTCCTTGCAGAGTTTTTTCTTTTGTGAAACTTACGTAATCATTCATTGTTTGACTTACGTGTATCATTCCATCTACAGGTCCAAGAGTTATAAACGCTCCAAAGTCTGCAATATCTTTTATTACACCTGTCACAATTTCTTGCTGCTCTGGTTGGAATACAAACAGAGTGAATGCTGTGTGATAATAACTTGCTCCATCACCAGGAATAATTATTCCTTCACCAATTTCATCTAGCCCTTTTACTCCGATAACAATGCCAAGCTGTTTACTGATGTAACCATCATATTTGTGTTTTATCTGATCGATGATTGCTTCTTCTAGCGGTTTTCCAAAGAGCGCTGGTGGTACGCGTATATGGTCGCTTACTTTTATTTGATAGTACATTCTTATCCTCTAAAAAAGACTTTGTTGTCTTTTTGCCTACTTTACGCCACAACATGTAATTTACTGTTTGCAGCGAGCGTCAACACCGCAATGTTCTCTTGCCTTGCTCGTTTTTGCAATTGCCTATCTCGGGTGAGGATAATGCTTTTGTGTTCTCGGGCGTAAGCAATGAGTGCATCGTCGACGTAGTGTATGGATTGCGACAGTATTTTTAAATGTTGTTGTGCTATTTTGTGTGCAAGAAGAGCGTTTCTTGCTGTTTTACTTGATCCAGTAGCGAGTTTTTCTAGTTCATACAAGGTCCCCTCAAGAACGCATGCAATGAGCTCTGGCCTTTGTGTGCGAATAAGTCCTATGACATCTGTTCCTTGCGCTTGTTGCATGAGCATATTTGTATCTATTAGAACGTACGTCATTTTTTTGTTGTAAGCACGTATCTATCCCACCAAAGAGCACTTATTGTTGCAACAATGATGCTGTAAATGGTTACCAGGAAGAGGACGTTCAGAAATACTTCTGGTATCTCGCTGTATAAATCACTGCTAAAAATGAATATTAGAGCTGCTACGGCTATTCCCCTTGGCATTGTTATTCCGGTAAAGAATATTTGCTTAAACGTGTAATCGTTTTTAAACGTCATATATGCTGCTATGAATCGCGCAATCAAGGAGGAAACGAATACTCCTGCACTAATAATGAATATTTCTTTTGTATAAACAATGTTTCCTCCAATCATTATTCCTATGAGGAGAAATACAAGCATTTCGAGTATGGTGCTTAGTGAGAAACTAAACGTGTGCAGTTCTTCTTTTTTCTTTATTGTCACATTTCCAAAAATGATTCCTACCGTTGCTACCGCAAGAACACCATTTCCTGAAAGATTTTCTGCCAAGAGGTAACTGATAAGCGCCCCTGTTACCACAGATACGCTTGAAAGGTCTTTTGCATAAAAGCTCCGTAGTGCCTTGAACAGAATGAGGCCCACAAGAACTCCTGAGCCTACACCAACAACTATTTGCGTTATAATTGCGATGAATTGCTGTATGCCTATTGTTTCTGCAAAGAGTTGAAGAAAGATAAATGGAAGAAGCACCATTACAGGCGTATTAAGTATCGCTTCAATAGACAGTGTCCGAACTACTTTTCCTGTTCCATTTGAGAGAATGAGCAGGACACTGCTCGCATCTGTTCCAGCCAATGTCGAAGCAAGAATGAGTGCAAGAATAAGCCCTCCTTCAAATGAGCTAAAGACAAAATAGTACGCACCTGCTGTTACAATAATGAGAGTGGTGAAGAGATACCACATAGTCATGGAAAATGCTGGGCCACTATACGCTTCTAATTGCCGCAAACTAAAGTTCATTGTTCCTTCAAAAACCACCATCACGAGTGCCGTAATTCCTAAGGCTATAAGGAATGTTTGGCTGATAATAAACAATTGGGAGTGTACACCTATGATCGTTCCTAAAAGAAGTAGAATAAGAACGTTACTGATACGGAGTTTGTGTGCGAGTATCGTTCCAAGTATTCCACAAAGAAGAAGGACTGCAAGTTGAGTTAAAATTACTGTTGCTTCTAGCGCCATACATCTGTTATGAAAGAAATGATTTTTATTCCTATGCATTACGATACACTCTTAAGCAAGTAAGAACTTTTCATACCTATGAATCAACAAGACCTCTTAGAGAGAGTTCGCACTCTCCTTCGTCCAAGCGACGATATCGCAAAGCTAGCTCAAACGGTGCAAAGAAAGATTTCCTTGCGAGTTATCGAATTGGGCATTCGTGCAGAAGTAGTCGTTGGTGGGAGCGTTGCTAAAAATACGCACCTCGCTGATAGCGGGGACGTCGATATCTTCGTTCGTTTTTTACAAGAGCATCCTGAAGAAGAGTATAGTGCGTTATTAGAAGATATACTCATCCCCTTTAAACCAGTGCACGTACAGGGAAGCAGGAAGTATTTTCAATTCTCGTATCGCACTGTTTCGTTTGAAGTAGTTCCGGTTCGTTACATCACATCTAGTTCTGATGCACGTAACATCACCGATGTTAGCCCCTTGCATGTTGCCTATGTGCAAACCCATGGTTCGCATCTTGTTGATGACATTCGTTTACTTAAGCAGTTGTGTAAATCCTGTGAAGTATATGGTGCCGAAAGCTTTATTCGCGGATTTTCAGGGCATGTATTGGATATTCTGGTCATTCATTATGGTTCCTTCCTTTCATGCATACAACATATCGCTCAGTGGACTCTTCCTGTTCAAATTACTCCAATTCATGATCAACAGAACACTGTAAAGAATATAAAACAAGATAAACACATCCCGTTGATTGTTCTTGACCCTATACAACCACAACGAAATGCTGCTGCTGCTGTAAGCGAGGAGAAGTGTCTATTGTTAATGGAATATTGTTCTCGTTTTCTCCAAAACCCAAGTGAGGAGTTTTTCACTCTCAAAGAATTTGATGTAGAACGTCTCTGTATGACGCATAAAGAGTCAAATTTTTTTATGTGTGTTCGACTTCGGTGTAGTTCTCTGAGACGCGACGTGGCTGGTTCTCAGGTTAGGAGCCTTTTTGAACGAATTGTACACATCGCAAAAAGAGAACACTTTATTCTTCATGAAGCATCTTGGAAATTTCTTTCGGTCAATGAATCATATTTGTGGTTTGATGCGCAGCCGCCAGCAGAACATGTTGAGCGTAGAGGCCCTCCCGTATCTGAAAAAAAGCACGTAAAAGCATTTCTTAAAGAGCATGGAGATGCGTATGTACGAGATGCTGTTTGGTATGCATTGGTGCCAAGAAGATTTTCTTCTCTTACTGAAATCATTTTTTCGGTGCAAGATGCGTTTTCTGATGTAGATATCGAGTTCCTTCCAAAAGAAGAATAATGCTTATTCCCAGAAAAAAAGCGATGTATACTCCAAACTCTGCGGGTTGCGCGATAAATGTATATGGAGTTCTCAACGTGCCAAGCAGAAGCCCTGCCAGAAATGCTACTGTCTGAGCACGTCTTGTTCTCAAAAGAGAGTCTATCCCCCTGCTTACAAGAAATACTCCTGTTATTCCTCCAGCAACCAGTGTGGCAAGGAGACTGATATGTTGTAACGGTTGCTGTATTGCTGATAAGAGGTATTCGTATGAACCTGTGAGAAAAAAGATATAGCTTCCACTTACCCCTGGAAGAAGCATTGCACTTACTGCGACAATTGCCAGAGCAAAATACACACCAAGATGGTTTGGCAACGTAGTTACTGGAAGAAACGTAATACCATACCCTAAGAGTGCGCCTGGAAGAGCATATACAAGTGCCTGTTTGGCTTGTGTGAGCAGAAGAATCCCTCCTGCAAACAGTAAACCGACAAGTAAAGAGTATATGTATTGTGGAAATAACTGTAGCGCATATACAAGAAGATGTGAGCCTGCAAGAAGGGCAAAAATTATTCCGCTACCTAGTGGGAGAAGAAATGATATGTGTATATGCGAATATATAGTTGTAAAGGGAGTGGTTCCACGCAGATATCCGCCTAATGCCCTTGGAACGCGCGTGAGTTCTGTGAGTGCATGTATAAGAGAGGCATATATGTTTGTTATAATTGCTATCGTCCCCCCACTTATTCCTGGTATGAGATCAGCTAATCCCATCGCTATTCCTTTACAAAAGAGAACCATTTGTTTCTTCATATGAGACAAAAAAGAAGGAATGTTTAAAAAATACGCACTATTCGTTACTGCATGAAATATGCATTCTATATCGTTCTCCTATTGTTCGCTTCGTGTTCCTATGTGAGCACCATTGAGACTACCGTCTCCTTTAATAATGTCGGCTTTGATGAGCGCGAGATAGCATTTAGCGAAGTTGTCTCTGTCCGCGTTCCTTCTGAAGAAATCATCTTTTTTGGTGTGCGTCTTGGTGATCAATTAGAAGATGTCATCGCATTGCATGGTACGTACGACGTGAAGAGCACGTTTGATGAAGGCCGTATAGTAAATATCGAATATGATTTTTTTGCCAATAGTACCTCTGTCCTATATCATACGGAGGATGGAGTTGTTCGAGCAGTACTCGTTACTCAACACGCTGACCTTCAAGAGCAAAATATGCTTGGTATGAGCACTCGCGACGTATATGCTCAGCTCGGTCTCCCAACACGCACAGATGATGTATTTGGCGGACGCTTATTTGTGTATGACGCGTACGGATACGAAATATATTTTGAGCGCGGATTCGTCAACAGAATATACTTTACGTTTTCTCAAAGAGGAATCTCTCCAGCAGGCGAGGAGAGCATCAGAGAATGTTCTCAAGAAATACTTCTCCTCCGCGCTCCTGATACCGGTGAGTGCTATAGTATATCTTCTTGTATCATTCCAGATGGATGGACAATTTGTGAGGATGAGAATACAACAGCACAAGGTTCTGAAGCAGAACACAGTGAACCATCTGTCATAAACACGTCTGTTCAGCAAACTGAACTGTGCGTGTTAGGGACTATTTTTGCAATCACTCAAGAAGGCGATTGTCAAGAGTACACGAACTCATGTGATGTTCCCATAAACAGTTCTGTTGTTCGTTCTTGTTAAGAAAGTTTATAAGCCAAGAGGAATTAACGTACACATGCAAGAAGAATTTTTTAAACGATTATTAAATACTACATTCGCCGAGATCGTAGGCCAGCAACACGTGAAAAACCAAGTCAAGAGTGCGTTACTTGCAAAAAGAAATATTATTTTTGTCGGTCCTCCTGGAGTAGGAAAAACAACACTTGCTCGAAGTATTGCTGCACTATTAGGTGATGTGGAGCTAAGTGATGATGCGTTTAGAACAGTACCGGTGCAGAATCAAAAAACCAGGGTGTTTACTGGTGAGCAACGGTTTATTAGAGTGCAAGGAAGCCCAGACCTTACTTCCGAAGATTTGTTAGGTGATATCGATCCCATTAAAGCCTTAGAATTCGGCCCCACCAGTATTGAAGCATTTAGTCCTGGTAAGATTTTTCGTGCAAATAACGGTATTCTCTTCTTTGATGAGGTTAACCGTTGTTCTAGCAAGTTACAGAATGCTCTATTGCAAGCGTTACAAGAAAAAATTGTTACTATAGGTAGTTATGACGTCGATTTTTCTGCTGATTTTCTCTTTATTGGAACTATGAATCCGAGTGATAACAGCACTGAAGAACTTTCTTCTGTGTTTCTTGACCGATTCGATCTCATTTATCTTACCTATCCAGAAAGTGAAGATGATGAAACAGATATTGTCTCTGCACAAGCACATATTTCAAGCCATACCGATAAGGATATCATTCGTTTTTGTGTCCGTTTTGTTCGTTCTTTACGTTCTCATGAACATGTTGAAGAAGCACCTGGAGTGCGAGCCAGTATCGGACTTGTTGAGCGCGCCTCAGCGTTTGCAAGAATACATTCTCGAAGCACTGAGACAAAGGATGTATTTTCTGTTGTGGAATCAGTTCTCGCCCATAGATTGCGTTTAAAGCCTTCTGTACGATATAATATGACCACTGAGGAGTTTGTAAGAGGTATTTTTGAGAGATTTTTACAACAGGAAAAGCGTCGGTTGGGTGGTGAAGGGTGAACAGTCTTTTGATGAGCAACACTTTGATGACACGTCCTCTGCCGAGATAGATTCATTTTCTTCTGCACAAGAGTTAAGTGGTAAGCCTGGCAGAAACCCGGACAAAGAGGGTCTTCCCCACACTGTTACACCTGGTGGCGAAAGCGAGCTGGGCTCGTTTGTTCTTGATGCTATAGGCATGGACTCGTCCGTATTCACTCCTGACTCTGTTATGGAACGACTCGTTAAAGATTATCGTTCTGCTTCAGAGATATTTGGCGATTCACTGCTCAGAAGGATTACAGGATATAGCTCTGAGTATATCGAAAAGAATCTTCGCATTCCTGAATTTGTGCGCCATTTAGAAGAAAAGGTCTCTCAGGGAATAAAAGGATTGCAGGAAGAAGGCGTTCTCGATGCTAAAGGAGAATTAAGCGAAGAAGCATATGAGTCTGCCTCAGTAGTTTTACTTGCTGAGCTTTTAGACGAGTTTGTGGCAAAAGGACAACTTGGTGCACACCAACAAAAGAAGAAGCGACTGCAAGGCGTTGATAAGGATGTGCAGCGGTTTAGTAATCAAGCGTATAAGGATATTTCTGTGCGTAAGTCTGTTCAGATTGCTGTTCGTCGCGGACATAAACAATTTCACATTGACGATTTGCGTATCACGCAAGAGGAGGGTGTTGGTTTTGCTGAAATAATATATGCCGTTGACTCTTCTGGAAGTATGAAGGGCGAGAAGCTTTCTCAGGCAAGACGTGCAGGGATTTTACTCGCCTACGAAGCGATTTCTCGCCAAGATTCTGTAGGATTAGTTTCCTTTGGTCCTCGCGTGTCTCGCATCGTTCCCCCGGGAAAAGATTTTCCTCAACTATTGCATGCATTCATGCGTATTCGTGCTTCAGGTGAGACAGACTTATCTGCAGGCATCATTCGGGCAACAGAATTATTTTCTTCTGGCAGTCATACAAAGCATATCGTGCTTCTCTCTGATGCTATTCCGACTGCGGGAAGTAATCCTGAATCAGCTGTTATTGAAGCAGCGTCTTTTGCACGCGCAAGAGGAGTTAGTCTTTCTGTTGTAGGTATTGGCCTTGATGCTCAGTCAAGCGTTTTTGCTTCTCGTCTTGCATCTCTTGGCGGAGGGCGTCTTCTTCTTGCCTCACAGCCGTCAGACCTTTCCATTCTTCTTCTCGAGGAATATACGCATTTACGCCAGCTTTAAATGTGATGAGTGATTTCTTAGTGTATGAAAGTCCTTGTTTTTGGCGATACGCATGGGATAGATGATTTTTCGTATCTTGAGGAACTTGCAAAGGATGCAGATATGATTCTTTGTTTGGGCGACATCACATTTTTTATGAGCGACATTGATGCTATTCTTGAGGGATTATCCTTGTTTGCAGAAAAAATGAAAAAACCATTTTTGATTACTCATGGAAATCATGAATATGACCTTGATGTATTTATTGAGGATTATCCGTCATTAATTTATTTACATGAGGAAGTATTTGAGTATAATGGGGTGTGTGTTATTGGCCATGGAGGCGCAGGTTTTTCTCGAAGAGAACCGCGCGTACAATCATTTTTTGATACAGTATATTCCTCAATTTCTTTTGATCAAAAATCTGTTGTTTGGTTGTTTCATGCCCCCCCACACAAAACAGTCGATTTTCGTCCCGACTGGGGGTACTGCGGCAGCATTACTCGTCGTGAACTTATTGAGAAATATGCTCCTTCATTAGTTGTCGCAGGCCATATTCATGATGCAATTGGTACCCAGGTGCAGGTGAACACAACACATGTAGTAAATCCTGGTCCAGGCGGGATGCTTATTGAAATTCATTCAAAAATGAATTCTACATCGATGTCATCTTCAACGACATCTACTAAATAGCTACTTTTTTTATTGTAATAGTAAATATTTTGTTGTATTGGTAAGTCTTTTTCTACTCCGAGTGATTCTAGTATTTTGTCAACTACTTTTTCTTCAATGTATTTAAGTGAATGCTCCATCACTATATCTAGGACTATCTCCTTGTGCCCTTCATAAAGCACGAGAAAATTTGATTGGTTATTGTTAATTCCGAAATACCACTTTTCTGCTTCATCTGTTTTATATGCTCGTTTGAGTTGTATTCTGATAGGCTTTTTTTTGAATCGAATAATATCTTGAATTTCTGATTTGCTTAAGTCTTTTTCTGCACGCAAGTGTTTAAGTAAGTTTTTTAGTTCAGATATTGTTTTTACACTGTAGGTTTCTGCAAAGTTTATTTCTCTGCCCACATATTTTTTTATTATTTCCCATCCGTGCATGTATTTTCTTGCTTCTAGTATAATCGTGTATTCAGGCAGCGATTTCTCGTAACTTATTGTGTGTTGATCGCAAATTCTTTTTTTCCAAGAAGTACCACTTTCCATCTCCATACAAGAGTTAACGGTTATTTGTTCTTAAAGGTTACTCTCTTCTTGACAATAGTGTTATAAGCAAGGACTATTTTTGTGATGGCATGAATATGTATGAAGCATTAGAAAAAGTTACTTCCTCCGAGCACCACATTCCTGCTGATGCGTTTTTAGCACATTTTTTCCGTATGTACGATGATACTGCTACCATCAGCTGGCAAGTTGGTTTCTGTACACCCTCACAAGAATTAATTGTATTCACTGTCACCGGCGATGCTGTCCAAGTCAATCCACCTGCAGAGGCGTTTAGCGATCAGAAGGAGATTCTACCTTTTGCACAACAAGAAGAGGTAACCTTCAATTCGTCTGATGCTGTAGACGCAGTTATCAGTTTGTTGCGTTCTGAGCACCCTGGACACGATGCCAATCAGATCATTCTTCTTGCGCAGACACTTCCCTCGTTTGGCAGCATATACAATGTTACCGTCGTTACAAAAACATTTCATCTATTTAACGTAAAATGTTCAGTTGTTGATGGAGCTGTGCTGCATAAAGAGTTCTCACATATCTGGTCGCTTCGTAAGGATTAATTTCCATAACTCGAATACGTATGTTTTGTTCTTTATGTTTAAACACAAATGTGTTTTTAAGCAAGTAGTTTCAGAAACACTGTATGGCAATTAGTTATGCAGCTGTAAAAAAAAGCAAGTCGCTCTCAT
Organism: Candidatus Woesearchaeota archaeon; assembly: GCA_007117065.1. Classification (GTDB taxonomy): domain Archaea; phylum Nanobdellota; class Nanobdellia; order Woesearchaeales; family SKIA01; genus SKIA01. The sequence goes on from SKHI01000026.1 coordinate 12,520, forward strand.
CGTTTTATTCTTCTTCTGAAAAACGCGAACAGAAAGAGAAAAAATAAGTTCTTATTAACAAAATAGGACATGATAATAACATTTTCTGGATTGAATGGCGCTGGTAAAACAGTGACGAGTAAGTTGCTTGCAGATCGTCTTGGTTGGCAGTGGCATGGCGCAGGAATGTTTATGCGCCAGCTTGCAAAAAAAAAAGGAATGACTATTAGTGAGTTTGATGCATTTGTAAAACAAAATCCTGATATTGACAAAGAATTAGATCAACAAATTTCATTATTAGCTGATAAGAACGAATCGCTTGTTGTTGATGGCCGTTTGGCCTGGTATTTCCTTCCTTCAAGCATAAAGATTTTCTTAACAGCAAGCGAAGACGTTAGGGTTAAGCGCGTATTTGCTGTCGGTAGAGAGCGAGAAGTCTATTCTTCTTACGAGGAATCAAAACATCTTCTTCAAAAGCGCATTGATATTACAAGAAATCGTTGGATGCAATTATATGGTATTAATGGATACGATGAAAATAATTTCGATATAGTCATTGATACTTCAAATCACACTCCTGAAGATACTGTAAACGAGATTCTTTCTCGTATTCAAGATCAGCTGTAATCTCTCCATGTATGGTCACATTTTGTGCATTTAAGAAATTTAGTTTCCGGCTCATCTCCAGCTCTTGTTTGTTGTAACCACCAGTACGCTGTTTCGTTTCCGCATTCTGGACATGTTTCGTCTGTTGTTGGAAGCGTTTGCTCTGTAGAGTCTATAACCTCTATTTCTTTCTTTTTCTTTGGCTCATCTACAAGAGGTTTTTTCATCAATTCGTCGAGGTATCCCATAATCTGCTCATTTTGAACAGTAGTTTATAAGGTTTACTGCTCATGAGTCAGAGCATAATAAAAAGAAGGTTTCGACTGTCTTTACATCCTGCAGATCAGGAAGATATCTCTTATGATATGTAGAAAAACACAGATCCCCCCTAGAGCGACCCTATTCCCAGTCTCGCAAGCAACTCCCCAAATAGTATGCGTATATATCCCAAATAGGGTATTCGGGCAAATGCTTTTCCTATCAACTGCTCATCTGTTATTCTTGTCTCATCAAGTAAAGCAACTGCTCCAGGCGTTTGGAAATCCACTCTTTGAGCATTTACGTCCAAACAACTTGCTAGTATACGCGTTTCTCCTTGTTGGACATAGCATTCATATGCAAAGTTTCCTTGAAGCAGAACGTATTGTTCTATAGGTGCTTCGTTATGATCTCCTTTTGCAGTAATATATTCATCTATTGCGACTATTCGGTGTATAATAGGGTATGCTTTGTTGCTTTGAAAGATGATAACATCTCCTATGTTCGCTGTTTCTTTTGTTACACCGCGTACTAACATAATATCTCCTTTAGAAAAACCTCTCGCGAAGGGAAATTCTAAAAATTGCTCGTATGTTATTCCTCGCTCTTCATACCACGAGCCGCACACGTCCCAAAACACTGCTTGTTCGCTCACTCGTTCTCCACAAAGCATTCCTTGTTGTACTGAATGATCCATACTTCCACTTATTACTGCTACTGCTGGAAGCGAAGTTCCTAAAATCATTCCCAGACCCGGGTAAAAGATAAATTTTATCAAAATAAAAGCAAGAATAAAATTTACCGCCCATGAAAGAGCACTTTCATCATACCAAATAAAGTGCCACATTCTCCTCAGTATCCCTGAGTGTTCTTGTTTGCGTTCTTTTTTATGCATGATCGAACAAGACTCGCCAAGTATTTAATAGTTGTTGCTTTCTAAAAAGCGAGAGCTTTTAATATCTACAATATTCGCGTGTAGTATGAGTTTTTGTCCTATCTGTGGAGATCCAGCTGTTGACACGTTTTGTAAAGAGCATTTGCAGGAAAAAGAGCCGTTACTCCTCCCTCATAAACCTGTTCAACTGACGTTATGTTCCACGTGCGACTCATTTTTGTATCGTGGTCGATGGAGCCCACTAACGCTTTTTGATACATTTATTCATAAACAATTAGTATATAATCCTCGTGCCGTTATCGAAACTGTTGAGTTTCCTATGCCCATTTTTGAAGAGAAGCCAAAAGAGTTTACTCTTCCGTTGTTAGTTATTGGTTCAGTTTCAAGTGCTGTTGCTTCTTATGAAGAAGAGTACGAGATAGAAATACCTATTCATTTAGAACAATGTTCTAAGTGTAAACAAGCTACTGGTGGGTATTTTGAAGGTATTTTACAGATTCGTAATCCTCGCGAGGAAGTAATTGCATTCGTCGAAGAGTGGGTTTCGCGACACCCAGATATGCGTATATCTCGAAAAAAAGAAATTTCGACAGGTATCGATTTTGAAGTCACGAATCAGCAAATGCTCGTCACTCTTGGACATGAGTTACATCGGCGTTTTGGAGGGTTAATTCAAAAGAATGCGAAATTACATACATATGACCATCAAAAAAGTAAGAAAGTATATCGACTTACTGTTTTAGTTCGCCTTCCTCTTTTTTGGGTAGGTTCTATTTTAGAAACACGCAAGCGTCTCGTTCGTGTTACGAAGATGGGCTCAACCCTTCACGTATTTGATATTCGAAGAAGGAAGGGTTCCGCCCTGGTCTGTCCTTTTGATGACGAGGTAGAAGAGCTTACCCCTCAGGAAGTTGTTATCTCATCAAATCAACCAAATATGAATATTCTTGATCCGCAAACATATCAGGAAGTTCCCCTTGCAGTTCCTGTTGATAAGTACCCTGGCGAATCTATTCTTGTTGTTCAGGACGCTCGTCACGCGTGGTATGCGATAGAAGATTTCTCCTAAAGGTTTTTTAATGAAGACTGTATTTTGCATACATGCGTAGCGTAATATGGGTTTTGATCTTTGTATGCCTCTCACCAATGATACTGGCTTCTACTTCCATTCCTCTTCTTTCTGTTTCTGAAGGAATTGGCAATCGTTCAGGATCTACTGCTGAGGCTAATCTTGAGGTTCGTCTTGGTTCAGGTTCAGTATATATTGACACTCAACCACTCACACGCATCGATACACAATTAAGTGTTCGTTTTGCGCGCGATTATGCCTGTATGCTTGCAGGGCTTGATTGTACACGAAGAGATTTCTTCTATCAAATACGCGCGCCCACAATACTTATTGGAGGCCCGTCCGCTGGCGCTGCTTTTACCGTTCTCACATATGCAGAGCTTACAAACACGCGCATTGATCCTTCTGTTGCAGTTACAGGCACCATTAATAGCGGAGGAATGATCGGCCCTGTCGGAGGCATTTCTGAAAAAGTGATTGCTGCGCGGCTTAATGGGTTCACTCGCGTTCTTGTTCCTGCTTTGGAATTTTCTTCTAGCTCAGTTATATCAGGTATTGAAGTTATTCCTGTTTGGGATATTGAAGAAGTTATTTTTTATATGACAGGAAAAGATGTTCGCATGCCTCAACAAGAAATCATTATTCCGCTTGAATACCATGCACAGATGGCAATCGTGGCTTCTGATTTATGTTCTCGAGCAAATACGTTACGTGAACGCACACAGTCAAATAGTAGTGATGCGCTTATTGAGAGAGGAGCTATTGCAGCCGATGAACAATTATTTTATTCTTCGGCAAGTTTTTGTTTTGGTGCTAATTTACGTTTACAGGAAGAATTTCTTTCTTCTCGTTCACAAAGCGCGTTACGGGGCATTGTGTTTCAATTACAAGAAGATATTATCGAATTTGACGCATCACTTCCTACGACATTTTCCACAATTACTGATCTTGAAGTCTTCATGGGCGTTCGAGAACGCCTTCTTGAGTCTCAAAGTCAACTTGAAAGCATTACCTTAGATAATATTTCGCCCTCTACTCTTGCAGTAGCCGTGGAGCGTCTCAGTAGCGCTCGGTCGTGGAGTTCTTTTTTTGGCGTCATACCATCGCCCGAAATAACTATCTCTGAGCGTGCGTTAATGCAAGGTTGCTCATTAAAAATTTCTGAGGCGCAAGAGCGAGTAAATTATGTACAATTCCTTCTTGACATTCCTCTTGATTCCATCCGTGAGGATGTAGGGCGATCGTTACAGTATCAGTCTGGAGGAGAGTTTGCCTTATGTATTTTTTCTGCCGCTAAAGCAAAGGCATCTGCGAACAGCATTATAGGAGCAGTCATGAGTGGCGAGAGCATTAATAAGACTGTTGAGTATAAACGAAACAAGGCTGCTACCCTTATTGGTTCACGCACCCAACAAGAAATATTTCCCATCCTTAGCTATGCATACTATGAGTACAGTGGCCAGGTTGATGATATATTTAGTGCGCACTTATATGCAGAATTCGCTCTTGAGTTTTCCATGTTAGATATTTATTTTCCACGCTCAAGTTCAGAGTTTCTCATTGATACCCGCATGGTTTTTGCTCTTGGATCTGGTTTTCTTATCGGTCTTATGATTGGCGTTCTTGTACTTGAACTAGTGTATGCACGTAGACGAAAGAAATAATGAAGATTCCTGTGGCAGACCGGGGTTTCCCCACGGTGCCGCCTCAGGAAAAGAGGTGAGTACCATTTTGGAGTAGTTTCATACTTATAAAGATTTCTATTTTGTAACTATTTTTAAATAGTTACGCATACTTTTATTCATGGAAACCTCTATGCACATATGGATGCCTCAATACGAAAACGGTTTCGCAAAGAAGTTCAGGAAACGCCCTATTTAAGGGATGCTGAAACAGTGTTCATACAAAACATCCCTCAGAGAAACAATAATACGCGTGTTGCACAACTATTATTTAACACAATATATCCGCAGAAAGAGATTATTCTTGGTGAAAAAGGCATTATTTGTGGTTCTCGAGAAGAGGCAGCATTACATCGTTTGTACGCGTACACACGCAATCAAGAAAATGACTCCGACATATTCTTATCAAGCATTACTCGAGAAGAACTAGCAAGACTTGGCAAGTGTAGCGAAGAGGAAATCTATTTTCCAGCCACTCCTGAGGCAGAGTTTTTCACTGTTCTAGCACATGAATTTCCAGATGTGAGGTATGGGTTATGAATGAAAAAATTCTTGTTGGATTCGTGCTCTTTGTCAGTGCGTTAGCACTCACAGCCCTATATTTAGTAAGCGAGTCAACCATCCCGATAACGCATTCAAGCACACAAACACAAGAGCTGGATATCGAACGCCGAGTATTTGGCGTTCTAGAACCAAGTTATCTCGACACACAGTGCACTGAAGACGCTGTAGACGCATATATATCAATCCTATTGCAACATCCTGTCGCCCCTCGAATGTGCAGCGTCGAGGTGAATGCCGAAATGATTCGTGTCGAGCGCGATCTTATTCCAAGTTGTCGCGGACATTGTCCAGCAATGGAGTTTACAAAAACAGTGCATCTTGGAGCAATAGATCCGGGAAAAGACCACGTAATACGTATTTGTTGCGATGGAGTCTGTTCTGAAAAAAAGTTAGCGCGCGCATGTTAATTCCGAGCCAAGCAATCAAATCCGAATAAACAGGAAGAGAAGATTAAGAAGAGAACGCACGCATAACACTCCATGAATGCGCAAATACTGTTGTGTACACTGCTCCTCTGCTCTTGTGCCACAATAACGCCTGAATATGGCGATGTGGAGGTAATCCTCTGTCCAGAGTGCCCTGATGCGTACGCAGGATTTACACAATGCGCATTTTATTCTGTCGATACCCCAACTGAGCACACATTAATTGACAAAGATAACTATCAGGGCAAAGGAATACCAATATGGGTTCCAGGGTATATGCATCACAAATTTTGTTTTAACGAGACGCATGTTGTTACCGGCAGCGCGAACCCTACAGAAAACGGATTGTTCTATAACGATAATATCGTTGTCCGCATAGAGTCTCCAATTCTTGCTAACGCATTCTATTCAGAATATATGCATCTTCAGGGGATACGCAGACCATCGGTGTCGCAAGAGACAGTACTTAATGGCGCGTTTTGGCAAGTCCTTTTTTGTCCTCGAGATAACTGTGAGGAACAAATCATTCAACAATTATCAACTGCAAAGAAATCAATACATTTTCTTACCTTTTCATTTACTAGTATACCTATTGGCGACGTGCTTCTTTTCAAACACGAACAAGAGTTGTGTATACGAGGAGTTGTGGAGTCGCTAGGGCATCGACAAGGAAGGTATACAGTCTTTGTTGAAGCAGGAATTCCCGTTCATGTGCGTACAGGAAGAGGGGTGATGCACCATAAGGCCTTTGTTATTGACAAAGAAAGAGTCATTTTTGGCTCATACAACCCTTCTGCAAATGCGAATACACGAAATAGTGAAACTGTTCTCTTCACAAATGATTCTCAAGTCGTAAGTGCGCTGTTAGCTGAATACCTTCGCATAACACAAGATACTCTCTGTTAACCCAAATGTTTTAAAACAAGAAGATCTTTCCCAGTAGCATGACAGTCATAGGATTCAACTTTACGAAGATACATGCGCAAAAACACAACGCTCTCAAAGGACAAATAACCATCAATAGAACTTGTAAACCTACTTCTGTTGAGGAAATAGACATCAGTGCAGGACAAAAAGGTCTCCGATACGAATTCATCTTCGGTGTGGAATATGAACCTAAAATTGCTGAATTACAACTTGAAGGAAGTATTATTGAATTAGTTTCTGATGAAGAACGCACTACTGTGATGAGTGCATGGACTGAAAAAAAACAGATTCCTGCTAAAAGTATCGAGCGCGTATTAAACAACATTCTTGATAGATGCCACGTTGAAGCGATAATTATTTCTAAAGAACTAAATATCCCCCCACCAATTAAATTACCAAGCGTAACTGTAAAGGAAGGATCTCAAAATCAAGAACAAAACATGTCTGATACAGAAGAGAACTAATTCGGCTTACAGGTGACCTATGACTGAAAAAGAAATTAATCTTCGTGTAGCAGAAGCCGTTCAAGATGATGTAAACAAGGGTATTGTCCGTATTGACAGTAGTTTCATGCATAAAATAAACGTCCGTCCAGGCGACATTGTAGAGATTACTGGCGAACGTCGAACAGTTGGTATTGTGGACAGAGCGTATCCAGGAGATATTGGTCTAAATATCATTCGTCTTGATGGGTTATTACGCAGAAATGCTCGAACATCTATTGGCGAAAGTGTTATTGTCAAGCGTGCTGAGGTAAAAGAAGCAAAAAAAGTAACAATAGCACCTGCTCGTAAAGGAGTAATGATTCGAGCAAACCCCCTTATTTTTAAACAAGGATTATTAGGCAGAGCAGTAGTTAAAGGTGATGTCGTAAGCCTAGGGGGCACGAGGCGACGCAGAAATACTATGAGTAGTAGTCCGTTCTTTGATGAAGTATTTAACATGCTTGATGAAAACGCTATAGGATTTGGTCTGGGAGAACTTCGTTTTATAGTCAGTAAAGCGGATCCTGATGAAGCAATTATTATCACTGAGAATACTGACGTACAATTTAATCCTGAACCACAGGAGATTCAAGAGCAAAGCGCTCTTCCCGAGGTAACATATGAAGACATCGGCGGCCTTGAAGACGAGGTTAAGAAAGTTCGTGAAATGGTTGAACTTCCCCTGAAATATCCTGAGATTTTTGAACGCTTAGGAATAGAACCTCCTAAAGGAGTGTTGCTTCATGGCCCTCCGGGTACGGGAAAAACGTTGCTTGCTAAGGCAGTTGCGGGTGAGACCAACAGTAATTTTTACGTAATAAACGGTCCTGAGATCATGTCCAAGTATTATGGACAGTCTGAAGAGAATTTGCGTAAAAAATTCGAAGAAGCCGAACAAAATGCTCCAAGCATTATTTTTATTGACGAAATTGATGCTATCGCAACAAAACGTGAAGAAAGCAAAGGAGAAGTTGAGCGCCGAGTAGTAGCACAATTGTTAGCTATCATGGATGGGTTAAAATCTCGTGGAAAAGTGGTTGTTATTGCAGCAACTAACATTCCAAATCAAATCGATCCTGCGCTTCGACGACCAGGTAGATTTGATAGAGAAATTGAGATTGGTGTTCCAGGACTCCCCGGAAGACTCAATATTCTTAAGATTCATTCTCGAAATATGCCCCTTATCGCATATGATGTAGACATTCTTGTTGAGACCATACAAAGTCATGTTCAAGAAAGATTACAACAAACCCTTAAACACGGAGATGCACCTCAAGAAATCCCGCACCTCAAGAAAGCAGAAGAGATATTCTCACAGAAAAATTCTGTAGAACAACTCAAAGAAATTCTCTTTTCTTATCGAGAGAACATTTCTGATACCAAAAAACGCGGTGCTGTTGACAGAATTCGTGAAGCAGTGAGTAAAAACGAAATCTTTGCTGAATTATTCTCTTCATTACATGAAGACGTTCTGCTCTCTGCTGATGAGAAAGCTCGTGAGAAAAGTAAAGCCAGAATGCTTCAAGACATAGCTGAGATAACACATGGTTTTGTTGGTGCCGATTTAGCGGCATTAATGCGAGAGTCAGCCATGATTGTTTTACGTAAAGTACTTCCTGATATTAATCTCAAAGATGATGAGCCTATCCCTCCTGAGATTCTTGAGCGTTTAAAAATTGGCAAAGAAGACTTGTTAGAAGCATTGAAAACTGTTCGTCCTTCCGCAATGAGAGAAGTTCTCATTGAAGTTCCTAAAGTCAAATGGAGCGATGTAGGTGGATTAGATCACGTACAACAAGAACTCGTAGAAGCGGTTGAATGGCCTCTAAAGCGGCGAGAGACCTTTTTGCGAATGGGAATAAAACCTCCTAAGGGCGTATTGTTGTACGGCCCTCCAGGTACAGGAAAAACACTTCTCGCTAAGGCCGTTGCGAATCAGACAGAAGCTAACTTTATTCTCGTAAAGGGTCCTGAATTACTCAGTAAATGGGTTGGAGAATCAGAAAAAGCTGTACGACAAATATTCCAGAAAGCAAGACAGGCCTCTCCTACAATTATTTTCTTTGATGAGATAGATAGTCTTGCTCCTCGAAGAGGAAGTGGCGGAGATAATAATGTTTCTGAACGCGTAGTCAACCAGTTACTTACTGAAATCGATGGTCTTCAAGAACTCACAGATATAGTAATCATTGGTGCTACAAATAGACCTGATATTCTTGATCCGGCCTTAATGCGACCTGGTCGCTTTGACAGAATTGTACATGTCTCCAGTCCCAATAAGCTTGGCAGAGAAAAGATTTTCTCGATACATCTTCGAGGAGTCACTGTAGCATCAGATGTATCAATAGCGCATCTTGTTGATAGTACAGAAGGGTACGTTGGTGCAGATATTGAAGCTCTTGTTCGTGAAGCAGCCATTCTTGCCATTAGAGATAATCCTGACACGAAAGAGATTGGTAAGAAATACTTCGAGGCTGCTCTTGATAAAGTTCGCCCTTCAGTAACAAAAGATATTGAAGATGCGTATGCAGATATGGAGAAAAATTTCCGTAAAGCTCGTGCTGAGGAATTAAAGGCTAAACCTACGTATTATGGGTAGAATTTATAAATAGATATACCCGAATAGGTAGTATTCGGAGGTGTTCTTATAATGAAAGAATCTACTAAGAAAAAAATTAAGATAGGCGCAGCAATAGCTGGAGCAGCCGCTGCTGTAGCAGGAGCGCTTTATCTAAAGAAAAAAGAAAATAGAGATAAAGTTAAAGAAAAAATTTCAAATGTGAAAAAAAAGACTGTGAGTGTTGTCAAGAGTACAGCAAAAAAAGCAAGTTCTGCGGTTGACAAAACAGGAAAAGCAGTAAATACTGCTGCTAACAAAACCAAAAAAACAGCCACTAAAGCCGCAAAAACAGTAACTAAAGCTGCTAACCAAACAAAAAAAGCTGTAAAGAAAACCGCTGATCAAACAACAAAAACAGTAAAGAAAACTGTTGGTACAACAAAGAAAGCGGTACAAAAAGCTGCTGACAAAACAAAAAAGGCTGTAAAAAATGCATCTGATCAAACAGCAAAAACCGTAAAGAAAACTGCTAAAACAGTAAGTAAAGCTGCAAATAATGCAACAAAATCGGTAAAGAAAACTGCCAATAAAGCAAAAGCATCTGTAACAAAAGCAGCAGCCCAAACAAAAAAAAACGTAAAGAAAACAACTGATCAAACAACAAAAACAGTGAAGAAAGCGGGAAAAAAAGCTCAAGCAGCGGTAAGTAAGACAAAAGCAACAGTAAAAAGTGCTGCAGAAAAAACCAAGACAGCAGCAAAAAAAGTTCTTCCAAAAACAAAAGATAATAAGACGTCTTCTGTTAAAGTAAATGCTACTGTTACCTCAGTTAAAAGCCCTGCAAAAAAGAAGACGGTGAAAAAGGCAGCTTCTAAAAGATAAATATTTTTCTTAACTTTAATATACTGCTTCTACTTTCTTATTGATATGGATTATAACGTGGGCGATACAATTCTTCTTGAACTGGTAGATAATACCTCGTTTACAGGTGTCGTTCTTCCAGGGAAACAATTGTGTATCAAACTACAAGATGGGTACAATGTCAGTTTCTCAAGTGAACAAATACGCTCTATTACGGTCAAACAAACCTCTCCAGAAAAAAAACCCGTATATCAAGAGGTATACAACAATGCATCCTTACCCAAGGTACATATTTTGCACACAGGAGGGACCATTGCAAGTAAGGTTGATTACGCAACTGGAGGTGTGAGTAATCATATTGAGTCTGAAGAATTATTGCGTTTATATCCCGAATTGCAAGATATCGCTCATGTTGAAGCGACATTCATAGCAAATATGTCCAGTGACGATATGCGCTTTGGACACTATAATCTGCTCATCTCACATATTGCTTCTCTCATTTCCAAAAATCCGTCTGGTATTATTATCACCCACGGCACAGATACTCTGCATTACACAGCGGCTGCATTGCACTACGCTTTGCGCAATCTGCCTTTCCCTGTAATTCTTGTTGGAAGTCAACGGAGTAGTGACCGAGGCAGTAGTGATGCTGCTACCAATTTACGTGCTGCAGTGCGTTTCTGTGTTTCTCCTCAAAAAAGTTCTGGCGTGTTTATTTGCATGCATAATACTTCAGATGACACAACTATCGGGGTGTTTTCTGGCGTGCACGTGCGTAAAATGCACACATCATGCAGGGATGCATTTATGAGCGTCAATGCACCAGTGCATGCAGTGATTTCTGGCGACCAACTAACATACCTCACCGAACCTAAAAAGGCAGCTGACAAATTCGCTCATTTCTTGTACAATGAACAAATACGTATCGGCATGGTATACGCTCATCCTCATATGAGCGCTGATGAATTTCGTGTGTATGAGAATTTCGATGGGCTCATAATTCTTGGTACTGGCTTAGGGCATATTCCGATTAGCTCGTTTGATTCATACACACAAGAGCACGAAGACATTTTTTCTGTTGTTTCCTTGTTAGCACAAAAGATCCCTGTTGTTATGTCTTCACAATGTATTTTTGGTCGTCTTCATCTTCAAGTATATTCAGCTGGTCGTAGATTACAAGAAATAGGTGTTCGCGGTCATGGTATGTCTCTCTCTCCTGAAGCTCTTTTCTGTAAACTCGCGTTTGTAATCAGCAATCCTCAGTTTTCTCTGGATGATGATTTAGGGGATGTTCTTTCCCGTCTTGAAAGGGGGGCAACCCATGATTGATTACAAAAAAATTGGTTTCAAAGCTGGTTTAGAAATTCATCAACAGCTATCGGGAAGAAAATTATTCTGTTCATGCCCTGCTATTATTCGCGAAGACAACCCCGATATTATTGTTCATCGGATGTTGCGTCCTTCCTTTGGAGAAAGCGGTATAGTGGATGCAGCTGCCCTCGCTGAATTTCGTAAGCAAAAAGTGTTTGTGTATCAGGGATATAATGAGAATACCTGTCTTGTTGAACTTGATGAGGAGCCTGTCCTTCAGCCTTCTTCTGATGCTGTAGAAACTGCTGTTATGGTTTCGCGTATGCTTTCCATGCAACTATTCTCTCCTGTTCATGTCATGCGTAAGGTTGTTGTTGATGGAAGTAATACTTCTGGTTTTCAGCGCACCATGGCTATTGGATTCTCCGGTGTAATAACTGATAGTTCTGGTTCTGTTATCCGTATTGATAGGTTGTGTCTTGAAGAGGATAGCGCGCGTATTGTTTCTCGTACGCAAGAATCCGATACATATAACCTTTCTCGTCTTGGAATTCCTCTTCTTGAGATTACCACCAAACCAGACATTCGTTCTCCAAACCAATTACAAGAAGTTGCTGGGCAGCTTGGTATGATTTTGCGCAGCACAGGTCGTATTAAACGCGGATTGGGTACCATTCGTCAGGATGTAAACGTAAGTATTGCGCAAGGTTCTCGTGTTGAGATTAAGGGTGTTCAAGACTTTGATTTACTTCCTACTATTGCGCATAATGAGGCTTTACGACAACTTGGTCTTGTCGCTCTCGCTGCAGAGTATTCTCAGCACTCTTTTGTACTTTCTTCTCCTGTTGATGTATCACAGACATTCTCCTCATCCTCAACAAAATGGATATCATCTACGTTACAAAACGGTACCGCGTTGGCAGTCGTGGTTTCAGGTGCGCAGGGCTTTTTTGGAAGAGAGCTCTACCCTGGTTTTCGTGTTGGTTCTGAGTTAAGTGGATACGTTCAAGCATCCGGTTTTGGCGGCATTATTCATACTGATGAAAAACCGCAAAAGTATGGTCTTTCCTCGTGGGATGAATTGTTTTCCCGTACGCAAGCATCTTCACAAGATGCTATTCTTGTATTATTAGGCGATGCACATCGTGCTTCTGAAACATTTACTGAAGTAGTTTCTTCTCGGTTGCAGGAGTTTTGTTTAGGCGTTCCTTCTTGTGTTCGTAAAGCGCAAGGCGATGGCACCACAACGTACTTACGTCCGATGCCTGGTTCTGCTCGTATGTATCCTGAAACTGATGTTCGCTCGTTTTCTGTCTCGTCCATACACGTTGATATTCCTGAATTATTAACTGTTCGTGCAAAACGATTGTCTCAAGAGTTCAGCATTAGTGAGGACGTTGCTTCTTTGGTATGTCGGAGTGGTCGTGCTGACATTTTTGAGCACTGGGCAAAAGTATTATCTGCTTCATTGGTTGCTGATGTGCTTGTCGTTAAAGAAAAAGAGATACGAAGACGGCATTCATTAGAGCTTGATGTTAATGCAATAAGTGAAGAGTTGTTTTCTCGTTTAGCTTCTGGTTCCCTGCAATCATCTGCTATTGAGGAGGTTCTTGTTTCATTTGCCCGTGATGGAATTGTTCTTTGGGAGTCCTTTGCCTCTCTTTCTGAACAAGAAGTTAAGAATATCGTTTCACGTATTGTTTCTGAGAATGCTGATGCTCCATTTGGTGCACTCATGGGTTTGTGTATGAAGGAGCTGAGTGGCCGTGCTGATGGTAAAATGGTTTCTTCTCTCATTAAGGAGCTAACATGATTTCTGATATTCTTTCTGTTCTGTATTTTTTTCTTCCTGCAATCGCTGCGAATATGGCTCCTGTCTTCGTTCGTCGCGTTCCCATTTTGGACGTCCCACTTGACTTTGGTTCAACCTTGCGAGGAAAGCAATTGTTTGGTGAGAACAAGACATGGCGCGGGTTATTATTCGGTGTACTAATAGCCACTCTTGTATTCCATCTTCAGCAGTGGCTTTTTTTCACTGATTTTTTTGCGTATTACTCTTTGATTGATTATCCTGTGTTTTCTGTTTTTGTTGGTTCCTTACTTGGTTTTGGTGCGTTAGTAGGAGATGCTTTAGAAAGTGTTGCAAAGCGCCAGTTGGGCATTCTTCCTGGAAAGAGTTTATTTTTTTGGGATCAACTTGATTTTTTGTTTGGTATGCTTCTTGTCAGTATTCCGTATTGGATAGGCGTCTGGCCTGCTGTTATTATTTCTCTCTGTATCGTCTTAGTTCTTAATGTTGGTGTGCAAAAATTAGGCTATAGGCTTGGTTTTAAGAACGACCCACTATAATTATTAATGAGTGATCATTTCTCTTCGTATGCGTATATTATGTTACTCTTTTGAACCGTTTAGTTATCTTAGAACAAATGTTTCCTCTCTTGTTGCACAAGAAGTTGTTTCTTCTCTATCGGCGCATACATGCTCACACCTTGTTCTTCCTGTGCACTTTGATAGTTGGTCTATCCTTAAAGAGCGTATCTCTTCTTTTGTTCCTGACATGATTATTGGTTTTGGTGTTGCGAATAATTCTCTTGTTCGTTTTGAACGTATAGCCCTTAATTATATGCGCAGAGACGATGGGACGGTGCAGAGGATTATTCCAGGTACTGTGGTTGCTAGAGAAAGTTCCTGCTCAGTATTTGAGCAGAACATCCTTGATAATGAGCCTGAGGAGTCGTTTTTTGCTGATCTCTATGTGTGTAACTATACCTACTTTCATTGCTTAGGAATACAGTCAAACAGTTTTTTTGTTCACATCCCAGTGTTCCTTTCTGATGAGAAAAAAAGTGTTCTTGTAAAAAAGATTGTTGCCTTGATAAAAGATCTGTAAGTGGTCTTAGTAATCTCAAAAAAATCCACTCCTGTTTACTGTATACAACATGGTTATAAAAAGAAAAGAATTCAGCTTGGGCACATGAAAACAGTACGCGTAGGATTAGGAGTATTTGTTATAAGAGATGATAAAATTCTCCTGGTCAAAGAATTAACAATCTCGGTCAAGGAACCTGGCAGTTACCTGGAGGACACTTGGAATTGTATGAAACATTTGAAGAATGTGCAAGAAGAGAAGTGAAAGAAGAAACAGGACTGAAAATTACAGATGTACGATTTGTAACAGCTACAAATGACATATTTATTAAGGAGGATAAACATTATGTAACTATATTCATGAGCGCAAAAAGCTCAAGTGGTACACCAGTGATTATGGAGCCTGATAAATGTACCGTTTGGAATTGGTTTAGCTGGGATGAACTCCCTGAACCGCTATTTCTTCCCTTAAAGAATTTGATTCAAACTAATTTTAACCTATTTGATCAGAAATAATAAGAGCGATTGATGTCAATGTCAGAGAAGTAGAGCTTCTTGCTAATTCTATATAACAGGTTACTTCAAAACTTAAAAATTACCTTCGAGACAATACACTAAATTTAGTCCTACGGAAAGTATAACAAGGATGTAGTGAATCTGTTTGGTCGCATCTCGCTACACCCAAAATGTTTCTACCCAAAAAACTTCCCTTTGCCCAATGTATAAAACCACTAATCTTTTTTTCACAATAAATGCCTTGTAGTATCGCTTTATTGTCTTTTTTATCGTAATAACTCTCTCCAGTAATTTCAATATCCTTTTGGCGGTTGGGTGTGTGCGCCTAGTTTTCCATACACGCGTATGCTCTCAAGTATTTCTTTCACGTATGTTCTGAATTCGTGTATATCTACTCCTTTCTGTATTAGTCTTTGGTCTATTATCTCCTGTACTTTCGTATAATCATTTTTGTACTCTTGGTTTATATCTTTCCATGGTATTCCTTCAAGTACATCTAAGTATTCTTGTTTTATGGGTAGTTCTCCTATGCTCATGAGGTATGCTATTGCTGAGTATCCAAAAGTTCCTTTATAATATGCAGCATTATCATTAGTCGTTATGTTGCTTCCATCATACTCTACTGTGTAGTATTTGTTCCCGCTTGAACTGTAAACAGTGTTATCTTTGACTCGGTTATGTGCTATTGCTCCGAGTGCTTCGTATATTTTCAGAGGGTGTGGTTGTTTCCACTTATTCTTTTGTTCCATGGAGTATCATTCGCGTTATTATTATTAGTCCGTGTATGACAAATATCGCTGCTACGCCATAGTACAGCAGTTCTGGCCAACGCAGTATTGCCATTCCTGTTCCTGCATAGAGTATTCCAAGTACTATTCCGCTTATTTGTTCATATGTTTTCATGGGGTGTTTTGTGTATGGTTACGTTTATAATGTATGTTATTCCAGTTATGATAAATGCTCCTGCTATAAAATAGTGTACGCTTCGTGGGTATGCGAGGATGAGTATTGCAATAAGTATATATGCTGTGGCTGTAAAGACTGCACTGATTGTTTTTGTTCCAAAAAGTTTGTTTGCGAATGCGTCTATGAAATGTAGTGGCGAATATTTTTTTTTAATTTCTTCTTTGAGAAGAGCATGTTTTCCTGTTGCTATATGCGTCTTTAATTCTTTCCAGAAGGGTCCAAGATAAAGTATATTAATGAATATTCCCAGTACGAAGAGACTTATGGTGTAAGTCAGTGCGCTATAGTAGTCTCCCCAGGTTAGTAATAATCCTATTTCATCTAGAAATAGTCCGAGTCCTAGCCCGTATACTATTGCTATATAATCTCTTTTTATTGTATTACTTCCAACTATTGCAAGCCATCCTGCTAAACAGATAAAGAGTATTCCAAAATAAAAATGATGTATGTGATATCCAAAGAGTATGATATTACTTCCTATGTAAAAATCAGTTCCCGGCAGGGCACCTGCTTTTGCTGCTTGTGCGAATTCACTTTCTGCGCTTCCTGCAAGCAGTACTGCAAGTCGTATAAATATAAAACTTGTAAGAAAGCTTGCTGCTATCAAAAAGGGCGCTTTTTTATTTTTTGGAATCATGTGAATGTGAATTTCTTTGTTTTCTCAGGGTATAATTCATCATTCCAGAATTGTATTTGTGTTGGCCGCAGCACCCATACTGCTGTGTTTCCTTCCTTGACGTATTGTTCGTTTATACGTTCTTTAAACACAGGAAAACGTGTATTATGTATTTGTACCCCTCGTTGTATTTCCTCTCTTGTACTAGCCTTGTGTATTACTCCTCTTCCTTGTATTCCTTTTCTGTTGGTATGCGTGCTATATGCTGCTGTTGCGAAGGCCACAGTATTCTGCTCTTTAATATTCTCTGCTGTTTGGGTGTTTTCTGGCATTATAAAATAAATGTTCGTATCTTCATCTATTCCGTAAAACACATTTATTATCCACGGGTTTGTTGCATATGTCGCTATAGTAATAAGTTCTTGTTCCTGCAGAAATTTCTTTAGCGCGTCCATCACTGTATAAGTATTTTTTCACATTTATATGTTATTATTTTTTAGGTATTCTTCTATTAGTCGTATTCCTTCTTCATTTGTGTCCATAATGTCTAGAGTCCTAACTTCTCCTATGCTAAATAATCTCATGCCCGCTCCTTCGTGTACGACGAGTTCGGTTAGTGACACTAAGAGAGGCGCTATATAGAGTGTTTTTTCTATCTGGTTACTTTCGTATACTCCAAGAAGTGTTTCTTGTCGCACCTCGTATTCAAGTTCTTCTTGGAGTTCTCTTCTTATTGCTTGCTCTGATGTTTCTCCTGGCTCTATTTTTCCTCCA
>SKHI01000016.1 GCA_007117065.1 Candidatus Woesearchaeota archaeon
AAAAGGTATTGTGTTTATGTTTTCTCTTTCATTTTTTAGAGGGATTAATTCTAAAGTCATGTTTTCTTCTTTTAAGATTTCTTTTACATTTTGTATTTCTTGGTGTAATTGCTGTATGTTTTCGTGAAATATTTGTATTAAACAATTTGGTTTTTTCAAGTTAAAGTTTAGTGAATCTGTATGTTTTGATTCTAGTGCGTATCCTCTTATTTTTTGTTTATGCACCATTCGTAGCTTTTTTTGTAGCCGTTTTCTGTTAGCCATTCTTTTTCTGTGTCTGATAGTGTAGCTCCTTCTATGTATGGTTTGTCTTTTAGTTCGTTTAGAAACTCGTTTTTCTCGATGATTTCTTGTTCTTGGGCTGTTCCTACTAGTATGCTTTTTTCTTTTTTTAAATCGCGTATTTCGCGCTCTAAATAGTCTCTTGTTAGGTAGAAGTCTTTTAAGTGTTCATCGAATTCGAAGTTTATTAGTTTATTGTGTAGATCTCTTGCTGTGTTGCACCATTCGAATATGTGTGGTGCTAATGCTTGTGTTGTGAAGTTTGATAGTTCCATATCGTACTATGCGTCGTATATTTCGTCTTCGTGTTTGTTTTCGTAGTCGAAGTTTAAGATTTTTTCAATTTGTTTTCTTTCAGTTTCAATGTTTTCTTTTTGTTCTTTAAATTTAGTAAAAATAGGAATCAAATCATTATATAAATAATAGAATATAAGAAATATTATTTCAAGCGAAATTAAGAATAAGAATAAGGTTGCACTTAACCAAAAAGAGTAATAACTGATGGATTCGTTTAAAAAATCAACATATTTAGCTCCGATTTCTACTGCGAAGCTGAATAGTAGTATTGTTATTGGTATCCAAAAATAGCCACTATCGCAACGACACCAACAAGAGTTAGTGCCAACGTAAATTGTGTTTTTTCACTTGTCATATAATGTACCGTAAATATATTATTATGTATTCATTTTGAAAAAGAACGTATATAAATACATCCGCACCTTGTAGAGAGTTATGACGTGGATCGAAAATAAAGAACTCCTCCGTAGCCGCTACGAACAAGAAGATAAGAGACGAGAATACACAATACAACAAAGTAGAATACTTGCAAAAGAAGCGAAACGCGCCGTATACGCAATACATGAAGGATCAATACAGAAAGCACAAGATATACTCACACAACTAGAAGAAACGCACAAAAAAATACGCTCAGAAGGATTGGAAAGCGAGCCAAGCTATCAGCACGCATACGAAGAAGAAATAGAGGCGCGCGCACTCCTCGCATTTATACAAGAAACACCATTTACGTACACACAAGCATCTACAGAAACGCTTCTTTGCGGAATGTGTGATGCGAGTGGAGAAATTGTTCGTATCGCAATACGAGCAGGAATACAACAAGATAAACAAACAATTACGAGAAGCAGAAAAGCAATAGAAGAACTACACGCATATCTACTTGAATATTCCTTACGAAACGGCCACCTCAGAAAAAAAGCAGACATGGTACGACACAACCTACAAAAAGTAGAAACAATAGAATACGAGTACTGTTTACGCAGAACCTGAACCAAAACAAAGAGCATAATAATCACACCAGTTACATAACGGAGTAACATTCTTTGGATAATCAGCAATACTCTCAGACTGGGTAAGCATATGAATTTGCTCAATAGCAAATTGCGCATCAAGTAATAGCGCATCATTGACCTCCATGAACTCAGCACCATGACGTAAAAAATCAATACCGACCTCGTGCGGAAGCGTCTGATGTCTTCGTAAATATAATAAGGCATAAATACCAAGTTGTAACTGATACTCGGGCGTAATCTCGGGCTTTTTACTCGTCTTATAATCGATTAACCGGACGATACCATCAACTTCTTCGATAGCGTCAATAAAGCCCATAACATTCAATTCGTCGTCAACATATTTAACCTCACTCTTTGGAGTAAATGCTGCAAACGCCTCTTCAAACGAAGCACCTGCGCGCATACGATCTTCAAGTCGAGAAATAAACGACAGCGTCCAGCGAAGAATCATCTGACGCGTCTCATCCTTATAGGCGACAAGTTCAGAAGGAGTTTCGTCCAAGGCAGCTAATTCAGATGCACTTTGTTCCCAAAACTGCTCAAGAAGAAGCAAAGCGTGTCGTTGAATGTTGGTCTTCCAATCAGCAACAGACTCAATAGGAGTGGAGAAGAAATGCTCAAGAGCACTATGAGCAATTGTACCGCGAACAAGATGAATACTGGGCTTTGTAGGAATCTTTTTTATGTACCGATAAAAATACTTTCGCGGACACTGATTATACATATTAATACTAGAAGGGCTTTGGGTACGAGCAGGCATAAAACGTATAATTGCGTAATTCTTATAAGTGTATGGTGTCTTTGTCCAGTAACGCGTATTACATGAAAAAAAAAATATTTATTCACAGCATCCTTTTTGTCTTAGGATTTAGCATTATCTTTGCAATATTTGGAGTGCTTATTCAATATTTTTTTCTGAGTTATAGCTACAAAATACAAGAGATACTGCGCTATGTCGGAGGAGGAATAATCACCCTGTTTGGAATACTCATTCTCAGCGGAGCAGTTTTTTTTAAAGAACGACACATACAATTTCAAAAAAGCAAGTACGCATATCTGAACAGTTTCTTATTTGGAGTAGCATTTGCAGCCGGATGGAGCCCGTGCGTGGGAGCAATCATGGGAGCGATACTCACCATGGCAGCAATACAGCCCGTGCACGCAGGCGGACTCATGCTCGCATACAGCATGGGAATAGGAGTTCCTTTCTTACTCTTTGGACTGTTAGCAGAAACAGCAAAAAAACACCTTAAACGCATACACCCCTACTTACACACATTGCACATCTTTTTTGGGGGTCTTCTCGTACTCATCGGAGCACTCATCCTCACAAACACACTTGGATACCTGGGTACCTGGGAAACAACAGCAGAACTGTTCTTTCGCATGGACGCATTTCTGGGAAACACCGGAGTAAACTACGCAATAGCATTCCTCGCAGGAGTAGGAAGCTTCCTCTCACCCTGTATTTTCCCACTCTTACCAGCATACATCGCGTATTTAGGAACTCTTAGTACACAAAAATCTTAAAAAGACAATCATGCATAATAAGAGAATATGTATAAAGGAATTCTTTTTAGCTCACTGATTGCTTTTGTTTTAGTAGCACCCCTCGCATTCACTCTTTTTGCAGAAGTAGGAAGAGTGCTCCTTGCAGAAACACTCGTGCAAACAGAGCCGTGGCTGCTTGTTCTTGCAAGCCACACACCCATACTCATCCTCGCATTTTTCTATCTGCAAGCAACACTTCAACCACTGAGAACCTACGGATTCTTCTACAGCAACGCATACATGAAAACAATTATTGGACTAGGAGTACTCTCTGCAATACTCATTTACGCAATAGATATGTACGCAGGAAGTCTTGCCCATATTAACAGCACACCAGGAGTAATAACGATTATTGGATACCTGCTTGCATGGGCAGTCGTTGCACCCATAACTGAGGAAATACTTCTGAGAGGAATTATACAAACCAGTCTGCGCGAAGCATACGGAGAAGACTGGAAGATACATCCGGCAATACTCATTACAGTAGCCGTTGAGACACTCCTGCACATGCCACCGTTACTGGGAACAACGAATTTCTGGGAAGCACTCGTTCAAAGCAGCCCACAAATCATTTATATCATAGGATTTGCAGGAGTAGCAAGCACGCTGTACCACAAAACCAAAAGCCTCACCGGACCAATACTTATTCACTGTATAGGAAACGGAGGAGAACTCATTCTGTACTGGATATTCGCAAACATATAAAAACAAGAAAAGAATAAAAGAAGAAATATGAGATATTGGATATGCCTTCTTGCAGTGATGGTCTTTCTTGCTGGATGCGCAGAACAACCAGAACCAAAACAAGTAATCACCCCTCTTGGAGAAAGACCACCAAGCGCGCAAACACCTTCCCAACCCACTCTTGGCATTTTTAGTTATGGACTATTTGATCACAGGGAACAACGAGGATTTATTCTCTCAGAACTGAGAGAACCATACGCAATAACTATTTTTGGACCAAACTGTCCCGCGTGTGAGCAGAGACAAGAAGAACTAGAAGGGAGAAGATACGTTGCAATAACACTTGATACCACGATGGACGTACAAGAAATACGTCAACGCGCACATTCGACAACAGGAACATACGTCATAGCAGATGAAACACTCACTGCCTTACTCATAGAAGCACTTGGAACAAGTATTGTTACGTATCAAAGCGCCCCAACAGTAATTATTTGCGATGGAGGAATACAACCCTACCTTACCAGACAACAGTTCTTACAAGAATGTTAGTCGTCTTTTCTTTGAAGAACAAACCCATCAGGACTATCTGAGACAACCCATCCATGAGAAAGAATTTCATCGCGAAGAGCATCCGCTTGGGAAAAATCTTTTTGTGCACGCAAAGAATCTCTTTTTTTAGCTAAGGACACAACGTGTTCAGGAGCTGTTTCGCGCTCTGCTTGCGCGAGTCGAAGCCCGAGAACACCATCCCACTCAATAAGTAACGAAAGCTTGTGAGCATCAGAAAGTGTCGATGATAATACCTCAAAGACAACCCCTATCGCTTCAGGAAAATTTAAGTCATCAGCAATTGCTTGGGAAAAGCGCTGTTGAAATACAAGACGCTCAGCAGGCATATCAGAGCCAGGAAGAGAGGATTCTTTAAGAGAAATGACTTTATGCGTTAAGCGCTCACGAGCAGAACGAGCCGCAGAGAGCGCTTCAAAACTAAACGAGAGCGGCTTACGATAATGCGTCAATAAACAAAAATACCGATAATCAAGAGGATGAAACCCCTCATCAATAATTGACTGCAAGCGAAGAAAATCACCCTTACTCTTAGACATCTTCCCACCCTTATCTACTAAGAATTCGTTATGCATCCAAAAACGCGCATGATTCTTACCAGAACAAGCCCTCGCCTGAGCAATCTCATTGGTGTGATGAACAGGAATATGATCAACACCACCAGTATGAATATCAAACACTTCACCAAATTGTGCACAACCCATAGCAGTACATTCAATATGCCAACCAGGAAACCCCACACCCCAAGGAGAATCCCACTCCATTTGACGTTTTTGTTCTGGAGAAGAAAACTTCCATAACGCAAAATCAGTTTTTGCACGCTTCTCACCTACAGAGACACGTTTTCCTGCTTGTAACTGCTCAGGATTAAACCCTTCAATAAGCTCTCCGTACTCAGAGAGCTTTGTAGTATCAAAGTATATACCGTCACTAGTTTGATAAGTAAACCCATTTTCTTCGATGCGTTTAATCATCTCAATTTGCTCAGTAATATACTCTGTAGCGCGCGTCCACGAGTGAGGAGAGAGAATATTTAGACTATTCACATCCTGTAAAAATGCTTGTTCATAGTAACGAGCAATATCCCATACAGACTTATTCTCCCGCCGAGCACCTTTTTCCATCTTATCCTCGCCAGCATCGGCATCATCTGTTAAATGACCAACATCAGTAATATTAATAACATGGGTTACTGCGAACCCAAAAAACATGAGTGCTCGACGAAGAGAGTCAGCAAAGACGTAACTACGTAAATTACCTAAATGCGCATAGTGATACACTGTTGGTCCACAAGAGTACATACGAACAGGAGAGGAAAGTGGTGAGAACTCTTCTTTAGAACGAGAAAGGGCATTAAATAATCGCATATTGTATAAAGAGAATGACTTTATTTAAAGATAATGGATTTTTTATTATCTATTGATAAAAAAAATAGATTAGCAGCGTTTATAGAAGGAATGCACTGGTGTATGATAGGGGGTAATACCTTTTCTTGCCAGATCATGCTTTTCTTGAACTCTTGTGTATAACTTAGAGGCTGCAAGAACACCTAACACAGCGGCAGCCGCAGCAATTCCCATCAATCCATTTTTTCCACAGCGTTTGTAATCCATAAATACTGATGATGCTTGAATATTTATATATGTACCGTTCTCGAGGCATATTATTTAAATATGTTGCGTCTAGTAAACGCAACGTTTTATTCGTTTTTTACGGACAACATGCAAGCATCACTCCGACAACAGAGCATTTTATATACCATGATTTCAAAAAAATAAATGTTATGGAGCAAGACGCACAACACGTACTGAGACGAATAACAATAACTATGCCAATATTTTTTTTGATTGGCATATGGTTTTTCTTTTTTGGAGATGCAATGATTGGCATAGCATTCCTCGTAGGAACAGGAATTGGACTACTCATGGGAATAAACGCGTATCGTAAACTGAAAAAAAATGATCCATTAGGAGCAAGCAAATCACGTGCACAGTTTTCACTTGGAGCAGGAGCAGCACTGATCATCCTCGGACTCATCGTGTTTCTCTTTGAGAGAGAACATTTTGCTGAGGTAAGTCATCATGTAGGAATGGGAATACTCTTTTTATTATATGGAGCATGGAATTTGCAACAGAAAGAAAGAAAAAACATTCGTTGGAAAGACATTCCCACAGGATTCAAAATAATCGTTATCTACCTCATAATCAGTATCCTGGTGCGATTACTTACCCTCGGGCAAGGCCTAGAATCGTCAACGTTCTTTTTAGGAATGATAGTTCAGGTACCACTTTCAGCACTTGTGACCATTATACACCTCATCATTCCTATAGTGATGCTTTTTTTGATACAGCAAAGAACAGGATGGAAAATACTCTTAGGACTATACGCCTATACTCTGCTCAACGGCATGAGTAACACCATTGCCATACTCAGCATGCCGGCACAGGAACTTTTTATCAAGCTTGAACGACCTATACCTGACGTAGCACCAGAAGCATTGGAAACGGCAAAAAACCTCGCAACAACACCTATACTCTTAGGAGTTATCGCCGCACTTGCGATACTTATATACATATACAATAAGAAAGAGTATTTTGAACAGACTGCGTGAGCAGCACGTAGAATGGTACAAAGTAATTTTTCTCTTATGATCAAAGAAACGGAGATATGAATAGTCTTGTTCTGTAGAAGGTATTTATAATGCGGTTTGTGAATGTATGAATTTTTTTACTCACAAGACAGGTTTACTCTCCAGCAAGCGTTTATTTTCATACAATAAGTCATAGTACAGTCTGCTTCGTGCACAGCACGCACACGCTATGGATTAGTTATGTCATCTGCTGATACAATAGGAAACGCTTCTTTTTGACAACTCCACTCGCGACAGTAGACTTTTTTGTGATACATGGTGTGCTAATTCGTGGAAAGATAATTATATAGATGAAATTCTAACAAGACAGTACTGTATACAAGAAATAGGATAAAAAATTGTATTGTAACCATTATTTAGTAATTAATTTATCAAAATATTTATGAATGAGCGTGCACCAATAGATGCTTGTGAGCAATAGCAAAATCAGTAAGACATATAGGGATGAAAACTTGAAAAAACAAAGTTGTTTCTCGGGAACGTCGCGCATTAGAATTCTTTTCTATTTTTTTACTGTTTTTACTTTGTATGTGCACATATCAACGGTATTTTTAAATACTATGTGCACGTACACAATCATGTGGCTTATATCGAAACCATAAAAAGAAACAAGAAAGAGTATTATTACCTTACAAAAAATATACGAATCGACCACAATAAATGGAAAAAAATAAGAATCTTCTTGGGCGATAAAAAACCATCTCAAAAAGAACTTGAAAAACATACTGAGGACATTGAAAAAAAATCACAACCGTTCTTAAAAAAATCAAACTACACCTACCTTTCAGAACAAGATGCTGAAATCCTGCAAGATTTAAAAGAAAGTTACAACGCTTGGCTCAAGCAAATCCCAAAAAGTGTACAAGAAAAACTGAACGAAGATTTTGTTATAAGATTCACATACCACACCAATGCAATTGAAGGAAATAGACTAACATTAAGACAAACCGCTTTAATTCTCAAAGACAAAGTTATCCCGTCTGGAATTAGAGCTGAGGATTATAATGAAGCAATAAACGGAAAAGAATGCATGGACTTCATAAAATCCTACAAAGGCGAACTAAACACCAAATTCCTAGAAAAAATAAATGAAATTCTCGCTAAAAACACAGGAATTATGTATGGTGGAAGAATACGCTTTTTTGATGTACAAATCCAAGGTTCAAACCATGTTCCTCCACCACATACTGAAGTAAAAAAACAGTTACTCAATTTGTTTAAATGGTACAGCGCGAACAAAAACAAATTACATCCTTTCGAATTAGCTGCTTTACTTCATGCAAAATTAACCTGGATACAACCGTTTGAAGATGGAAACGGAAGAACTGCAAGAACCGTCATGAACTTTATTCTCATGAAAAAAGGATTTCCGATGTTTTTCATTCCGTTTGAAAAAAGAGAAGAATATTATGCATCATTAGATGTTGCCGATAAAGGAAAATACAAAGAATATGTCTCTAAAATGCTGTATTTAATAATAGACCAAATAAGAAGTTATGTGCACAACAACAAAAAATAATTCATTAAATTGTGCACAAATAATACCCTCACATAGTTCGAAATATAAGAAATGAAAAAATCGTGACTTCGCGCTGACTAGACTTCTACGAATTTCATTCTGAAATCCTCTAAGGCGCGCCTTCTTTCTTTCGTCGAGGCTACAGAGGAGCACCTTAACGGTTCCGCCTTGCAGGTCCCAACTTCCTTGCGGAAGTTCGTTAAGCTGCAATATTAAATTCAATTGTGTTTACGTTCTCTCTTCTTTGAGAAAAACAAGCAAAAAAGAGAGTTCCTAAAAAATATTTATAAATTACATTGTATGCATTGTATACAAATTTGTATATATTCATAAATAAAACAAAATTGGTGCACAAAAAATTACGAGGTAATTTTTACGTGCATACACTAATTTTTGATGAAGAAGCAATTAAATTCTTACATACATTACCTAAGGATATTTCTAAAAGAATTTTCAATAAAATTCAAGATACTAAAGAAAATCCATCATCATTTCATAAAGTTAACAAACAGACAAGAATATAAACTTCGAGTTGGAGATTATAGAGTTATCGCAGACATTAATTATTCTGAAATTACAATTTATATAATCATGATAGGTCATAGAAGTAATATATACAAAAAAATCTCATAAGAGAAGGGATACTAAAAAAAATTTTAACACATACAAATAATATTATGAGTTTTCACGAACAGTAACAGTAAAACGCATATTACCAGCATTTCCATGACTAGGAATAAAACTGTAGGCAGTAAACGTTCCCGGGAACTGCGTAGGAATACTTATCTCAACGCGCTCACGAGGATTGATCTCCTCCATAATAGCAAAGGCATCCAAAGCAAATCCATGAGCACGACCATCGTTAGAGCGAATAACAAGAGTGAGGATATCACCTTGTTCAACAGAAACGTTATTGGGTGAGAACCCACGAGAATTCGCAACGACTTCAACAACATGAAGTTGCGGCTGCGAAACAACCTCTTGTGGCGGAGGAGTTGGAATAGGCTCTGGCATTGTTTGCGAAGGAAGAACAGATTCCTGAACGGAACGTTCAAGGAATACAATAGTACCTGCAGAAATCAATGCCGCCAACCCAATAATAAACAATATCCTATTTAATTCCATGTAGCAATCACCATCCGAACCGGCTCGCCAAGGAAGTTAACCGTACGCGTGTACCGGACAAGATTATTCATATCACCCTCAAGGGAAGTAGTAGGAGCACGAACCCAGATAGGATCCAGTGCACAACACGTAGCAACTAAGTTGTGTGTTTCATTACGATCAATGATAAGCTGAGTGCCTGGAGTACGCGTATCACAATTTTGGAGAACAAGAACACGCAAGTCATCATCACTAACGGCTTCTAAACACCCATTTCTTCCCAGAGCATTCAAGTCACAGAAACCAAACTGATTCGTACAATCAGAATTG
>SKHI01000029.1 GCA_007117065.1 Candidatus Woesearchaeota archaeon
ATACGATGTAACATCAACAATACCCAGTCGAGTCGGAGGAAGAAAACATTTTGTTCAAGAAGCCATCGAAGCCATTAAACAAATATGGGTGGAAATGGGTTTTAAAGAAATGAAAGGAACAACAGCGCAAACAGCGTACTGGGACTTAGATGCGCTATATGTACCCCAAGATCATCCAGCAAGAGAAATGCAAGACACATTCTATCTAAACCAAAAAGGAAAACTTCCTAAACATTGGGAACGCGTAAAAGAAATTCACGAGAATGGAGGACAAACAGGAAGTACCGGATGGAAGGCCACATATAATACAACAGAAGCAGAGAAAGTACTGCTTAGAACGCACACAACAGTTCTCTCTGCGCGAACCCTTGCGCAACTCACAAAAAAAGATTTACCAGCAAAATTTTTTAGTGTAGCAAAAGTATATAGAAATGAAACACTCGATTGGAAACACCTCTTCGAATTTCATCAAGTGGAAGGAATTGTGGTAGGCGAAGGATTAGGATTAAAAGACTTAATCGGATTGCAAAGAGAATTTTATAAAAAAATGGGATACACAGATGTACGATTTAGACCAGCATATTTTCCCTATACTGAACCAAGTTGTGAAGTAGAGGCGTATAATCCAAAAAAGAAACAATGGGTAGAACTAGGGGGGATGGGAGTGTTTAGACCGGAAGTGGTCATACCTTTACTGGGAGAAGACATACCAGTACTTGCCTGGGGTTTAGGAATGGAGCGAATCATTACAGCATATTACGATATACAAGATCTACGAGAACTATACACAAATGACCTTAAACAACTCAGAAATGCAAAAATCTATCTGGAGGAAGAATAATGCCAAAAATAATATTGCAAAAAAAAGAATTGCAAAAAAAACTGTATAACCCAATAGACGACGAAGTATTAAAAGAAACTATCAGTATGATTGGAACTGATATTGAACGATTTGAAGATGAGATAGAAGTAGAAATATTTCCTAACAGACCAGACCTACTTTCAATAAATGGGCTTGCAAGAGCAATAAACGCATACCTATTTGAGCAACAAAAAACGTATCATACACAGAAAGGAACTACTGAAGTATACGTACAAGATGTGCCAGCAAGAGCACATACACGTTGTGCAATAGTTAGAAATTGCTCGATAAACCAAGAAATACTTCACGAACTCATCCAAATACAAGAAAAATTACATATCACCTATGGAAGGAACAGAAATAAAGTAGCAATAGGCATATACCCTCTTGATAAAATTACGTTCCCAATAACATACACCAAAAAAAAACCTGAAGATATACGCTTTACTCCCTTAGAAAAAAATAGTCCAATAACTGGCAAAGAAATACACACACTCGAAATAGGAAAAAAATATATGCATCTCCTAGAAGGAGAAACAGAATACCCTGTATTCATTGACGCTAAGAACATAGTCCTTTCTGTTCCGCCAATCATTAACAGTAAAGAAGCAGGAGAAGTACGGACAGATACAAAAGAGTTATTCATAGAGGTCACTGGACATAATGAAGAAATACTGGAAAAAGCAATAAACATGCTAACATGCATATGTATAGACTATGGCTGGATAGTAGAAGAAACAATAATACACTACGCACACAAACACGTCATAAGCCCACAATTAAAACCAACAATAATGAAAGTAGACACCGCATATATTGTTGAACGAAGCAACATACCCAAAGAAGAAATAGCCCGTAGTCTGAAGAAAATGGGTCTTGAAAAAAAAGAAGAAGAGGTCATCATACCACCCTATCGAACAGATTTCATGCACCCAGTCGATGTCATAGAAGACGCACTTATTGGGTACGGATACAATAATATTATTACCACAAAACCAAATGTGCATACAGTAGGAGCATTAACGCAAGCGACACGATTACACACAAAAATAAGAGAATTACTCGTTGGGCTGCAGTTACAAGAAGTAATGAACTATGCGCTACGAGACACAGGAATAGAACTAAAAAACCCCCTGACCACAGAGTACAGTTGTTTACGAGAATCACTCATTGAAGGACTATTGGACGTACACAAGCAAAATATCCACAATACATATCCTCAGGAAATCTTTGAAATAGGAACAGTGTATGCTCTTGACGCAAATGAAGAAACCGGAGTGCAGGAAAAAACAAGCATTGCAGTCAGTCTTTGCGACCACAAGAGCAACTATACTACAATACGACAAGTAGTTGAATATATTTGTACACGTATAGGGGCAAAGATACGTTTTGAAGCATATGATGACCCAAGATTTATTGAAGGAAGATGTGCAAAAATAAGCGGAGACTATGAGGGAATACTAGGAGAAATACACCCAGAGCAACTAGAAAAAAGAAAAATACTCATCCCTATTAGTGTATGTGAATTCTATAAAAAGTAGTCAAAAGACAAAAAATTCCTCACATGATATAAAAGATATGCAGTTAAGAGAGCATTAATTATCATAACAGAAAGCATTACTTGAAAAAATGATGCGTTAAATGATACAAGTAAAAAAATAAGTGCAAAGGAAAATAACGGGAGAGCAAATAAACTATACTCTTTCTGAACAATAAGAAGATATACAGAAATAATTAATGAAAGAGAAAGAAGACCCATGCTAAACGAATAAAAGCCAAGTATTGGACCGATGGAGTAAAGAGAACCAAAGAATACATTCAGAAAAAAATCTGTAGAGATTAATAGAATTAACGTCAATAAAAAAAATAGCGGAACAACTAATGAAACAATTTTTTTAATAATAAGTAACGGATCCTTACCTTCTACCTGTAATAAAGAAAGATTAGAAAAAGAAATACCGATTAAAACCCAAGTAAGAAAAAACGGAGTCTTTGCTAAAAGAGTTGCCGCAGCATACACTCCTGCTTGCTCTGCGGAAAATAAGTGTTTAATGATTATTAAATCAACATTAAGAAGAAGTGCAAAAGAGACCATAGTTAAAACAACAGGAAAAGAGTAACGAAGCAATTGAGAATTGTTAGGGGGAATGACAGGAGCATTCTGAAAATAAAAAATGTGCTTATATGCAAAAGCAAGAGCAATAAACAAGCCTATCCCTACACCGAACAACGCTCCAACCACTGAAAAACCGGTATACACAAACAGAAGAGCAAAAACAAGCTTTAAGAAAGATTCAGAAAAGCGAAACCATCCCCACTTCTTCTGTTCATCAAGACTCCTAAACGCACCCTCATAAATAGGTCTAAGAACAGTAAACCAAATGATAAAGCCAAGAACAATAGTGGGAGTCGCAGAAGGAATATTAAAAAAAGAACTAATTTGACGCGAGAAAAGGAGCGTGATAAAAAAAAGAGCTATACCGAACAGAAAAAGATACTGAAAAGCACGAGAGATCACATACGCAATCTGCTCAACCTGGGAACGAGAACGATAAAAAACTGTAAAACGCGCAATAATAAAATAAATTGATGTACAAGCAATCAGGAAGAAAAAAAGAATACTCATATATGTACCAAAAATCGCATATTCCTCAGGACCAAGCAAACGAGCCATAAAAATATGAAGAATGAACGTACACAAAATAGCAAAGAAAGAATGAATACCAAGATTACTTATGTACGAAAACATATCTTCACTTTGGGTATTACGAATAGACTTACGTACAGAATAAACTAAGCCATCTCTATCAGGATCCATAAAGTAAAAAAGAAAATTATTTCTTCTTCTGCTGAACAATATCTTTTTGTTTTATATGTTCAACAACAGTAATGCCTTTTTGCGCAAGAGCATCAACAACAGCTTGATGATCCGCATTTTCTCCAAGGGAAACAGACATGTCAGTTAGATAAAGATGTGCAGGATTAACATATCTTCTTCGCGTCTGCCCATCAATGAGAACTTTCCCATCTTTGTGCGCAACAATAACAGCATACTTACCTGCGTCTCGACCAGCGAGCTTCATACAAATCTTACCTATAGCGTATATCATATTTTTTCTCTCCACTCTAAAAATGGATGCGTCGCCGCGTCCTTCACTGCTGTGAAGAATCCATAGAGAGCTTAACTTGTTGTTTTAGTACTGCGCGCATCTCAGCACTCGTGAGTTGACCACCATACGGCCTATTAGGGCGTTTTTGTGTTTTAGCCAACTTATTTAAGGTTGTTTTCGTGCCTCTTGCTACACCAGCAAGCGGCTTACCTAAAGGACTGCTTGGAGCAGAAGGTCTCTTTTCAGCATAACGGACTACAGTTTGTTTTGTAGTACGAACGAAATGCCTTTTTCGACTTCTGCTTTTGTTAGCACCATGTACCATACAAGTGTGAAACAGGACTGATTTTTAAATGTGATGGATAAAAAAATAATTTTCCATAGAGAAACTAATGCAAACGCATCAATTTACGCGTTACTAAACTCAAAACAATACTGAATAAAATATAGGTAAACAACCATCCTGGTTGATATCCGAAAATACTAAATGAACCAAAAGGAGTGGCTTTAGGATATTCTAGAAAAGATCGACGAAATGGCTCCGAAAGAGCAACAACTGAATCTCCCGATGACGAACCAACAACAAAAGAACGTTGCGCAGAAAAGCCTTCCTCAGTAGTAAAATTGAGCAAAAATTCTCCTTCACGATCAGCAGAAATACGCCAAGAAGCCTGACGTTCAATTGTCTCACGCGTAGCAGAACCATTAATAAAGACACCTTCAGGAACAAGTAATGTGAGTCGCTCAGGAGCGCGCATCTCAACAGTCACTACCACTTCTTCTCCTGGAAGGATTGGATTAAAAGAGAATTGCAAAGCCATCCAACCAAAAAAGATCAGCAACGGAAGAGCAGTATACAACATGGGCCGAAGAGAGTGTTTCATGTATTCTAAATTTACTTTCATCAACTTAGATTGTATTTCAGACATTTTTTTTGGAGAAGAACGGTGTTCCTTTAACTGGGATTGATAGTCCTTCAGTTTAGTTTTAAGACGCTTCATCTCATTCTGATCCGTTGCGTATTTGTAAACGACATTGATAATCAGAGTAAAAATGAATGCAAGAATCAATAACGAAACCCATAAAGGATATTGTAAAGTCCAACCAAGAATAGGATCAACAAATGCTTCAAATACCATACTAAAAAGAAACACAAACCACTATAAAAAATGAACTAAAATTATTCTTTACCTAAGAATTTACGCATAAGAGGATTCATCTCATATGCTTGTTCACGAGCAACTTCTTCATACAGTTTGTAAATAATCATAACAGCAAGAAGTAAACCCATACCGCTTGTAAGAGCGCCCATTAAATCTGCAATGGCTGCAAGAAGCCCCACTGCCAAACCACCCATCCAAGTAAGAGGAGGAACATATCTATCAAGAAGCCGCTCCATTACACGAGGATCTTTTCTAAAACCAGGAACTTGTAAACCACTAGCCATAATGTTTTTAGCTTGGCTGCGCGCATCCAAACCAGCAGTCTGAACCCAAAAGTAACTGAACACCATACTACCTAAAGCTAAGAAAATGGTGTACACAAGAGCAATAAATAACATCTCTCCAGTAATAGAATTCGTGATGGCTGCTTGAAATAAGTTTGGCGGAGTGATGTATTGAATAAAACCAGAAACAGGAACATCACCACTATACGTTCCTAAAACTCGACTAAACCAACCAACAATTGCCCCGCCTGAAGATTCTGCCCAGTTCTGTAAGAGACGAGCCCATAACTGAAAATTAGCAAGAAGAGCAGCAACAAGAATTACAGGAATATTAGATGTATAAAAGAAGTTAAGAGGCCAGCGGATACCATGGCCGCGAACACGACCAAAAGAGAGAGGGATTTCTACCTTCATAGCCTGAGTGAATACTACCATGACAAAAACAAGAATGGTCGCGATGATACCAGACAAAGCGATGAACGCGCCCGTAGTTTCGCCAATAAAAATTGTCCTAAACAACTCAGGAACAGCACCAACAAAACCTTCCGAAGCAATACCTTCGGTAACCTGGCGAAACGGACTCAGCGTACGGACGATAAGTTCTTTAGAAACACCAGCTGCGATAAACAAACTAATACCATTTCCAAAACCCCATTTACTGACGACCTCATCCATAAGCATGATTAAAAAACCACCTAGACAAAGTTGGAATATCAGGAATCCTTGTAAGAACGCATAATTTGTCGCGCCAGCTGGAGGAGCCATCCCGCCTAAGAATACGAATATAAACGCTTCAAAAATAACAAAAAAGAGTGCAAGAACACGCTGTAATGACTGAAAACGCTTCTTACCTTCTTGAGTGTTTGTATTAATGTTAAGTATTCCAGAACCATTAAGCAATTGTAAAACGATACTTGCAGTAACTATAGGCCCTATACCTAATGTCATTAAAGAACCAAAAGAAGCCCCTAAAATGAGCTCTAACTGAGCGAATTGGAACTGACTTGCAGGATCAAGACCCCAAAGAGGTATGACACTTAAAATAAAAAAAACAAAAAGAATAAGTAACGTCCATTTCAGTTTTCTGTTAAACCCTATGTTTTTTTGCGTAGGGCCTTGAACAGTAGGAAAAATACTTGCTATTTTCTCAATAACATCCATGGGCATTACATACTAGCAGTAGCTTATAAAGTTACTGTTCCGATTCCTCCTGATCATCTTCTGTATGAACAGAGCCACCTGCAGAAACAATCTTCTCAACGGCACGCGGAGAAGCGCTTGCGACAGTAACTATGAAGGTTTGCGAAACAGCTCCTGAACCAAGTAGTTTATCAATTCCTGCTGAAGATAGATTTATTTCATATCCTTGAGAAGTCTTCTTAGCAAAACCGTTCTCCTCAAATAAAGAAAGCTGTTGTACTAAATCAGAGACGTTTACTGCAACAGGTCTTGGTCTATGTGAAGTAAATGACGGACTGCCATAATAATCTTTAATCTTCCAAACAGAAGGTTTTTTTACATCAGCACGCTTTCCTCTACCAGATAACCCTCGACCACCACGACTACCGGCTCCGCGGCGCTTTTTCATAGCTCCACCACCGTGCGTCTTGTGACCTCTATACTTTTTGACTTTACGTAAATTACTACTCATGGTAACATCCTCCCAATCAAAGAATCCATATCGGACCGTAAACCTAAATCGCCCTTCTGCGTGATAGCTTTCTTAATGCTCTTTAAACCACCGCGTGGAGGATGAAGGTGTGCTGTCTTTCCTTTAAGAAGAGACTTTATTGTCGATACTGTTTCTTCAGAAACAGGTCCATATGTAATAAACGAAACGCATTTTTTTAACATTCCTTGATTAACTGGATTATCCTCTAAAAGAACACAAGAATGTTTTCTTCCTAAATTAAGGAAGGAAAGTGTGTCCTTAACGCCTTGTTGAGCCCCAATTGAGCCTCTTAATTGTATAGCTGCGATCATTTATGTTCCTCCATAGATTTCTTTGCTTCAGAAAGAATCTTTTTTGCAGTAGCAAGTCCAATTCCTTCAATACCTGAAAGATCTTCGATCGAATAGCTACTTAACTGCTTAATTGAACGAATACCTGCTTCTTCTAATACTTTAGCAATTTTAGGACCTACACCTGAAAGAGAGTTTACTGAAGAAATATGAGCTGTTTCTTGAACAAATGCTTTATCAGATGAACTGTCTTGTTTGTTTTCAGGACCGTACACAATTCCTTTTGACTGTTTATCAACCTCACGTAAACGAGTAGTCACCAGTTTTTTCAGTGCTTCTTCAGTTGCTTTTATGAGATTAATTTTGTTCTTAGTTTGACCAAACGTTCTGCTCCAGCAATCTTTTACGCCAGCTAGAGAAAGAATCTTTTGAATTTCCTTTTCTGCAATAAGACCTTTACCTTTAGGAGCAGGGAATAATTGCACTATAACAGAACCGCAACTTCCCTCAACAGAAAATGGAATGCTATGTGGCTCTTTAACAGTGGACTCCCAACTTCCTGATCCGCGTGCTATTTTAAACACATTAATCTTAGCTTGACGCAGAGCCTTTTCTCTTGCAGGAACAGTTTCACGAGCTTTCCCATATCCCATACCTACAATACCATCGCCGTTTCCTACAACAGCATATGCTGCGAACTTAGGCTTATTACCTTCGCGCGTCTTCTTTTGTGTCTGACGGAATACTCTTCTTCTTCCTCCACCGAACTTACCTTTGCTTTGACCAATCATTAATAGATCGTCTTGCAAATTAGGAAGTAATGCGTCAGTTATTCCCGCTTCCAGGATAGTTAATCCATTATCGAGGATTTGGTTGATATCTGTTATATCTCTACGTAAAACACTTTTACCTAGATCTGTTTTGGGGTTCCATTGTTCCATATTATATACCTGCCTTTTTCTTAATAATAGCAATAGACTTCGCTATCGCCTCGTTAATATGAGATCCGTTGACTCTTTCTGAAGGGGGGAGCGCTTCATCAGAAACCGATACCGAGACACCTGCTTCTTGTACTCCAAAAACAGCAGCAAAAAGTCTGCCTTGCTTGTGAGGAACCTGCATTCCTAAGTCGACTATCAAATCAGCAAGTCCTGCATCGAGTGCTTTCTTACCAAGCAATAATCCTGCGACGTATGCTGCGGGAATACTGCTTGTGGAATAATTCCATTCATAAGAAGAAAGGTCTTTTGTACTCGCACTGAGAAGAACTTTATCACCATCAGGGAAATATTGAACACATTGAACGAGCGTGTGCATGTTTGACTTGCGAACAACTAAGCGTATCTTACGCGATTTTAGCATATTAAGACGTTTAAGGTAGTTGGTCTTTTGAGATCTTCTTCTTCTATATGGCAATGCATATCGATTATTTTTAGTCATTTGTCTTCCTCATGTTATGTTCATCGATGTATAAATTAATGTGTCTCTTACTTCTAAAGAAACCGCCTTTTGCTTTGTTATACAAATCGCGGTAATCTTTCTGTGAAATTGCCTCTTCTGAACGCAAAGTTGAAAGAAGGCCTCTTTGAGCACGAATTTTATTCATCCAAGCTTCTTTTGCTGGAAGACGAGCAGTTCGCTTACCTTTGTGAGATCCAGCTCCTTTTCTTCTTCCTTTTCTTTTTTGAACGAGTATCTTGTTAGCACGCACACGGCTAATACCGCGAACAGGCTTTTTAGTGATAACACCTTCATTTACAAGTTGACGGATATCTTCTTTAGTTATAGCTTCAGAAATACTTTCTACAGCATCTTGATCGAAAAGAACTCTCTTTTCAGAACAATTCATAACCGCCGCTGCTAACCGTTTTTGTGTATTCAGTTTCATTCTTATCTCCCTTTAGTGAGGACTTTTTCTTTTTCCTCATCTTCTTTAGACTTTGATACTGCCTCTTTAGCAGAAACAATCATTTTCTCAGCAGAAGCCTCAGGAACATTAAGCACTTTAGACAGTTCCTTCTTATCCATAAGCGAAAGAGCCTCTGCAGATACGATGTTCTGAGCTTCAAGGAGTTTAATCTTAGCAGGTCCAACTCCCTTAACTTCACTTAGTGGAGTTTCTTTCTCAGCAGATGTTTCCTCTGAAGGTGTTTTCTCAGCTTTTTCTTTAGCTTGTTGCTGCTTCTTTTGACGAGCAAGTATTTTTTGCTTTGAAGTTGCACGTCTTTGCGAAAACAATTCTTGTAATCGAGTAATCTCCTCTTGCGGTTTTCCAGTAAGAAGAACGAAATCAGTTGATTGCATGTGTTCTAACAAAACTAATTTCTTCTTTAAACCGACAGATCCAATGACTATACCGTGTACTTTTGGATCAAGCACATCGAAATCAGCTAAAGTATATACTTGTTTTACCAACAAGCCCTTTCTTTTTCCCCTTTGTGATGCTTGAGATCGATAACCAATCTTTACTCTTGGAGTGCTTCCTTTAATTTCAAGTCTTTGTTTGTTGTGCAAACCTCGAGGTCTTCTCCAGCGATCCTTTAATTTGGCTTTTCTATGTGATGCGTGTCTGATAAATTTCATATTGCGTTACCGTCCTTTTCAATAATGTATAGACCATCTTGAAAAATTCTTCTATCTCTGTTCGTTATCTTTGTAAGCTGCTCAATATCACTTGCTTGAGTACCTGCTCGTTCTATGTACGGACTAGAAATTTCTATGATATCACCATTTAATACAACAGAAACATCTTTCTTAAGCACTAACTTTCGCGGGACTGCTTCACCTAAAAAGTTCTTCACAGTCAATACGCCATTACTAATTGAGACATTCATAGGGAAGTGACCGCTACACACTTTTACTTTGTACGTGTGTGCCTCTTGAGATCCACGAATCATATTAAGAATGTGCGCTTTCATTGTGTATAACTGCTTTTTTTCTCTTTGTGTTGATGAATCAACATGAAGCGTTATGTTCTCAGCATCGACTGAAACTGCTATTTTTGGTCTGAACAAATTTCTTTTGAGTTCATTCTTTGCTTTTACAGTAAGAATTCCGTCGACGTATTCTGCTTGTACTCCTTGAGGGAGCGTTATGGTTTCAGTGATAGCTTGTTTCATTAGTAACAATACGCTAGTAAGCGCCCTCCAATTCCTAATTCTTGAGCCTGGTAGTGTGTCATCATACCTTGACTCGTACTTACGATGAGTATTCCAAAGTCTTTAGCAGGAAGATATCTTTGCTCCCACTTTTGGAAATCAGCGAACTTTACACTAAAATTAGGCGTAATTACACCAATTTTATTGATACCTTGACAGAGAGTAACTGTAATAGTTCCTCCACGCACACCACCAATAAACTCGAAAGATTCAACGTACTTTTCTTGTTGTAGGATTGCTAATACTTTTTCAATGACGCGACCAGTATTCTGAAGAACAACTTTTTTATGAGAGACGCGCTCTGCATTGTTAATTGCGCTCAACACATTTGCTAAGGGGTTATTTAAACTCATATGATCACCTATATTTTTTGAAACCGAGCTCCTTTGCGTGCTCTCTAAACGCGTGTCTACACAAATGAAGACCATACTTGCTGATGTGTGCTCTGTGACTTCCAGTAATTCTACATCGCCTAGTTGCGATACCATGCGCTCGCTTCTTAGGTTTGTTGTGTTTAATATACTTCTTTTTCACAGCTGGTTTTCTATCCAATTGTGTGAATGCTTTTTTCCAATCGCTCGATGTCATTTCTCAAACTCCGTACCAAAGTGTTCGGTTAAGAACGCCATTGATTCATTTTTTCTTATTTGGTGGTTTTTTCCAGGTGACGTTTTTTGTAACTTACGTCTCAAGACTCTAAACCCAGGTCTTTTAAGAGTAACACTAATCTGAATTCCCATTACAGGAATCTTAGGATCGTATTTTACTCCAGGAATATCAATATACTCAGCAATCCCGAAACTAATATTTCCAAAATCATCTACACAAGATGTTGGTAATTTGTTATCACGTGCTTCAAGGAATCGTTTAAGAACATCCAGAGCTGGTTGTCCTCTCAATGTTAGCTTAGCACCAATAGGTAATCCAGGTCGCAGACCCCACCCAGGTATTCGCTCTTGCGTAATTGTTTTTACAGGATCGATTCCTGTAATCATCTTGATAAGAGTAATACCTTTATCTAACCTGTTTTGGTCTTTACCAGCAGAAAAATTAATAGTAATTTTTTCTACAGATATTTTTTTCATAACGTTCATTTTAGAGTCACCTCAGGATTTTTCTCTCCTACGACAAAAATAGTGTTTTTAGTAGTCGAGTGCTCGTTGTTCTCAGCATCTGTAAAGTAAATATTATTTTCTGCGATAGTAGTAATCATACCAACACGTCCTAATTGTTTACCTGAAATTACCATTATTGAAGCACCAACCTGTAAAGGTAAATGTTTCTGAATCGAATTGGTTTGATCTAATACCAACCCATCACCCAGAGCATACATGTTTTTATCAACAAGAACGTTTGTTCCATCAAAACAAGCAATTTGAATCTTGTCTTTTACACGAACCTTGTTCTTTATTGAAACAATACGCAGAGAAGCTTCTTTTTCAGTAACAGGAACAGCAATTAACTTTCCACGCTGAGAAAGACTAATTCTGAACATTTTCTTCTCGATAGGAATAGAAACTACGTCCATGAAACCAACAGGTTTTCTTCTATCATACACACGTCGTCCATTTACAAATACTCCTTGATGGAGCAATATATATCTTGCTTCTTTAGCATTTCTGACAATTCCGAGTATGTCCTTTAGCACATTTACAAGCGCAATAGATAAATCAAAACTGCGACCAGGTTTTGGACGCGTAATCCATGTTCTTTGCTTTCGTAAAATAGGCCAGCTCTTCGGAGCAGAAATTCTTTTCATATGTTTGTGAGTCATTGTTTAGCAAACCTCCGTGCGTCATCTACTAATTTGATTAAGCGAACATTGCTAGGGGTAATTGCGATCTGTTTTCTTCCTCCTTTAGGTTCTACACGATCAACACCTCTTACAAATATTTTTGAACGCCCAGTATCTAAACGTTCAACCGCTCCTTTTTCCCCTTTGAAAGAACCGCGAAGAATTTCTACTTCATCGCCTACACGAACACGTAAGGAACGCATCCCGTGCTTTTCTCGCAATACTTTACTTAAAGGAGCACTAAGGAACTTACCTCTAATATGTAAAGGTGCATTCACGCGATATTTTCTCTGCTTACGTGGTTGAACACTTTTTTTCCAACTGGATGAATATTCTGATTTCATGATTATACTATTATACTCGCTACATTTGCAACAGCAGGCCATCTATCAGTAGCCTCTTTTGCAATAGGACCCTTAAAGATAGTACCTTTAGGATTTCCCTTCTCGTCTTTACATACGACGATCGCATTGTCCTCAAACTTGACGTGCATGCCGTCAGCACGTCTGAACTCTTTTTTCTGTCTTACAACAACACCGTGCATTACCTGCTTACGTACATCAGGACGACCCTTCTTAACACTAAGAATAACCATATCACCTACGCCGGCAGTTTGTCTTCTTCCTTTGGTTGTTTTCTTTTTTAGTACAGAAATAATCTCAACTATTTTAGCACCACTATTATCGCAAGTGGCAACTCTACTTCCTACTTGTAATCCGCCTGTTACAGAACTTGAAATTGGTTTCATTGTATTTCCTCCATTTTTTCAGTGATAACAAAGTGTTTTGTTTTACTAATAGGACGAGTTTCAGCAATACGGACGGTATCTCCTTCTTTAATTTCTAAATGGTCTGGGATATGTGCTGCTACTTTACTTCTTCTTTTCTCATAACGTTCATATTTTTTGACAAATATTCTTCGTTCCCATTGAACCGAAGCAGTCTTATTTGCTTTAGCACTCACTACTACGCCTACAAACGTTTTTCCTCTTGTAGAGTACTGAGTGCTCTCGCTAACAGCTACCTTCTCGGCTTCTTTCATTGTATTGATTTTCTTCGTTGCCATCGTATGACTTTTTGTTTCGTCCGTTTTTCCGGACGACCTATGAGTATGTTTCCATCAACAAGAAAAGAGTCTATTGTAAAGACAACATTTCTTTTGAGGACTATTTTAACACCCTGCTTAGTTACTATGTACAAAGCATATTTTGTTTCGTCTACACATTCACCTTGAATGTGAAGCAAAGATTTATTTGCGGCTTGAAAAACAGTTACGTGTCTTCCAAGCAGTTCATCACGAATCATCTCTTTACGTTGATTGATTCGGGACTAAATCCGAAACTGGTGAGTGCTTGAGGGGTTTGTTGCAAATGGTTTCCTTGCAATTCAATTTTACCATCTTTTGAGGTACCGCCACAAGCAAATTTTCCTTTAAGCTTTTTTGCTAGCTCTTTTAGGTCAATTTCTGTTTCGTTGATACCTGCAATGACAGTATATTCTTTGCCAAACTTCTTCTTCTCTATCTGAACAGTAATTTGTTGCGATTCTTTTGCGATGTCTTCGCAGATGCAAAGATCATCGGGTAGACCACATGTATTACAAATTTTACCCATTCTTCTCGAGTGTGTTTAAACGCGCAATAGTTCTTTTGTGCTCTCGCACTAAACCAGGATTTTTAGGACTGGTACCAGCTGCTATTTGTGCACGTTCCTTCATAAGCTCAAGTTCCAGTTCTCTGCGCTTTTCTTCGCGTTGCTCTGGTGTGAGCTCGAGGAGTTCTTTGAAGTTCATTGCTTGCCCTCCTTCGTATCATCAGCGCTTTCGTCTGAGGATACGTCTTCCGATGATTCAGACACAGTATTTTCTTGTGTAGAAACTATTTCTTCCTCTGTTTGTTCAACAGATGCTTCCTTTGTTTCTCCAACAACCTCTTCTTGAGAAACTGCTGCAATCTCTTGTTCAGCTGACTGAACTGAATTTGCGTTCTCAACAGAGATTTCTTGTGTGATATCTTCGGTAAGTGTGATGTGATCGGGGAGATCTACAGTTGGTGGCATGATGCGTACTTGCACACCTATAGCTCCACTTTTTAAGGTAACCATTTTTTTACTGACGTAAACACCTTCTATAGCAAGATCCCCGGCTTTCTTCAAATAACCAGCATAGAATCGCCATCTTCGTGCACGCATACTTGGAATTTTTCCAGTAATAAGGATCTCAACGCCCAAAGCTCCAGCACGCATAGTGTCCATCATAGTTTTGTGACCTATACCTTTGGTTCTTGCGCTTCCAAAACGCTCAAGACTATTACAAATTCTCTCAGCAACAATATCAGCATCCATGTCAGGCTTCTTTATTTCTTCGATTTCGATTTGTGGATTTTCTAATGAAAACTCTTCTTTCAGACTTCTTGTAAGAGACTGTATGTTAGAACCTCCTCGGCCTACAATGAGACCTGGTCTGCTAGCATGAATAACGATCTTATCTCCCAGAGGTGTTTTCTTCAATGTTACTTGTGAAAGACCCACTCTATCAAGATTCTCTTCGATAAAACGCTTTATGCGATACTCTTTGATATTCTGTTCAATGAATTTTCTTTCAATTGCCATTTTGTTGTTCTC
Organism: Candidatus Woesearchaeota archaeon; assembly: GCA_007117065.1. Classification (GTDB taxonomy): domain Archaea; phylum Nanobdellota; class Nanobdellia; order Woesearchaeales; family SKIA01; genus SKIA01. Next base: position 14,955 of record SKHI01000029.1, read on the forward strand.
CCACAATTATTTCTATGTGTGTTGATTTTGATTGTCTTCCACGCATACGACCGTAACGCATTGATTTCGCCGCTCGCTGAGCAAGACAGCTTACGATAACTAACTCTTCTCCGAGTCCTTTATCTTGAGCATTCGCTTGAGCACTTTTTATAAGTGCAATAAATGCTTTTGCAGTTTTTAGAGGATATTTACCCGGTCCGATCTTTGTTTTATGTCCTGCACCGTTTGTAAAACGAGTATAAGGTACCGCTGTTTGTTTATCAACAACTTCTTGTAAATCACGCAGAGCGCGAGAAACAGACTTATGTTTAACAAATTGCGCCACCATAATTGCGGCTTTGGTACTTATTTGAACATTCGTGCTTACAGCACGAGCAACGTTTTCTGTCGGTCCTTGATATGCAAATGTATAGCTCATCGTACGCTCTTTGCTCCGCTACTTTTTGTAGCACCTACACCAGGACTATTATGTCTTGCTGTAGCTCTTGTTTGTGAAAACTCACCAAGAACATGGCCTATCATCTCAGCTTGAACTCGTACATCAACAAATTCCTTTCCATTATGTACTTTGATTATCTTACCAACCATTTGTGGAAAGATAACGATTTCCCTACAATGTGTTTTCACATTGTCCTTGGACAGTATTTTTGCTTCAGCCTTCTTAACTTCTTCAGGATAACCTCTTTGTAGAGTTCTTCGTATTCTTGATGTGAAGAGTTCTGTCATATCCTTTCTGGATAAGGTGTTTAACTCTTCAAGAGTCTTTCCTCTGTATCGAAATTCTTTTCTTGCCATTATCGTCTACCTGTTCTTCTTGGTCTTATGTGACCGACCTTTCTACCTGGCGGAGCGTTTTTAGGCGCTGGCCTGCTCTTTGATTTTCTTAAGCTTCTCGTATTACCGAATGGGTGATCATGTGCTGCCATGCTGTTAGGACTAACACGCGGATATAACTTATTTCTCGCCCTTGCTTTGTGATACGCATTACCTGCTTTAAGTATGGGTTTATCAACTCTTCCTCCACCTGCTGCGACACCAATTGTAGCTCTACAGTTAGGATGGAAGACGCGTTGTTTCTTACTTGGTAATTGTATGATGACCTTGTTATTTTGTTTACTTACCAGTCTTGCAGTAGCTCCACTTGTACGCACAAATCTACCACCGTCTCCTGGTTGACTTTCAATATTAAATATCGGGGTTCCTTCAGGAATATCTGCAAGAGTTAATGTATTTCCTACCTTTAACTCAGCAGAAGCGCCTATTTCAATAATACTTCCAACAGTGCACCCTTCACCTGCTATGGTAAGATATAATAATCCTTCCTCATGTTCGACTAATGCCAAGGGAGCTGTATGTGCAGCACACTTTACAATATCTACTACGAGTCCTTCACCGTCTTTAAAGTGTTTTGCTTCTCCTTTAAATCGATGGCTAGTAACTGTGTATGTAGGAGATCCTTTTCCTCTTTTTTGTGCTATTATTGGCTTACCCATTTTACATTAACCCCAACTTTGTTGCAAGATCTATTGCAGGTGATTCTTGACTAAACGTAACAATTGCGCGCTTTCCTTTCATTGTATTATGTGTGTTTACTGCAACAACAGTAACACTAAATTGATTTTCAATAGCTTCTTTAATCTGTTTCTTTGTAGCTTTTCTGTCAACTACAAAAACAAGTTTATTTTCAGCTTCCATCATACGAATACTCTTTTCAGTACCTAACGGATATTTTATTATTGCACTCATAGGAATTCCTCCATTTTCTTTATACTGCTTTCAGTAAATAGTGTAGCTCTTCCCGCGTGCGTTCCTGGAGCGAGTAATTCAGCATTTACTGCTGTAAACATAACTGCATCAACACCTGGAATATTCTTTGCTGCTTTAGCAAGAGTTTTGCTTTCCGTAATAATTAATAATGATACAGCATTGTTCTCTCCGCGCTCTAGTTCTTTAGCAAAGCCTAATGTTTCTAACAACTCACGAACTTGTTTAGTTTTTTCGATAGTTTCAAACTCATCAGCTAATACAAAGGGATACGTTTTAGGTACATGATGACCTCTTTGTTGCACTATGCTAACATCAAGAGTCGCACATAAAGCGCTATTTATGGCTTTTCTATTTTCTTTCTTATTAATTTGTTTAACCCAAATTTTTTCAGCCTTTGGAGGATGCGCTCTGCGTCCACCTACAGTTCCTGGAGCTTCAGCACCTTTCCAATAGAATTGAAGACCGCTTCTACTCAAAACTTTTCTTGGCACCCTGCTTATTCCCTTACCGTAACTTCCCCGATACTTTCTTCTTCGTTTTGCAACATTTGTTGCGTGCTTGAGACCAGCTCTTGGATCAGCACCGTATGGTTGTCGGCGTCTGCTTTGTAAAGAAAGAACACTTCTTTTAATTAAATCAGGACGATATGCTTCATTAATTGGAAAAGTAATATCTCCTTTTTTCGTATTCGTTGTAGATAAGATTGCTAGTTTCATTATTGACCACCTTGTTGACTTCGTGTAGAAATATATGTTATTGCCATCGGCTCAGTACTAACTTTAGCACTTTTTCTTTGTGGAGCTGAAAAGGTTATTAACCGTTTTTTTGTCCCACCAATACTGCCTTTAACGAGGAGAACAGTATTTTTTACTTGACCATAATTAACAAGACCTCCGCTAATTTGCACTTGATCAGCTGGAACAATTCCTACAATCTGCTTGTTATACTCAGTTCTCAAATGGTACCCCATCTTTCCTCCTTGAAGGCTTCTGAAGCTGACTTTACCATATCCTTCAGGACCAAGAACTGCCTTACGATTACTTTTTTCACTTTTGTGACTTCTTATACCTGCACCAAATCGTTTGATTACTCCTTGGGTTCCTCTACCTGTAGTCACACTGTGAACATCATAGAACTCACCAGCTTTAAGAGCAGATTCTACTGATAATAGCTTATTTTCTTTTGCAAAAGATATAACGTCTGAAACAGTCTTTCCATATCCTAGTTCGAAAATTTGAGGTTTTTTTTGCCCAATGCCAGTTTCTTTGGGTTGTGTAGAAACAATAAGCGTGGCACGCACGTACTCTTCAGGATTGATTTCATCCAAAGAACCTGTAGCGTTCCACACAGTAGTCCTTGAAAGATGTTTTGGAGCAGACATACGCACTTCAGTAGCAGCCTCCTCACCATATCTTGTTTGTGATTTTCTGTAAAAGCGAACTCCAATAATATCTAATGGCGGACACTCTACCATGGTTACAGGGACAGATATGTCTTGTCCTTTTGTGATACTATTTTTTCTATTATCTGTGACGAGTACGTGAGTCATTCCTGCTTTGAAGCCTGCAAATCCGAGTAATCCTTCGGATAATTTCCATGTACGAACTCTTGCGTGTTGTCTCTTTGCACGCTTTCGTGGCCAATACTGGAGACTCCCTTTTCTTGGTGCGTTAATTTTTTTTCCCATGTTACATAAACTCTATATGTTGAGCTTTGACCTTGATTAACACCTATTACATCCGCGGTATGCCAAGAATGAAGCAGCGCAGTTTTCAGGTGAATGCTATGCACACAATTTGCTGTGTACGAGTAATGAAAAAACGTCTTGATTTAAAAGCATTTGGGTTGGCGCAGCGTCGAAAAAACAAATATAGTGCACAGAGGCGGCGCAGGCACTAGAAAGATTAACTTTTAAGGAGTATAAAATTAATGATAACGACTCTTTTTGATGAAAGCAACCCTGTAAAAATAAAAACTACCGGAAATCACATACAAATAAAAACACAATTTAATGGGTGGGGAGGATTTGGTCGACGAGTAACAGGAATTTCTGAAACGCGATCAGCAAATCATCAGACGACAACAGGAGGATTACTGTACGGAGACCATGAAATTGGGGAACTCGCGTTCGACGGTGTTCGTTATCATTGGTCTGGTGGCGAGGAATATGAACCGTCACAAATACTTGACTCACTTCATGATCGCAATTTAATAAGCGAAACACAATTAAGGCAAAAAATTCCTTTTCAAGAATTCTTAAATGAAATACAGGCAATCTTATTCCAAAATAGGGTGCCATATAGTGTGTTCACACGCGAACCTGGACAATCATTGCTTACCAGATCCGAGAAGGCACTCGTCTACTTCAATGGACAAAGTATCAACTATGAACTCTCTCAACCAGTAAACCCTATCTATCCGAATCATGAAAGAGCTGAAGAGTTCATCAGAAGAACAATACCAAATCGTGATGTATAAATAATACTTTCATTTATTCAATAACAATTGAGCAAGAGGGAATGCGAAGTATCTCCAACCAGAGGCATTTGTCCCGTATCGTTGAAAAACAATATCTGGATGCCAAAAAGAGCCCAAATCAGAAGAAATCCATTCCTCGCGCAACGGATGCTTACGAGCAGAAGCATTATCGAACGGACATACGTCCCAGTCAGGTTGCTTACGCGAGGAGAGAGCATCAGATAAAAGCATCCAAGAGCCTTTGTAGAACACTTCAGGATATAAAAAAAGCGTTGTAGACGGAGTGAATGCATAAACAAGTGCAGGCATGTGTTTTTTATGAACCAACTTATGAACGCTCCATGCATGTACCCTGCACGGAACACCAGCACAACGAAGAATAGCAGCAAACATAGTTGTTTTCGTATTACATTGCCCTCTTCGCAGGGGAAGTAACGCACTTACCGGCATATCCTCCCTATCAAAACCAATAGGAAAAGCAGCAATAAACTCCCAACACGCGCGAATAGCCTGGTAATCAGTCTTAGAATCCTTTACAACAATGTTTGCAATTTTTCTTACCGAACCAATATCAAAATCAAGAATGTTAGTGGGGCGAAGATATTTCGCAAACGAATCAGAGTACTCGCCAAAACGGGTAATTACAGTCATGTATTATTTAGAGGCAAACGAGTTTTTATTATTAACTCGTTTTTTCATCAGACGAACGTACTGAACAGGATTTTTTATGCGCGCAGACAATTCATCATGAACGAAACGATCGCCTAAGATATCACGATAATACATGTCGTTGTCAAAATTAGGGGGCAAAACAGATTCCGATTTTTTTGCATGATATCGTAAATGATTACGAATATCAGACTCCTTCGCAGGGTCAGACAAACTATCATTCCACTCAAGCAAACGCGCTTCAATCATTTCGACTGACCAACCAACACTGGAAAGGAAATTAGTAAGAACAAACAATGCGCGCTTACGACCATCAGAAACACCGGAAAGAAGAGCACGTATAGGCGGAGGAAATAATGCCTCCTCTGCAGCCTCGCCCTCCCAAACGATCTCTGAAAAAGATTTTCTTTGTACTTCTTCAGGCGGACGAAACGCGAGAGCGGAATAAAAAAACTGTTTTGCGCACCCACGAGGAATGTGGCGAGATAAAAACGATTCAGACACGGTTACTTTATCCGGATGGGCGTCTGCCCGAGAAAAAGAGAGAATATCAGAGCGAGGAACAGGAATACTTGCTAAACCGCTTTTTTCATGTAAACTATACACGAGACGGTACATGTGACGATTACTGACTAATAATGTGTCAACATCTAAAGAAACTTTTTTATGCTCAGAAACAGTATCACGAGCAGGAGTAAACACGCGCTCCATAAACGAGCCACATTTTTCACACGTACGATACTCTTCTTCTGAACGAGCTGAAACTTCGCACTCCTTACAGACAAACTCATTACCACCAATTATTGCTTGAGAAAGCTGTTTTCCAGAACGCTCATCAACAGAAATAAAAATATCCTCGCGTGCACGAACTTCAGGAAGAGAGAACAACTGCTCAGAAAGAGAAAAACCATTCTCTGGACCGTCAACACAATGAATGAGATACTGTAACATACGACGGACACCATCAGGAAATAAATCGCTTGAAAGAACTTCGTCATCAGTAATATACTCCTCAGGAAATGCCTCAAAAGGAATTATGATATGAAAGCCTTTATTCCCAGAAAATTTGATGTGAATGACATCTTCAGGAACGCCCTGTCGAATTAATTCTTCAACAATAGCATGAGTAATTATACGCGTAGCCTCCCAAATAGGAAAGTCAATATCAATAACAAAATCCCAGCCGATACGCAACTCATCTAACTCGGACTGGCGCATACCAGTTGAAAGTTGAAGAGGATTACTCCATGTTTCCTCGCTAATATGAAAACTCGTAGCCTTTTTTTGCGCAAAAGAAAGAATATCATTATCATACACAATAATATCAGGACGCTTCCCAAAACCAGAACCATACTTTACAGCAACCTCTTTATTACGGCACTGCAGAGCCATAGCAGAACGAATATCTTTGCGCTTATAGTACGAAAGAGTAGTAGAAAGAGCGAGAGCCATATAATCACGAATGCAAGCAAGTATATAAAAATCACTGGACAAACAAAGATACTTTTTTAATACTGGATGCATAAAAGAACACATGACACGAGTACTTATCGGACCCGCAGATGCAGCGAACATATACTATCGCACACAATGGAATAGTGATGCATTTTGTGTGTATATCGAAGGGGAAAAAACTGTTTTGTACGTTGCAGGATTTGAATATTTACGCGCAAAAAAAAAAGTAAAGAACACACAGGTAAAAGAATTAACCGATCTGCGAAAAATACTACAAGAGATTACAGGTGAAGTATATGTAGATAAAGACTTTCCATACAGATATACAGAGCACATTACAGGAACAGTGCATGTAAAACACCCGTATTGGACTGCGCGAGTAACAAAGAATCAGCAAGAAATAACATATATTGAAGAAACACAACATCTTGCACAAAAAGCAATACAATGCGTAGAAGACATCCTCAAGCAGACAGAATTACGTAAAGGAATAGCATACTATAAAGGAGAAATACTAACGAGTGAATATTTGAAGCTCAAAGCAAGAACATATCTCATACAACACGAAGCAGACTGCCCAGACATGATTATAAGTAGCGGAGAACAAACAGCATACCCTCATGATGGAGGAAGCGGAGCGATACGAGAAGGACCCGTTATTATTGATATATTTCCTCAAGGAAAAAACAGATATCACGGAGATATGACAAGAACAATTCTTTTAGGAAAGAGTGCAAAAGTAGAGCAGATGCTCAAAGCAGTACAACAAGCACACAAAGAATGCATCCAGAGGTGCGTCCCTGGAACAAGCATTGCATCCTTACAGCAACACGCAGAAAAAGTACTATGTGAGTACGGATTTGAAACAACAAAAGAACAAGGATTCATACACGCCCTCGGACACGGAGTAGGGCTAGACATACATGAAGAACCAAGCGTCTCAGGAAGAAATGAAGAAACGTTAGAAGAAGGAATGGTAATAACAATAGAACCAGGATTATATTATGACGTAGGCGTGCGCTGGGAAGATACTGTTGTAGTCGGAAAAGAACCGCGCGTGCTGGGGAGATAAAAACAGATTACAAAAAAATCAATACAATTATGCTGATAATGGTATTGGTAGCGGTTAATAAACCTTCTGAAAATCAAAAATTAATCATTGAAAAAACCCTTTTATTCAAGACCAATAATCCATACTTTAAGTAACATTGATGAACACTGCACATCACTAATTGTCACTTCATTAAATAATCAGCACACTATTTTTTTATTGATGCAACAACATATTTATCGAATAGTGATCGTGTGCGTTCGTTTTTTTGCGCACAAAGACAGGTTATGCCAACTATTTCACCACCTAATTGTTCTATTAATTGTATTGCTGCCCTCATTTGTGTACCTGTTTCAATCCAATCATCAACAAGAAGAATTTTCTCACCTTTACGAATTGACAATTTATTTATTTCAAATGATTTGTCTGTATTTGTATAATCGACAAAAGAAGCTGTTCTTAAAATATCATCTTCAACATTTGGAAGCTTACCGCTTTTTCGTATACAAATAAAGCCTTTTTTGAGATGTTGCGCCAGTGCTGCTCCTAATATGAAACCAAGAGCTTCAAGACCTACAACTTTATCAAAAACTGTATCTCTAAAGGGTTCTGCTAAATCTGAAATGAGATGATAAAAAACGTCAGCATCACTAAATAACGGAGTAACATCATATTTTCCAACAGTATTTTTGTTTATCCTGTCTTCATAATAAGAATACTCCATACAACATAAAATCAAATAGAGCAATATAAGAGTATCGAATAATACTGCATATATGGTTTAAACTACTCTTTTGAATATGTTTAAGAGCTGCATAAACAACTTCTGCACCTGGAGATTTTAGGAATTGAAAAAAAAACTCAAGTATCGAGTAGTAGAATTTAACAAACACCTAGAAACATTTTGCCAAACAAACGAGAAAAACAATACATAATAGAAACAAAAATTACATGAAGCACAATTTAAAATGACAAAGGACGTCCTAAACCATCTATTGATGCAGTTGAAAAATAGATAACTAAAACAAATAATAATTACGTAATCAATACTAAACGAACAAGCGAAGTTTTTTGCCCACGCTCCCTAACAAATTCTAATATTCGCCTATATAGAACAGGAATAATAAATACTGTAGGAACAAAAAGCACTATCATCAACACCCTTGGTAACCAAGAAGTACTAAGTCCAAAAAGCAGATTAAAAAAAATAATATAAGGCATTATAAAACCTAAAAACCCAAACAAATCAAATAATACATTCTTACCATGCATATATCTATGCAATACATGCACCAAATAAGAAATAGTTAACACAAGAAAGCTCGCTGCAACTAAATACATATATGAAACAAAAGAAAAAAGCGCGCTAAATATATACCATCCAGGAAAAGAAAGAGAAAATATTAAAAAAAACTGCGAAAGGCAATATCAACAAAGCAGAAATATATCCTGCCCATAAGTTTATGTAAGCCCAATCATGTTTAAACATACAAGAACCCAGTCACATGTTATTTAAAAACATATTGTTAAGACACACCAACGAGCACTACATATATGGTTTAAATCGCGTTTTATCAAATCTACTCTTTTGAATATGTTCAAGAGCTGCCAAAGCAACTTCTGCACCAGGAGAACGTTGAGGCATCGAAGAAGAAACCGACCATTTAAGCATGTGAAAAAGTTCTTTAATAGGAAAAGAAATACTTACTTCGCCATTATACGCAGTTAATTGTCTGTTGAATGGACTGAATTGAATATCTTTTGTTCCACCACTTGAATGAGTAATATAGTTAATTTTCTCATCCGAAGAGATATTTGGTGTATGTTTTGCACTCCGTATGTACGCATCAAAAACAGGAGAAGAAACCAATACATCATTCATAACACCATTTAAATCATATGCTAAAAGTGCAGAACCAGATAGTTCAACAGTATATCCGCCTCCTACAACTGTTGATAAACTTCCAATACCGTTCATCTCAAAGGATCCTTGCTCTCGTGCTTCAAATACAGCATTACCTCCAATTTTTTTTGGCACTCGATATATTAATTTTAAAAAATTGGCTTTTGTCGAAGGAAAACGAATAATTGAACCTATTCAACAGTAAAACAAAAATGGTATAAAAAGGTTACTTTTTATGAGTGAAATCTTCTATGAAAAAGCCGTATATTTCTTGCGCTTTCTTTTTTCCAATACCGTCTATTTGCGCAATCGCATCTACAGAAGCGTAAACGAGTTTTTTAACAGAGCCAAAATGCTCAAGAATGCGCGCGGCAAGCACGGGACCGACAGAAGGAATTTGTGCAACAAAAAAAACAAGTTCCTCTTGAATAGTCTGCGGCCTACCTGACAAAATTGTTTGAGCTGACGCAACCCCTTCTTTTCGCTCTCGCAAAGCAATCGTTTTGAGTAGGGAGGCTGTGTCATGATCATTTTGTGTTGATAAAATAGGAATTCCAAAACCTACTGCAATAGCACTTAATGCGCCACGAATAGCATTTGGATGAACATTTCGAACACTATACCAGTCAGTTCCCTGAACAATAATAAGAGGTCGCTGGTATTGCACTAAACGACTTAATTGACTAAATAAACGACCATCCAGTAAACTGTCAACAAAATCATCTGAATATTTGAATTCAACACACACTCTATTAGAAAGAAGATAATCCCCTACAGGAAGACTCTGAAGTTGTAAAGAAACACCTTCTTGACGAAGCGCTTTTAACACCCCGCTACTTTTTTCTCTACTGTCAGCAATTATTTCTACCTCATCAACAGAAGAAAGTGTTTGTTGAACTGGCTGGGAATAGCTATTATTTTTTACCTCAGTAAGAGCACGATACATACGCTTTTCTTTATGATGAGCAGACCAACGATAGCCTTCATCACGCGTACCTTTGGCAACAAAAACAATAACGCGACCACTATCATGCCTTCCAGTACGCCCGCGACGCTGAATTGTTCGAATAGCACTAGGAACAGGTTCATAAAATAATACGAGATCAACAGCAGGAATATCTAGGCCTTCTTCACCAACTGCAGTTGCTACAAGAATAGGAAATGAACCATTACGAAACTCATCAAGTAACGCTTTTTGCTCTTTTTGAGAAAGACCTGTTTCTCCTTTTTTTTGTTGACCAACAAATAATCGTGCCGAAGAACCAAGTAACTCGACAAGACGCTGAGCAGAATCTCTGAATTGATTGAAAACAATAATTTTCTTATCAGGATTCTTCGCGCGCTCTAATTTAATCATACTTACTGCACGCAACAATTTTGGATGCTCAATGCCCTTTTGAGAAAACTCTTGAGAACGAAGAATAATTGCTTTAAAAACAGGATCACTCATGAGATTTTTTACTGCTTTACTTTGATTTCTCTCAGCATGACGCAGTAAGGAAGAAAAGTACTGGTTTGCCGCATGCAAACTCTGCGATTCAAGCAATTCTAAAGCATGCTCTGCTTTGAGAATTTCTGCGATAATACTAATAGTAGTCCATGCTTCAGGTTCGGGCTTTCCTTCGCGCAATAATGCTTGTACTTGTCGTTGTGCAGCAAGAAGTTGGCCTTTACTGTACGATAAGTCGCGCACGATACCCAATGACTCTGCCTCTTGTTTTTTTTGATCAAGAAAACGCTTTAAAGAGGTAATAAGTGATTGTAATTCATCAGACAATGCAACCTCTTCATAGGTTACATCAAGAGTTTGTAGATAAGGCACTACTTGCGGATGATCAGTTGCGCGAACTTCTATTTTTTCTACTCCAGTATTTGCCACAACTTCTTCAATAACTGTTTTATTACTTCCTGGACTGGCAGTTAATGCTAAAATTCGCTCATACTTACTCTGCTTTTTATACGTTGAAACAATCGAAACGTAGGCGTATTCTCCTGTAGTTCTATGTGCTTCATCAACTACTAAAAGACTTACTTCAGACAGGGATATTCTCCGAGATAACAAATCATTTTCAATTGTTTGCGGGGTGCTAAAAATATATGTTGAAGAAGCAAATTGTTTTGCACGGTTCTCAGGCTTTGTCCGACCAGTAAGAATAACGCCTAAGGATAAGGCATCAGGGACATGCTCGGTGAAAGTAGCATAGTGTTGTTCTACAAGAGGCTTTGTGGGTGCAAGGATAAGAACTTTTGAACTAGGATATTGTCGTATTCGCTGTTCAGATAAAGCCATAGCAATAGCAGTTTTTCCTAAGCCCGTAGGCAGAACTACTAATGTATTATATTGAATGGCAGTCGCGAGTATCTCCTTTTGATATGATCGCAATTCTAAAGACATAGGGATTTAGACACAGCAAGCTTTTATTTAATTTGGGGTAGATGTCCAGTGAACAGTTATAATTACTATATAGAAAATATGTTTATTGCACATAATATTTAAGAAGAGCAAATAATTCTTGTATAGTATGAATTATGAAGAACTCCTTGCAAAAGCGAAAGAACAGTTACCGGAAATAGCGCAAGGAAGCCAACGATTTGAAATACCTAAAGTCAAAGGACACATACAAGGAAACAACACAATTATTAGCAATTTTAACATAATAACAGAAAAACTAGACAGACCGAACACACACATAGCAAAATATCTCTCAAAACAACTCGCAGCAAAAGCACACATACAAAAAGAACAATTTCTCGTATTCAACACCAAAATAGCAGCGTCAAAAATTAATGAGAAAATACAAAGCTACGCAGACAGATACGTGCTTTGTCCAAGCTGTAAAAAACCAGAGACAAAAATAGAACGAAAAGGACTCGTACTCGTACTCTGCTGTAAAGCATGTGGAGCAGAAAACACCATACAAAAAGCGGAATAAATTACAAACATATATATATCCACTGACAAAAAATGTGTTATGGCAACAGGAATAATAACGCTTTCGATTATTTTCATAGTATTTGTATTGCTTAATGTTATCGCAATAAAAAATAAAAATATAGGAAAACACATTATATTGCTAATAACGATTTTAGGAGTATATAGCGCACTAAATATACCGTCAAGACCACCTGCTGAACAAAACATATTCATACTCATATATATCATAACAGCAACATTCAGCATGATATCATTACTCATACTTGTACCAAACAATGCAAAAGCACATCAGATGAAACCAGCAACATGGGCTATAGCAACATTTTTTACTGGACCAATAGCAGCAATAATATATTATATTATTAGCCTAAAAAAAGAATAAACTATTTTCTCCTGCGAACAAAACTAAGAAAATCTTCGATACGAGTAACACCAAAAGAAAAAATAATATTCTGAACATCAAAGCGTACCTGAACACCGCGCTGAGAAAACTCGCGTGTAAAACGCTTAGTTAACTCCCTTCCATGAGCATCATTATCAAAACACAACTGCACAACACAACCCTTCTCAAAAGACTCAACGACAGAAAATAATGGACCAGACAAAAACTGCACCTGAGAAAACCCAATTTCTTCAAGAGCGCGTTTATCTGACACCCCCTCAACAAGAACAAAAGAATTGGCAAACAGAAGTAACTGAGATAAATCCATACGTATAAAAACAGTACAAACCATAAAAAACTTTGTGAACAACTACACCTTTCTTGCAGAAATAAGAAAAGCAACAGAAGAAGACTTTTACCACACGGGAAAATTAGGAGAAGAGATATTTCAGACAAAAAATGATCCGTCACAACAACAAATAAGCAAAAAAAGACTTGAAGAACTTGCAAAATCTTTCGCAGAAGGAATGAACATCATATATCATGATAAAGAAATAGTTGGGTTTACGCATTTACAACCAGCAACAATAACGGATATGAATGAATTCCTTAAAGGAAGCATAACTGAAGAAGAGCTCACACAAAAAGCGCTAGAAAAACAATTAACTATAGAACAAGCAGAAGCAATCTATTTAGTAGCCGCAGTCATAAAAGAACCGCATAGAAGAAAAGGATTAGCACAAAAAGCCTATACACAAACAATAAACAAATATGTACCAAAAGATGCGCTCTTATTTGCTTGGACGTATACCAGGGAAGGAGAAATATTTACTAAAAAACTAGAACAAACAATAAAGAGAAAGATCTATCGAGCACAGCAAAAAGAATGATTAACAATATCTCGAGAAATATTTATGTAGTGAACTTTTGGAAAAAAATAGTATGAATGTTTCTCTAACCTGTATCAGAATGAATCAAGAGAAATACTGCAAACCACATACGATATATATCCTATTACTTATTTATTAACATTTAGAATTTTTTAATACACACATATATTATTTAGCACTACTTAAAACCATTCCCCAAGACCGAGTTGTTTCTCAGGGTCTTTACCAAAGACTTCTTCAATTCTTCTTCTCGTCAAATCAATAGATTGCTTCAAATACAAATCAAGATCATACTTTTTTACCAAACTCTCGGCA